>JAURHQ010000614.1 GCA_030833185.1 Gammaproteobacteria bacterium | reverse complement strand
CCGAGGCCGTCCAGCTCGTGCTCGGCCTGCCGGCGCGCGTGGGCGTCCCGGCCTTCGAGGTCGAGTCCTTCCGCAAGCCCGAGTACGCCGGGGTCGTCGGCATGATGACCGCCGCCATCACCGACGCGCCGCCGCCGGTCCGCCGGCCCACCGGTTTCCTCGCGACGCTCCGCGACCTCTTCCGTTTCTGAGCATGGACCGCGCCCCCTCGATCCTCCTCGTCGGCCTCGGCGGCGCCGGTTGCGCGATGGTCGCGCGGCTGGCGCCGGGCTTGCCCGCGGACGTGCAGGTCCTGCGCGTGGACACGGACGCCCGCCTCGTCGCCGAAGGTGGCCCGGGCGCCGGGCTGCAGGTCGGCCGGGCGCAGACCCGGGGCATGGGCACCGGCGGCGAGCCGGCGCTCGGTTCCGTCGCCGCGGAATCGGAGGAGGCCGCCCTGCGGCGGGCCTTCACCGGCGCCGCGTTGGTCGTGCTCGTCACCGGCCTCGGTGGCGGCACCGGCAGCGGGGCGGCCCCCGTCGTCGCCCGCCTCGCCGTCCTCGGGCGGGTGGA
>JAURHQ010000613.1 GCA_030833185.1 Gammaproteobacteria bacterium | reverse complement strand
AGCGATTTACAACGCCGTACGCATTGATCGAGCCGATGGTTCGCTCGTTGTTGAGGTGCAGCAGCACCTTGGCAACAACCGCGTGCGCACCGTTGCGATGACCACAACCGACGGCCTCGCCCGCGGCGCGAAGGCGACCGACCTCGGCGCACCGATCTCGGTGCCTGTTGGTGCAGGAACGCTCGGCCGTGTGTTCAACGTGCTCGGTGAGCCGATCGACCAGGCTGGCGAGGCGAAGGTGGATCAGTACCTGCCAATTCACCGCTCCGCACCGCCGTACGAAGACCTCACCACCGAGACCGAACTCTTCGAGACCGGCATCAAGGTCATCGACCTTGTCTGCCCGTTCAAGAAGGGCGGAAAGATCGGCATCTTCGGCGGCGCCGGCGTCGGCAAGACCGTCGTGATCCAGGAGCTGATTCGCAACGTTGCGCAGGAGCACTCCGGCTACTCCGTGTTCGCGGGTGTCGGTGAGCGTTCGCGCGAAGGAAACGACCTGATCGGCGAAATGCGCGACTCAGGCGTGATCGACAAGACCGTGATGGTGTTCGG
>JAURHQ010000612.1 GCA_030833185.1 Gammaproteobacteria bacterium | reverse complement strand
TGGGCGGTCGGATTCTTGACCGCATGGGCTTCGTCCACTGCCAGCAAATCAACCAACGTGATCTTATCCGCCAGCCGCGCCAAGGTCGTGTAAGTGGTGATGGCTACCCCGCCGTCGCGCTGCCACTGCTGAAGTTCGTCATCCCGATCGAAGCCATGGACGATGATCGGGCTGAGCTTGGTGTGCTTCTTCACCTCACGCTCCCAGTTCACGAGCACGCTGTTCGGGGCGACCACGAAGAAATGCTTCTTCCCGTGGGCCGCCAAGTGGCACATCGCCGCGAGCACCTGCATCGTCTTCCCCAGGCCCATGTCGTCGGCGAGGATGCCGCCCAGGCCGAGCTCGGCGAGGTGACCAGAGCTCGTGATGACTTGTTCAGGGACGTAGCCGATGACGGTGCTGGAGGTGCCTTCCGCGACCGGCATGCCGGTAAACCAAAGGATAAAGGCTAGCCCGAAGGCGAAGATGACATTGAAGACCGCACCCATGACCGAGACGATCATCTTATCAGCGTAGGAAATCTTCGGGAGTTTTTCGGCTTCTTCGCTGCTCG
>JAURHQ010000611.1 GCA_030833185.1 Gammaproteobacteria bacterium | reverse complement strand
ATCGAGACCTGATCGAAAGCCTGCTGCGATTCGGTGGGGTTGCCGCCTTCACCAACCCAGAACGCGGAGGCCGCGCTGGTCTGGCGGGGGATGGGCACATTGCCCTGCAGGCCGTTGAGCACGGTGGCGCCCACGTTGGCCAGCGCCAGGCGGTTGCGCAGCAGGTCGATGAACGATCCGGCCAGGTTGTTGGTAGCCACCAGGTAGTTGGAGCCGGACACGCCCGCCACCGTCATGTCACGGGTTTGCGCCGGGCTCTTGCGCACCAGGGCGTCGAGCGGCACGAAGAATGAGGTGTCCGACTTCGGCAGGCGCGCCAGGCGCTTGCACAGCTCTTTGTTGGCTTCCAGCTCGAGGCCGGCCTTGGTCCAGTCGCGGACGACCCGACGGTCCTTACGGTCGAGCACGCGGATTTCGACGTCGGCCCGGTTGATGCTGGCCGCGGTCAGGATCCGGGCCCGGCCGGTCGGGTCGCGTTGGTAGACCGCGCGCTCGAGCGGATCGAGGACGCGCAGAGAGTCCGCCGGTTCGGCGGCGAACGCCGTCAACGCCA
>JAURHQ010000610.1 GCA_030833185.1 Gammaproteobacteria bacterium | reverse complement strand
CGAGGCCGGGAAACTGACCCCGACCGGCCAGGCTTACGCCCAGGACCGCCGCTGACCGGGGTTAGGGTTTACTTCGCGGACCGGGCGGGTTTCCTCGGTTCCTCCCCATGCGCCTCCCCGCCCTGCTCGCCGGTCTCCTCGCCGCCACCCTCCTGCCGGCGGCCGACCTCCTCGAGACCAACCGCGACCCCGCCGTCGCGCCGACGGCCGACTTCTGGCGCCACGCCAACGCCCGCTGGAACGCCGCCCACCCGCTGGCGGAGGATCGCGCCGCCTATTATTCCTATGACTGGCTGGACGATTTGGTCCGGGCCGACGTCCTCGCGCTGCACCGCGACCTGCTGGCGCCGGGCCGCGACCTGACCCCGGCCCAGCGCAAGATCGCCGACTTCTGGCGCTCCGCCCTGGCCTTCGAAGCCGGCCCCGCCGAACTGCCCGCCGGCGTCCGCGCGGCGTTGGGGCGCCTGGACGCGGCCGAGACCCCGCAGCAGCTGCTGGAGGTCGCGGCGGACCTCTCCCGCGTCGGCGTCGGCTCCTACGTCGGCCTCGGCGCC
>JAURHQ010000609.1 GCA_030833185.1 Gammaproteobacteria bacterium | reverse complement strand
TATGGACATCACCTCCACCTCTGCGGGCAGGTCGCACCGCGCGTGCACGCCCCGCGAGTTCTCGCCGTAGCGCTTCACGCGCAGGTAGGGAAAGGCGCTAGCAGGCGCCTCGCCGGGCGGCGCGGAGAGCAGCCACGCTTCCAGTCCCGCAAAGTCCGCGTCGTTCTCCGCAGTGGGCGCCACCCCGCCCCCGCCCTCGCCCTCGAACGCGGGTTCGCCCAAACGACTCGCCGCGCTTCGCGTCCCCATCCTCGTCGCACTCCCCGCCGATGCCGCGAGCGCTACCATGACGAGCGCGATCGTGACCGCGATGACGTTCGCCCTCATCTCCGTCATCGACGTTATCGTCCCTAAAACCGTCGTCGTCGACGTATCGTTCGCTCGCCGAAGCGCGCGCGCGCGCGCTCGCCCGCGCGCGTCCGCGCCATCCGTTCGTCCAACGCCATCCTCCCTCGCGCTCGCGCGCTCGACGTCATCGCGTGCGATCATCGTCTTTGGATGTCGTGCGCGAACTCGCTCGAAGAAGCGCGCACGTATGCGGGAGATGCGCGCCGA
>JAURHQ010000060.1 GCA_030833185.1 Gammaproteobacteria bacterium | reverse complement strand
TGGGTCGCGCGCTGGCGCCGGTTGAACTGGCGGTCGCGGGCTGGCGAGCTTTCGTCGATGCGCGCAGCGCCTACAAGCGGCTGGACGAACTGATGCAGGAACAGCGGCGCGACGATGCCGAGCGCACCCAGTTGCCCGACCCGCAGGGGCAGGTCACCGTCGACACGGTGTCGTTCGGCGTACGCTCCCCCGACCGCATCATTCTGCGCGGCGTCAGCTTTGCGCTGGCGCCCGGCGAATCACTGGGTCTGATTGGGCCGAGCGCTGCCGGAAAGTCCACGCTGGCCCGCCTGCTGGCCGGCGTCTGGCGGCCGACCGCCGGCGCCGTGCGGCTGGACGGTGCGGAACTCTCACAGTGGGACCGCCAGCAACTGGCGGTGCACCTTGGCTACCTGCCGCAGGATGTCGAACTGCTGGCCGGCACCGTGGCGGAGAACATCGCCCGACTGGGCGAGGTCGACAGCGCGAAGGTGGTGGCAGCCGCCCAGCTTGCGCAGGTACACGATCTGATCCTCGGTCTTGGGCAGGGTTACGAAACCGATATCGGCGAACGCGGCGCGGCCTTGTCGGCCGGCCAGCGTCAGCGCGTGGGCCTCGCCCGTGCGCTCTACGGCAACCCGAGGCTGGTGGTGCTGGATGAGCCCAATTCCAACCTCGATGCCGCCGGCGAAGACGCGCTGGTCGCCTGCCTGCGTGGACTAAAAGCAGCCGGCATCACGGTCATCATCGTGAGTCATAAGCCCAGCCTGCTGGCCGGCGTCGACAAACTGGCGGTGCTACGGGAAGGCCGTCTGGAGCTGTTTGGGCCGACCGCCGAAGTGATGCGGCAACTGAGCAAACCGGCCGGGCCGCCGCTGCAGGCGGTCAAGGATGAGGGGGTGAAACGTGGCTGAGCGCTCGCTGAAAGTGGTGGGCGACGAGGCGCCGACGCTGGACGCCCGCGCTACCGTGCGGTCTGGCCTGATCATCATTGCGGTCGCCTTTCTGGGCTTCGGCGGCTGGGCCGCGCTGGTGCCGCTCAGTGCGGCGGTGATCGCGGCCGGCGAGGTCAAGGTCGAGTCGAACCGCAAGACCGTGCAGCATCTCGAGGGCGGCATCGTGGCCGCCATCCACGTGCGCGATGGCGACGTGGTGCAGGCCGGACAGACGCTGGTCGAACTGCAAAGCGAGCAGGTCTCGGCCAGCCTCGACATCGTCACCGGGCAGCTTGATGCGGAACTGGCCAAGAACGCGCGCCTGAAAAGCGAACGCGATCGCCAGGAGACCATCAATTTCCCGCCGGAACTGACGTCTCGCCGCGAGCTGCCGGGCATTCTGGCCCTGATGGAAAGCGAGCAGCGTTTCTTCAACAGCAAGCTGGACGCGCTCAACGCGCAGCTGAAGCTGATGACCCAGCAGGCCGACGAGGCGCGGCAGGAAATTGCTGGCCTCAAGGAACAGGTGGCCGCCGAAGAGCGGGCGATTGCGCTGTTCGAGGAAGAAGTCGCCGCCAATCGCACGCTCGAAGCCAAACAGTACGTGCAGAAAACGCAAATCCTGGCGCTGCGCCGAGGCATGGAAGACTTCGCCTCGCGGCGGGGCGCGCACCGCGCCGACATCGCGCGCGCCGAGCAGCGCATCACCGATCTCGAACTGCGGCGGGTCGGGCTGGTCGACCGCTATGTGCAGGAGGCGGCGTCGGAACTGACCGATTCGCAGGCCCGGGTGTTCGACTTGCAGGACCGCATGCGTCCGTCGCGCGATGCGCTCAAACGGCAGCGGATCACGGCGCCCATTGGCGGCACCGTGGTGGGCCTCAAGATTTTCACCGTCGGTGGCGTGGTGCGCGCCGGTGAGGCGCTGATGGATATCGTGCCCGTGCAGCGGAAACTGATCTTCGATGTGAAGCTGGACGTGAAGGACATCGACGAAGTGAAAGTGGGCGCCTCGGCAGAAGTGCGGCTCAGCGCGCTGGATCAGCGCACCACGCCGCTCATCACCGGCAGCGTGGACTACGTCTCGGCCGATCGCCTGATCGACGAAGCCACGCGCTTGCCCTACTACTCGGTGCGGGTGGTGGCGGACGAGGCGTCCTTGCAGCGGGCGGTGGGGCTGAAGATTCAGCCCGGCATGGCGGCCGAAGTCTTCGTCAAGACCTCGGAGCGCACGCTGCTTGAGTACTGGCTGGAACCGGTGACCACCGTGCTCCGGCGCACCATGCGCGAAACCTGAGGCGGGTCGCCTCAGGCCGAACGCGGCTGAAAATCTTCCTTGCGCAGACTGGCGGCCTTGATGAGGCCGCTGATCGTGTTCACATCGTCAATCTGTTGCATCGCCAGCAGGGCAAAGCGGGCCAGGAACAGCGAGCTCTGGCCAGGGATTTGCTCTGTCACGGCCTCCTGTAACTGGGCATAGACGCGGTCGAGATCCTGTTCGGTCATTTGAGGGGCTGTCCTCGGCAGATAAGGCGACGGTGCTCACTCGCTATGTCGGCCGCGGGCGCCGTTTTTGTAGGGCAAATTCGGCGCCGCCCGAAAAAAAACTCGCCTCGCGCCTCAGATGGTGCTGCCGCCATCCACCACGAAGTTTTGCCCGGTGGTGAAGCTCGCCGCACGGCTCGCCAGATACACCGCAATCCCTGCCACTTCGGCCGGCTCGCCGATGCGGCGCAGGGGATCTTGCGAAGTGCGTTCGGCGAGCAACTCGGGGTTTTCCCACAGCGCGCGCGCAAAATCGGTCCGGATCAGGCCGGGCGAAATGGCGTTGACGCGGATGTTATGCGGGCCGTTTTCCACCGCGAGATTGCGCACCAGTTGCAGGTCGGCCGCCTTCGAAATGCAGTAGGCGCCCAGGGTGTCGTGGCCGCGCAGGCCGCCGATGGACGAGACGATGATGATGGCGCCGTCTTTCCGCTCAATCATGCCCGGCAGCACCAGGTTCACCAGCCAGTGGTTGGCCATGATGTTGGTCCCGAGGATTTTCTCGAAGGCTTCGTCCGGCAGGTCGCGCATCGAGCCGTAAAACGGATTGACCGCCGCGTTACACACCAGCACGTCGATTTTGCCCAGCTGCGCGACGGTGCTGGCCACCAGCTGTTCGAGTTCGGCCTTGCGCCCGACGTTGGCGGGCAGGGCGATTGCGCCGCCCGGCTGGCCGACCAGTTCGGCGTTGATGCTGGCCGCGACTTCTTCGCAGGCCGGCGCCTTACGGCTGGAAATCACCACCTGCGCGCCGTGGCGAGCGAGTTCGGTCGCAATGGCGCGGCCGATGCCTTTGGTGGAGCCGGTGACGAGGGCGACCTTGCCGGTCAGGTCAAACAGGGTGCTGGCCATGATGTGTGTCGAACTCCGGTGAGAGGGAAGGTCGCGAGCGTAGCAGGCTCGCGCACCCTGCGGATGCCCGTGTAGATTGCCGGCATGTTTGTGATTTCCCCCCGACTGTCCTTACCCGACCACGAGATCGAAACCGACGCCGTGCGCGCGCAGGGTGCGGGCGGCCAGAACGTCAACAAGGTCGCCAGCGCCGTGCATCTGCGTTTTGATATCGGCGCGTCGTCGCTGCCGGAAGCGCTGAAAGCGCAGCTTCTTGCCCAGCACGACCGGCGCATTACCCGCGAAGGCGTGGTCGTCATCAAGGCCCAACGCCACCGCACCCAGGAGCGGAATCTGGAAGACGCGCTGGACCGCCTGCGCGAACTTATCCTCGCCGCCGCCCACGTGCCGAAAACCCGCAAGGCCACCCGGCCTACCCGCGGCTCGCAGCAGCGGCGGCTGGCGGCGAAAACCCGCCGCGGTGAAATCAAGGCGCTACGCACGCGGCCGGAGGATCACTGAGTCTCCGCCGCTCGCGTTCCGAATCGCGGCCAATGAGCCCTCCCCATGCGCAGTAAAACCCGGGTCTGCGTCAACACCCCGGCCGGTCCGCTCCCTCACCCTATGCGCTAACGGCGGCGTCCTGCCGCTCCGGGAGATCGCGCATGCGTCGGGCCGACCAAATCAACGCCGCGTATCTGGTGGCCGCCGCGCTGCTCGTGCTCATCCTGCAGTGGTGGTGGGCGAACTCGCGCGGCATCGCCCAGATCCCCTATAGCCGCTTTGAGCAGCTGCTGGCCGAAAATCAGATTGCTTCCGTGCGCGTCGGCAGCGCGACGCTGGAGGGCGAGCTGCGGCAGGTCAGCCCCGAGGGCTTCCAGCGCTTCGTGACCGTGCGCGTCGCGCCCTCGTTTGCCCGCGAACTGGCGGCGCATCGGGTGGAGTTTGCTGGCGTCATCGAAAGCACGCTGTGGCGGGATCTGCTGTCCTGGCTGCTGCCGGTGCTGTTCTTCTTCGGCCTGTGGCTGCTGGTCATCCGCAAACTCGCTGAGAAGCAGGGCTTGGGCGGGCTGATGTCGATCGGGAAATCGCGCGCCAAGGTTTACGTCGAACGCGCGACCGGGGTGAAGTTTGCCGACGTTGCCGGCGTCGACGAAGCCAAGGCCGAACTGCAGGAAGTGGTCGATTTTCTGAAAGATCCGCAGACCCACGGGCGGCTTGGCGCACGCATTCCGAAAGGGGTGCTGCTGGTGGGGCCGCCGGGCACCGGCAAGACGCTGCTCGCGCGGGCGGTCGCGGGACAGGCGGGCGTGCCGTTTTATTCGATCTCCGGGGCCGAGTTTGTGGAGATGTTTGTGGGCGTTGGCGCCGCGCGGGTGCGCGACTTGTTTGAGCAGGCGCGGCAGACCGCGCCCAGCATCATTTTCATTGACGAACTGGACGCCTTGGGGCGGGCGCGCGGACCCTTCGCTATGGGCGGCATGGACGAAAAAGAACAGACCCTGAACCAACTGCTGTCTGAACTCGACGGTTTTGATCCGTCCAGCGGCATTGTCCTGCTGGGGGCGACCAATCGCCCGGAAGTGCTGGACCCGGCGTTGCTCCGCGCCGGGCGCTTCGACCGGCAGGTGGTGGTGGATCGCCCGGACCGTCAGGGTCGGGTGCAAATTCTCGCGGTCCATATCCGCAAAATCCGCACGGTGACGAATCTTGATCTCGACCCCATCGCGGCGCTGACGCCGGGGTTTACGGGCGCGGATCTGGCGAATCTGGTCAATGAAGCCGCGCTGCTCGCGACCCGCCACAACGCCGCCACGGTGACGCTGGCGGATTTCACGGCCGCCATCGAACGCATCGTGGCCGGCGTGGAGAAGCGCTCGCGGGTGATGGCCGCCGACGAGCGGCGGGCTGTCGCCCTGCACGAGATTGGCCATGCGCTGGTCGCCCGCTCGCTGCCGGACATCGACCTCGTGCACAAGGTCTCGATCATTCCGCGCGGCATTGGCGCGCTGGGTTACACCTTGCAGCGTCCGACCGAAGACCGCTTTCTCATGACCCGCCAACAGTTGAAAGACCGCCTCGCGGTATTGCTGGGCGGGCGCGCCGCCGAAGCGCTGGCGCTGGGCGAAATCTCGACCGGGGCGGCCGACGACCTCGACAAGGTCACCGAAGTGGCGCGGCACATGGTGATGCGTTACGGCATGACGGAAAGCCTCGGCCAGGCGGTCTACGACGATGCCCGACCGGGCTTTTTGGGCGAAGGCCTTGCCGGCGGCGCGATCACGCGCCGTTGCGCCGAAGCCACCGCCCGCGAGATCGATCTGGCGGTAAAGGCCTTGCTGGACGAAGCCTACGCCCGGGCGACGGCGATCCTGCAGCGGCGCCGGCCGGCGTTGGACGCAGGCGCTGCGCTGTTGCTGGCGCGTGAAAGCCTGAGTGCCGACGAACTGCCGTTCGATGCCGAGTTTACGCCGGCGCTGACAGCGCCAAGTCCATCATCAATAATCCCCGACAGGGCCACCCAGCCCTGACCCAAGCCATAAAAAACAAATTTTTCCGGGAGCAGGGCGTATGAAAAAAATGGAAGAAGCGCTGAAGGCTATGCTGGACCGCGAGGCTATTCGTGACTTGCCGGCGCGCTACTGCGATCTGGTGTGGCGCAATGACATCGAAGGGCTGGTGAAGCTGTTCACGCCGGACGGTGAGTTCGCGATCGTCACGCCCGAGCAGACCATGCGCGCACAGGGGCAGACGGAACTGCTCGATTTCTACGCCCGCGGCTTGGCCATTACGCCGCGCCCGTTCATCCACAACGTGGTGGTGGAGTTGGGTAAGAAGGGGCGGGCCACCGGCCGAAGCTATCTCGACCTGCGTAGCGCGAAGCGCGATATGGCCTGGCTCGGCGCCGGCTACTACCACGATGAGTATGAGAAGCATCGTGGCGTGTGGAAGTTCGCGCGCCGCGAGTTCTTCGCGCTGCGGATGGAAGACATGCCGGCCGAAGCGGCGCCGAGCCCAAATCCGAAGGCGGCGCCCCGCGCCAAGAAGGTCAAGGTGGCGAAGGCCTGAGGAACGGGCGCGCAGGCAGCGCGCCACCTGCGGGCGCGGTGCAAGCCGTTTAGGAGATCCGGCGTTCTATCGCCAACATCGATCACCGCGCATCTCTCGTGGGAGCGGCACCGCCGCGACGCGCGCGCCAGGTCAACAACCGCCTCAGTCGGGGCAAAGCCCCTCCCACGAAACCCGTGGGAGCAGCACCGCCGCGACGAATTCGGCGATTGCCTCGGGCGTTGCTTTGGCGTACGCGCCTACAAAGCCCGGCGACCCCGCTGCCGGACCGCCAGCACCACGCTCAAGCCCAGCGCCAGCGCGTTCACCGCCGCCGACCACAAGAACGCCGCGTCGTAGTCGCCGGTAGTGTCGTGCAACCAGCCCGCGAGCCAGGGGCCCAGGGCCGCAGGTGAGGCGGCAATCGCAAACAGTGCCCCCACCACACTCGCCACATGGGCACGCCCGAACAGCGCGGAACAGAGCGGTGCCACGACCGTCACGCCGCCGCCGTAGGAAAAGCCGAACACCGCCGCGGCGAGCCATAACAGGGCCAGCGAGCCGGCGTAGGCGAACATCACAAACGACAGCGCCTGCAGGGAAAAGATGCCGATGAGCACCGCGAACTGCCCGAGCCGATCGCTCAACACGCCCGACGACAAGCGGCCCAGCACGCCACCCAAGCCGATCGCGCTCAGCACCGAGGCCGCGGCCACTTTGCCGAAGCCCAGATCCTCCGCGTAGGCGGCGGCGTGTACGAAAGGCACGAACACCACCAGCCAGGTCAACAGATAGATGCCGATGAGCAGCAGGAAAGGCTCGGTCCACAGCACTTCTCGCACCGTCATGCCGGTGACCGGCGGCGCGGCGACGGCCGGCGCGGGGTCGCCGTCCGGGCGCAGGCCGAGGCTTTCCGGATCGCGGGCCATGAAGCCTGCGGCGAGCAGCATCAAGGCGGCACAAGCCAGCGCCATGCCGCCCAGCGTTGGCCGCCAGCCATAGGCGGCGACGGCCGACGCCGCCAGCGAAGGCACCAGAAAATTACCGAAGCTGGTGCCGCTGGAAGCCAAGGCGACGGCAAAGCCCCGTCGGCGGATGAACCAGCGCGCCACCGTGGCATTGCACGGCACCCAGGCCACGCTCATGCCGAACGAGGCCACCACGCCCAGCGACAGCAGCAACTGCCAGCGTTCGCTGACCAGCGCGCTGGCGCCCCAGCCGAGGCCAAGCAGCAGCGCGCCACAGAGGATCACCACGCGCGGGCCGTAGCGGTCGGTCGCGCGACCGGTGACCGCGCTCAAGACGCTGTAGCCGAAGACGTAGAGCGAATAGGGCAGTGAGGTGTCGGCTCGACTCCAGCCGAGTTCGGTCGCCATCGGGGTGACGAAGACGCCGTAGCTGAACTGCAGGCCGTAGGCGAGAAACAGCACCGAGAAGGCGGCCGCGACCACAATCCAGCCGCGGAAGATGCGCGGCGCGGGCGCCGGGGCTGGCGAATTGGCAAACATGGGGTGTGGACTGCCGGCGGGGGGAAGGCCGCACGGTAAAGGAAGCCGGCGGGCGCGGGCAACGGGACGATCTACAAACCCGCCCCGATTGGTCACAATACGGCACCACGCGCGGGCGTGGCCGACCGGCTGCTTTACCCCGAGATCAGGAGCACCCCATGAACGGCGCCGAAGCGCTCATCGCCACGCTCGTTGCGAGCGACATCGAACTCTGTTTCGCCAATCCCGGCACCTCCGAAATGCAACTCGTCGCCGCCATCGACCGCGTGCCCGGCATGCGCCCGGTGCTGGCGCTGGACGAAGGCGTGGTCACCGGCGCGGCCGACGGCTATGCACGGATGGCCGGCAAGCCCGCCTGCACGCTGCTGCATCTCGGTCCCGGCCTCGCCAACGGCGTGTCCAATCTGCACAACGCGCGGAAAGCCGGCTCGCCGGTGGTCAACGTGGTAGGCGATCACGCGACCTATCACCTCGCCTTTGACGCGCCGCTGACGGCGGATATTGAAGGCATCGCCCGGCCGGTCTCGCACTGGGTGAAGACCAGCGCGACGGCGGCCGAACTTGCGGCCGACGGCGCGCAGGCGGTGGCCGCCGCTGGCGGTGTGCCGGGTCGCGTCACCACGCTGATCGCGCCGGCCGATGCGGCCTGGACCGAACTGCCAACGGACTACGTGCTGCCCGCGCCGGTCGCCGCCCCGGCCTTACCGCAGGTTGATGCCGAACGCCTCGCGGCCACCGTGGCGGCGATACGCGCCGCCCGCCGGCCCATGCTGCTGCTGGGCGGCACCGC
The DNA here is from genome assembly GCA_030833185.1 of Gammaproteobacteria bacterium. GTDB lineage: Bacteria > Pseudomonadota > Gammaproteobacteria. The sequence continues at coordinate 9,385 of JAURHQ010000060.1, read as the reverse complement.
GCTGGTCGGCGAGGCGCTGATGAATGCCGGGCGCATCGCCGCGCACTGCGGACTGCGTTTGCACGCCGAGACCTTCAACCGTCGCCTGCAGCGCGGCGCCGGTCGCCTGCCGCTGGTGCCGCTGCCCTACCGTGGGGAGATTGCGCTGGAGCTGATCGCCGACGTCGATTTGATGGTGCTGGTCGGCAGCAAACGCCCCGTCGCGTTCTTTGCCTATCCCGACAAGCCCAGCGTGCTGGTGCCGCCGGGCTGCACGGTGCACGCCTTCGCCGCGCCGGACGACGACGTGCCCGCGGCGCTCGCCGCGCTGACCGCCGCGCTCGGTGCGAGCGGGGCAGTGCCGGTGCTGCAGGCGGCGCAGCTGCCGCCGATGGCGAGCGGCAAGCTCGATACGCTGGCCATCGCGGCGGTCGTTGCCAGACATATTCCCGAACAGGCGATTCTGGTCGATGAATCAATCACCGGCTCGCTGCCCGCGCAGCAGATGAGCATCGGCAGCGCGCCGCACGACTACGTGCAGCTGTGCGGCGGTTCGATCGGCAACGGCCTGCCGCTGGCGGTGGGCGTGGCGCTGGGCGCGCCGGGGCGCAAGGTCATTTGCCTAGAAGGCGACGGCAGCGCGATGTACACCATCCAGTCGCTGTGGACGATGGCGCGCGAACAGCTGGACGTCATCACCATCATCTACGCCAACCGCAGCTACGCGATTCTCAATTTCGAGTTTGACCGCGTGGGCGGCGGCCCGCAGGGGCCGAAGGCGCATGACATGCTTTCGATCGGCAAGCCGGTGATGGACTTTGTGGCGATGGCGCGCGGCATGGGCGTCAACGGCGCGCGGGCCGAGACGGCAGAGGAGCTCGACCAGCTGCTGGCCGTGATGGTGCGCACGCCCGGACCGCATCTGATCGAGGCGGTCTTCGGCTAAGCAACGGCCGGGGCTAGAGCGGCCCGGCCAGCGTGAAGCTCGCGCCCAGCGCGCGGGCCAGCGCAGCGGCGTCGTCCTTGCCGGCCAGTTCGCGAATGGAATGCATGGCAAAGGTGGGCACGCCCACGTCCACCGTGCGCACGCCGAGCTGCGCGGCGGTAATCGGCCCGATGGTGCTGCCGCAGCCGATGTCCCCCCGCGTCACAAACTGCTGCAGCGGCACCTCGGCCCGTCGGCAGGCTTCACGGAACCAGGCCGCGGTTTCGCTGTTGGTGGCGTAGGACTGGTTGTGATTGATCTTCAGCACCGGGCCCGCGTTCAGCAGCGGGCTGTGCTGCGGGTCGTGACGGTCGGCAAAATTGGGGTGCACGCCGTGCGCGTTGTCGGTGGAAATAAGCACCGACTGCGCCATGGCGCGGGCATAGGCTTCATGCGAACCCGCCACGCGCTCCAGCACCGAGCGCAGGAAACTGCCGCGCGCACCTGCCGCCGAGCCGCTGCCCACTTCCTCGTGGTCGTTCAGCACGATAAGCCGGTTGCTCTGGCAGTGGGAGTCGATCAGCGCCGCGAGCGCGGTATAGCAGGACAAGAGGTTGTCGAGGCGTGCGGACGCAATGAACTCGCCGCGCCAGCCGACCAGCGCCGGCGGCTGCAGGTCGAACAGCGAGAGTTCGTGATCCAGCAGGCTGGCGCCTTCCAGGCCGGGCTCGAAGCTCAGCAGGCGCGCCAGCAGTTCATCGCGCAGATTGAATTCGGTCCCCAGCGCGCGCGCCACGATGGCCGGCAGCTGGGTTTGTTTGTTGATGCTGCGCTTGTCGTTGGCCTCGCGATCAAGATGGATGGCGAGGCTCGGAATCACCGCCACCGGTTCGCGGATGTCGACCAGATAGCTGTCGATCCGGCCGTCGGCGAGCCGCAGCGTAAGCCGTCCCGCGAGCCCCAGATCGCGGTCGAACCAGGGGTTGAGCAACGCGCCGCCGTACACCTCGACGCCCAGCTGGGTGTAGCCCTTGGTGACGATTTCCGGCTGCGGCTTGATGCGCAGGCAAGGGCTGTCGGTGTGCGCGCCGACCATCCGCAGGCCGGTGGTCGCGACCGGCGAAGGGCCGAGCACGAAAGCGATCAGCGAGGAGCCGTTGCGGGTCAGGTAGTAGCGCCCGCCGGGCACCAGCGTCCAGGGCTCGCGTTCATCCAGCGCGGCGAAGCCGGCGTCTTCCAGCAAGCGCGTGCCGGCACGAACCGCGTGGAAGGGCGTGGGTGAGGCATCCAGATAGCGCAGCAGCGCGTCGTTGAAGTCGGTCGGATTCATACAGTGTCCCGGCGTGATGTGGACCGGCCCGGGACTTGATCCGGGCCGGTCGGGTGGCGCGTGCCTGAGGCGTAGGCTTGCAGCCAGTCTAGTGCGGGTCGCACAGACGGTCACGCCATAAAGCCCGTTCAACCCGAGTCCAGTTTGCGGCCATGAGCATGCCGATCAATTGCAGCGGCCTCAGCAGCGCGGAGGCGGCGCAGCGTCTGGCCGCCGACGGTCCCAACACCTTGCCCGGCGCACGCGGTCGCCCGGCCCTGCTCATTGCACTGGAAACGGCGCTGGAGCCGATGTTCCTGCTGCTCGCGCTGGCCGCCGGCCTGTATCTGGCGCTGGGCGATTTACCAGACGCGCTGACGCTGGGCACGGTGTGGCTGTTCATGTTCGGCATTTCGGTCATTCAGGCGGAGCGAACCGAGCGCGTGCTGGCCAGTCTGCGCGAGATGACAAGCCCGCGTGCGCAGGTGCTGCGCGACGGCGTGGCGCGGCGAATTCCGGGCGCCGAGGTGGTGACGGGCGATCTGCTGCTGCTCGCCGAGGGCGATCGAATCGCCGCAGATGCCGTCGTGTTGCGCGGCGAGGACCTGCTGGCGGACGAGTCGCTGCTGACGGGGGAGTCGGCGCCGGTACGCAAAAGCCGCTGGGACGGTCGGCAGCGCATGACGCCGCCGGGCGGCGATGACTTGCCGTTTCTGTTCGCCGGCACGGTGCTGGTGAAGGGCCAGGGCATGGCCCGCGCGCAGGCCACCGGCGCGGCGACCGTCTTGGGGCAACTCGGCAGCAGTCTGCAGGGCTTACGCAGCGAAGCCTCGCCGGTGCAGGTCGAGGTCGGCCGTCTCGTGCGGCGGGTCACGCTAATTGCGAGCGCGCTGTGTGCGGCGGTGGTGTTGATCTACGGGCTGCGCGACGGGGCGTGGCTGGCGGGCCTGCTGGCCGGGGTGACGCTGGCGGTGGCGCTGTTGCCAGTGGAGTTTCCGGTCGTACTGACAGTGTTTCTGGCGCTCGGCGCGTGGCGGATTTCGCAGCGGCACGTGCTGACGCGACGGATGGCGGCGGTGGAGGCGCTGGGCGCGGTGACGCTGCTTTGCGTCGACAAAACCGGCACGCTGACGGCCAACCGGATGCGGGTGGCCGCGCTGCAGGTCGAAGGCCATTGCCTGCAGCGCGAGGCACTCGAACCTGCCGCGCCCTGGCCAGCGGCGGTGCGCGACCTGCTGCACTTCAGCACGCTGGCGTCGGCGTTAACGCCGCACGACCCGATGGAGCAGGCGCTCTATCGACTGGCCGCCACCCGCCCCGATGCGCCGCTCACCGCGCCCGCGCATTGGCAGATCGTGCGTGCCTATGCGCTCAGTCCAGAACTGCTGGCGATGACCCAGATCTGGCGCGTCACCGACAGCGAGCCCTATGTGGTCGCGGCCAAGGGTGCGCCCGAGGCGATCCTCGACCTGTGCCATCTCAAGCCCGCGCAAGCTGCGCAGATCCGCGCCGACGTGCAGGCGCTGGCCGCCGCCGGCCTGCGGGTCATTGCGGTCGCGCGCGGGGTGTGGGCGGCGCCACACTGGCCGGACCATCAGCACGCGTTCGACTATGCGTTCCTTGGCCTCATCGGCCTGGAAGACCCGCTGCGCGAGGAAGTGCCAGCGGCGGTGGCCGAGTGCCGGGCGGCGGGGATTCGGGTGGTGATGCTGACGGGCGACCATCTGGCCACGGCGCGCGCAATCGCGGCGCAGGCCGGCATTGCCGACGGCGAGGCCATGACGGGCGCTGAACTGGCCGGGCTCGACCCGGCCGACCGTCGGGCGCGGCTGGCCGCGGTCAGCGTCTTCGCCCGAATCATGCCGTCGCAGAAGCTGGCGCTGGTGCAGGCCTGGCAGGCCAACGGCGAAGTCGTGGCGATGACCGGCGATGGCGTGAACGACGCGCCGGCGCTGCGCGCGGCGCAGGTCGGCATTGCGATGGGCGCGCGCGGCACCGACGTGGCCCGCGAGGCGGCCGCGCTGGTGCTGACGGACGACAACTTCGCTTCCATCGTGGCAGCGGTGCGGCTGGGGCGGCGGATTTTCGACAATCTGCGCACGGCGATCGGCTACCTGCTGGCGGCACATGTGCCAATCGCCGGGGCCGCGCTGGTGCCGTTGCTACTAGACTGGCCGCTGGTGCTGTTCCCGGTCCATGTGATGCTGCTGGAGATGATCATCGACCCCGCCTGCTCGATTGTTTTTGAGCTGGAACCCGCCGCGCCCGGCAGCATGCGCCGACCGCCGCGTCCGCCCGGCGAAGGCCTGTTGCGCGCAGCCTTGCTGTGGCGGGCCTTGGTGCAGGGCGGTCTGGCGCTGCTGGTCGTGCTGCTGGTGTACATCTCGGCCTTGGGCGCCGACCTGCCGGTCCCGGCCGCGCGGGCGCTGGCGGTCGCGAGCCTGGTGTCATCCAATCTGGCGATGATCGTGGGTGCCCGGCAGCCGGGCGCCAGCCTGTGGCGAAAGTGGCGGGCGCCAAATCTGGCGCTGCGGATCGTCGTGCTGGGCGCGCTGCTGCTCTTGCTGGCGGCGCTGGCCGTGCCGCCGGTGGCGCGGGTATTTCAGTTTACCTGGCCGGGCATTGGCCCACTGCTCGCCGCGCTGCTGCCCGGCGCGCTGGTGGCCCTGCTGGCAAGCCCGCGCGGCGGACAACACTAATGGTTTGCCCTGCGCGCGCCTCGGGCCGTATTCTCGCGGCCTATTGCCTGAGCTTGCGGGGTCTTACCGTGCCGTTAAAACGCTTAGTCGGGGTGGTGCTGGCTGTTCTGCTGGTGCACGGTGCACCGGCGCAGGCCGCTGGCGAACAGTCCAAGGTCGAGCTCTGGGAAACGGTGCTCAAACCGCAGTACTTTCAGGACCGGCCCATTTCCAGCGATCAGGCGATCGTCGAACTGCGTCTGCCGGTGCGGGCGGAAGACTCCGGCGTGGTGCCGATCAGCGTGAACGCCAAAATTCCGCAGACCGCCGAGCGCTACGTTAAAACCGTCTACGTCATCATCGACAAGAACCCCCGCCCGCTGGCCGGCACCTTTCACCTCACGCCCGAAGCGGGCCGCGCGGATCTGGCGATGCGCCTGCGGGTGAATGAATTTACCTACGTCCGCGTGATCGCCGAAATGAATAACGGCGAGCTGCATATGGACTCAGGCTATACCCGCGCCAGCGGCGGCTGTTCGGAACCCCCGCCGTTCCTCAAGCTGCAGGAATCCCGCAAGCGAATCGGTGAAATGAAGTTTCGCGCCAGCAAGGAAACCGGCTCGGCGGCGGATGAGGTGGCGCTGGGCCAGCTCATGATCAGCCATCCCAACATTACCGGCATGCAGCTTGACCAGCGCACCCGCGCGTTCATTCCTGCGGAATACGTGACCAAGGTCGAAATCCGCTACAACGGCGCCCACATCCTGACGGCGGAAACCGACATCTCCATCAGCGAAGACCCAAGCTTCCGGTTTTTCTTCAAGCCCAAGAAGGGCGGCGGCTCGCTGGAAGCGCGGATGACCGACTCCAAGGGGCGCGAAGTGACCCGGACGTTCCCGGTCGACCACTCCTGAGCCATGGCCCAAGCTGCCCGCAATCGTGCCGATCAGCGTCTGCGCAACCGGCATGCCACGCATCCGCTGATGCAAAAAGGCGGCCCGCACGAGAAGCCGCGCAAGGCCGAGCGCAAGCGCGACAAGCAGGCGCTGAAACAGCAACTCTCAGATTGAACACGCCCCGGGTAAGCCCGGGGCGTTTACCGTGACAAACCCAGCAGGAACTCGCGCAGCACCGCGTTAAACGCCGCGGGCTGCTCGATGTTCGACAAATGGCCCGCGGCCTCCAGAATCGCCAGCCGGGCGCCGGGGATGGTGTTCGCCATCTCCTGCGAGACCGCGGGCGGCGTCAGTTTGTCTTCATCGCCGCAAATCACCAGCGTTGGCACTTTGATTTCCGCCAGCTTCGCGACCGGCTCGTAGCGGGTCATCGCGGCGATGGCTTTCAGATAAGAATCCTTGTGGAGCGCCGTCATGCTGTCGACCAGTCGCTGCATGGACGCCGGCGTCGCGTTTTTGCTCAGCAGGGTAGGCGCCACGACCGGCGCGATGTCGCGCGGTTCCTTGCCGTCCAGCAGCGGCTGCTGGCGTGAGCGGATGAACTGCTCGCGCTGCTCGGCGGTGATGCTGGCGTCGTAGCCCGGAAAGGTGTCGCAGAGCACGAGGCTCGCGACCCGCGCGGGATGCATTTCGTAGAAATCGAGCGCAATCCGCCCGCCCATCGACAGCCCGACCAGATGCGCCTGGGCCACGCCGAGGTGATCGAGCAGACGCAGCAGGTCGGCGGCGAACAGCGGAAACGCGAGGTCTTCCGGATAGTCCTCGCTGTCGCCATAACCCCGCGCGTCCCAGGCCAGCGCGTGAAAATCTGGCGCCAGCGCGCTGAGTTGCTCGCGCCAGTTGCTGCGGTTGCCGCCGATGCCGTGCATGAACACCACCGTCGGCCCGCTGCCCAGACTTTCATAGGCCAGACGCGGGCTGCCCGGGACCACGCCCGGCTGGGGAACTGCGCTCATCCGCGATAACTCAGGCGTACCAGGGCAGCGCCATCGGCGCGCCGGTTTCGGTTTTCACCTCGACCGGCGAGGCGGCGAGGGTGGCGATGATGTGCAGTTCGTCGTTGCCGGTATTGCAGATCTGGTGCACCACGTCGCCCGGGATGATCAGCGTCTGGTCGGCCTTGAACGGCAGTTCGCGGTCCTCGAAGCGGCACACGCCGCTGCCGCGCATGATGACGATGACTTCCTCGCAGGCGTGCGAGTGGACCGGGGTGGAGGCGTGCGGCGCAATGGTCTGGCGCCACACTTCGAAGCTCTTCAGACCGTCCTGGCAGCCGGCGAGCGTCTGGTGCGCGAGGCCGGGCAGGTTGTGCATGGTGACGCTGGCGTTGTTGTTCACGTGCATGGCGATATTCCCCTCCATTGAAGTGACCGGATAAGAGCCGTCCGCGCGGTGGCTTGTCAAGCCGAGCACGCTTGTCCGGTGACTGGACCCCGGGCTAGGGTGCCGTGACCCGGCGCACGCCGCGCCGCGGGCAGCACACCGGAGCGCTTTGATGATCGACTGTTACACCGCGTCTACCCCGAACGGCTGGAAAGTCACCGTGATGCTCGAGGAACTGGGCATCCCCTACCGGGTCATCCCGATTGATCTCGGCCAGCAAGAACAGAAAAGCGATTGGTTTTTGCAGCTCAACCCGAACGGACGGATTCCGGTCATCGTTGACCGCGACAACGACGACTTTGCGGTGTTCGAGTCCGGCGCGATTCTGCTCTATCTCGCGCAGAAGACCGGACGCCTGCTGCCGGCCGATCCTAAAGCGGCTTCGCAGGTGACCCAGTGGTTGATGTTCCAGATGGGCGGCATCGGCCCGATGATGGGGCAGGCGAACGTCTTTTACCGCTATTTCCCCGAGAAAATCCCGGCCGCCATCGAGCGCTATCACCACGAGTGCCGGCGCCTGTTCGAGGTGCTGGAGCGCCAGCTGAGCGGCCGCGACTACCTGTGCGACGAGTACAGCATTGCCGACATCGCCAACTGGTGCTGGGTGCGCATTCACCGCTGGAGCGGGGTGAGCATCGAGGGGCTCAGCGCCTTGCCCGCATGGATCGACCGCCTCGCAGCGCGGCCGGCCTGTCAGCGCGGCATCGCCATCCCGCAGCCCATGCCGATGGACGATTCCACGGTCAACCTGGGCCAGCAGCTGGTGCAGCGCTGAAGCTTGCGCTGGCTCAGCCAGCGTTCAGCAAATTCCCGTTAAAAAGCACGGGCCCCGCCGCCCATCCGGGTGGTGACGGGTGTCATGCGGCGAGCGGTCATATTCGCCCCTGACCGTGGTCCCTGCGCTAAACACGGAGTATCTGCATGTCGACCCCTGCCCCGGTCGTGGTTTCGTTCAATAACCCGCCTGCCTTCATCACCCTGCAAGCCCACATGCTGGCCGAAGAGCGGCGCTATCCCGGCACCTCCGGGCATTTGTCCTGGATCGTCTCGGCGCTGGCCATTGCCGCCAAAACGATCGCTGCCAAGCTTAAAAATGCGGGCATTGAAGACGTGCTGGGCGACTTCGGCAGTCAGAACGTGCAGGGCGAGCGCCAGCAGAAGCTGGACGTCATCGCCAATCATCTGCTGATCCAGCTGCTAGGCCAGCGCGAAGGCGTGGCGGTGATTGGTTCAGAGGAAAACGACGAACTCCTGATGGTGGAAGCCGAGGCCGGCGGCGGGCAGCGCTTTGCGGTGCTGTTCGACCCGCTCGACGGCTCGGCCAACCTGGATGTGGGCGGCAATGTCGGCACTATTTTCTCGATCTTCGAAGTGCCGCCCGGCGGCGAGCAGGTGTTGCAGCCGGGACGGCGGCAGGTCACCGCCGGCTATGTGCTCTACGGGTCCTCGACCATCTTTGTGCTGACCGCCGGTCATGGGGTGCACTTGTTTGTGCTGGATACGGCGGTGGGCGCCTTCATCCGCGTGCAACGCGACCTGCGCATACCCGAATCGGGCCCGCTTTATTCGGTCAACGAGGCCAATCTGGCCAGTTTTCCGCCCGGCTATCAGGCCTACCTGGCGCAATGTCGCGAGGCCGGCTTTACCAGCCGCTACGCCGGCGCCATGGTGGCCGACGTGCATCGGGTGCTCCTGAAGGGCGGCATTTTTCTTTATCCGCCGACGCGCAAAGCGCCGATGGGAAAACTGCGCCTGATGTACGAGGCTAACCCCATGGCGATGATCATTGAGCAGGCCGGCGGCTTGGCCAGCACCGGTCACGGACCGATTCTGGATCTTGCCCCCGACCACCTGCACCAGCGCGTGCCGGTCGCGTTGGGCAGCGCCGACAACGTGACGGCCCTGCTGCGGCAACTCGCCGCGCAGGCTTAAAAAAAAGCGGCCGCAAGGACCGCTTTTTCGCGCCGCCGGCCCGCCGTGGCGGGACCGGTGAGGCCTCAACTACAGCGCAATCTGGAAGCGCGCGCCAATGACCAGCGCGTCGTCGATCGCCGGGTCGAGCCGCACGCAAAAGAGGTGCTGGTGGTTGGCCGCGATGACCCCGGGCGACACGAGCGTGCCGTGCGCCGGGCTCGTGCCCCCGGCGCCCATCGCC
>JAURHQ010000608.1 GCA_030833185.1 Gammaproteobacteria bacterium | reverse complement strand
GAAGCCGTAGACGCCGTCCAGCACGCGCGTTGGGCAGGCGGTGACGTCGTAGCGGAACAGGCCGCGCCCAAAGCGCTCCTCCCACTTGGCCAGCAGCACCGTGTCCAGCAGGCTGCGCTCCGCCTCGCTGCTGTCCTCGCTGCTGCTGGGCGAGCTGCGCGGCGCAGGCGGGGCGGTTCTGGTCAGCGAGCGCGCAGGTGGCGCGCGCGCGCCCGGCGGCAGCGGGAAGGCCAGCGCGGCCCAGCCCGCGGATTGGCTGCGCGGCGACACGCCCCACTGCGTGAGCTGCAGCGAGAGGCCCGCGGCGGCCGCCGCGGCGGGCCTGGCCGCGGCGGCCGCCCGAGTGGCCACACTGACGGGGGGGGAGGCCGTGGTGGGGCGCACGCCGGCGGGGGGCCCCCTGGCCGAGGTGGTGGTGGCGGCCGGCGGCCGCGCGTGCGTGCCCCTCCCGTCGGACGACGGCTTCCACGTCGACCTGGCCCCCCCCGCCGCCGCGGCGTGCCTGCGTCGACTGGCGGCCGCCACCGCCGCCCGCGCGCGCGACCTGGAGGCCCGC
>JAURHQ010000607.1 GCA_030833185.1 Gammaproteobacteria bacterium | reverse complement strand
GACACGGTCCTCACCGGCACCGGCGGCCTCACCAAGTCCGACGGCGGCGAGCTCACCCTGACTACCCCGAACTTCTTCACCGGCGGAGTCAGCGCCACCACCGCGGGCGCGGTCATCTCCGCCGCCTACCTCGCCGACGGCAGCAGCTCGCTCGGCGCCAGCGCCCTGAACGACCCCACCAAGCTCGTCCTCGGCAACGGCGCGACCCTCGAGTTCACCGGCACCACCGCCACCACGACCTCACGCAGCTTCACGGTCGCCGGCGAGGCCTCCCTGGCCGTCGACGCCGCCGCCGCGCCGCTCACCTTCAGCGCCGCCTCCATCATGGCGCTCGACGCCACCGACCCGACCCCGCAGCTCAGGCTGGTCGCCAACAACTCCGGAGTGAACCGCTTCGAGGCCCAGCTCTCCGCCGACGACATCGCCGCCGGCCGCGGCCTCTCCAGCCTGGTCATCGACGGCACCGGCAAGTGGGTCCTCGGTGGCTCCGCCAACCGCTTCAAGGGCGACGTCCGCGTCGACGTCGGCGGCGGCGCCACCCTCGGTTTCGAGTCCG
>JAURHQ010000606.1 GCA_030833185.1 Gammaproteobacteria bacterium | reverse complement strand
GCACATCCGGGTTGGTCAGCAGCGTGTGATACGCGGCGTTGTCCTCGGCGGCGGCTTCGATCACCGTGTGGGAGTTCTGCAGCTGCTCCTGAATGGTCTGCAGCTGGCTCATCACCTGAGCAGTCTGCTGAGCCTGGGACAGCAGGGCGTCCTCCACCACACAGGCGTAGCGATTCAGCAGGGCAGGGGCCTCAGCGCCGAAGTGCTGAAGGTCAGGGCGCCGATCTGCTGAAGGTAAAAATAGACGTTGGGATGGATGCAGAGAGTAGTCAGCTCGTCAGCACGCTCACCCAGCTTGGCCTTTGCCTCGATCAGCGATGCAGCCGACAGGAAGTTGGCCTCAGCAGAGGCAGTACCGCCAGTGCGGGACACATCCAGGATGTGGGTGGTGCCACCAGCAGCGACAGCGGCCAGCACGGCGGCCAACACGGCAGCGGTTGCAATCTTCTTCATATCGTTTTCTTCCTTTTACTTTCTAAACTCTATCTACATGGCCCAGCTAGCGCGATCAGGCAGGTGCATAGCCAACTTCGGTCAAGGCGTTGACCAGTTGGTCG
>JAURHQ010000605.1 GCA_030833185.1 Gammaproteobacteria bacterium | reverse complement strand
CGCCGAGATGGCGCGCCACGTCAACGACTACTGCAAGCTGGTGCGGGAGTACGCGGAAGGCGGTCAGCTTCTGGTCGAGCGCCGCGTCAACTTCAGCGAGGCCATCGGCGTGCCGGACAGCACGGGCACGTCCGATGCCATCATCATCCACCCCGACCGCATTACCGTCATCGACCTGAAGTACGGCATGGGCGTGAAGGTGGACGCCACGGAGAACGAGCAGCTTCAGCTTTACGCGCTGGGCGCCCTGCACGACTACGACGTTCTGGGCGACTTCCAAGAGATCGTCATGGTCGTCCACCAGCCGCGCCTGAACCACGTCAGCGAGTGGTCTGTGCCCGCCGCCAAGCTGGAGGAGTTCCGCGAGAACGCGCGCCTTGCGGCCATCGAGGCGCTCGACCACAGCAACCCGCGCAGGGAGCCGGGCGAGAAGCAGTGCCGCTTCTGCAAGGCCAAGGCAACGTGCCCGGCTCTGAAGGCCGAGATCAGCGACACCGTCGGCGGCATCGCCAGCCCGTCCGACTTCGCGGATCTGGCGGTGGCCGAGGAGGACGAGC
>JAURHQ010000604.1 GCA_030833185.1 Gammaproteobacteria bacterium | reverse complement strand
GTCTCGGCGCCGCCGATGACGACCTTCCAGGGCAGGTTCTTGCCGCTGCCTTGGCTGCGGAGTCCGCGGGCCAGCGTCTGGCTGCTCTTCTTGGCGAGGAGGAGGTCCTCGGGGCTCACGACCCAGCCTTCGGCGTCGGTGTCTTCGGCGTCCCGCAGGCGTCGACGCAAGGCCTTCTCCGGGGTCTCCAGCCAGACCTTGACCACCGCGGTCCCGTCGGCCGCGAGGAGTTCCTCGAACGAGCGGAGCGACTTCTGCCGCGCGCGGAGGGCCTCGCCGTCGAGTTCCTCGCGGATCGCCGCGGCCGCCGTGCGGGTCAGCCAATCGCCGACCACGATGGTGATGCGGCCCTTCGCCGGCATCTCCTGCCAATAAGGCCAGAGGAAGGGGCGGCCGGCGCCGGCGTCGTCGCTGCTGCCGGCACCACCACCTGCTGCTGCTGCCCTTCGGGCTGCTGCTGCTGCTGCTGCTGCAACTGCTCCTCCGCGATCAGCGAAGAGACCGCGCCCTTGACCTCGATGAGGACGCGGCGGCTCTGGCGAAGCGCAGAAGAGGCA
>JAURHQ010000603.1 GCA_030833185.1 Gammaproteobacteria bacterium | reverse complement strand
GATACTTTCCATTGTGCGCAACTATAACGAAGACACTGAGGCGCTGCCTGAAGCGCGCAGCAACTTCGTTAAATACACCTTCATGCCCGGCTTTGGCTTCTATGATATCGGGCTGCTGCATATCCTTGGCAACACGACAAACGCGGTGACGGCTGCATGGCGCGAGCTTTTGGACGCTGGGATGTACGCAAACTTTCCGGGCTTCCTGTTCGCAGATGCAGGCGCGAGGCAAAATACAAACATCTTCCGTGTGCCACCGGGCGGCGGTGCCCTGGTGAAGACCAATGGGATGCCGATCCAGCAGGCGATCATGCCGCTGCCCTACAAGGAGCCGAGTGCTGCGCTGATGTCCCTGGTGGACAACATCGCCCAGACCGGCCAGCGCATTGGTGGCGTGAGTGAAATGCAGGTGGGTGAGGGGCGGCTTGATGCTGCTGTCGGCACCACGCTGGCGATGATCGAGCAGGCTCAGAAGATCCTAAACTCGGTCCACAAGCGCATGCATGCCGCTCAGGCCGAAGAATTCCAGTTGCTGGCGGATTGCTTTGCTGAGCATCC
>JAURHQ010000602.1 GCA_030833185.1 Gammaproteobacteria bacterium | reverse complement strand
CAAGCCAAGCCCGATTTTAGAGGCACAAAATGAACGGCCTCCAGAACGGTTTGGCGAATCCCTTGCGGGGTTTTATCTAAAACGATCAAGGCCTGAGCGACTGGGCCGCCCCCGAGCTGAGCGCCAGCCAGCTGCAATACGCCGCCCAGGACTCACGCCTGGCCCTGGACCTGTGGGCTGCCCAGCGGAAGCTGCTGGCCGGCACCGGCATGGTGCGGGTGCACCAGGTGGAGAGCGAGGCCCTGGTGGGCGTGGCTGAGGCCCGCCTGACTGGGTTGACCCTGGACCTGCCCGAGGCCCGCCGCCTGCTCCACCAGCGCGAGGGCGAGCTGGAGAAGATCGTCGAAAGCCGCGACGCCTCGCCGGCCGAGAAGCAGGTGGCGCTGTGCAATTCCGGCGTGATGTGCATCGCGGGCGCGCTGCTGCCCGAGCTGCTCGGCGCCATCGGCAATCGCAACGCCAAGCGCGAATTCTATCTCACCGACGTCGTCGCCATCGCCCGCGCCGCCGGCCATCGCACCATCGCCGTCACCGGCGACGAGGCCGAGTTCCAGGGCAT
>JAURHQ010000601.1 GCA_030833185.1 Gammaproteobacteria bacterium | reverse complement strand
GTGCCCCGGCCTGTCGCCAAAGGCTTGGCGCGACCGATCCGCCCAGCGCATCGACATGCGCATAGATTGCGCCACAGCCGCATCTGTGGCGGGCAAGGCGGGGCATTCGTCAAAGCACATCACAATGTCAGACCCCAGCAGGCGCTGAATCTCCATGCTGCGTTCGGGGGTCAGCATATGCTTTGACCCGTCGATATGTGACGAAAAGCGCACCCCCTCTTCGGTCAGTTTGCGCAAAGCTGACAGGCTCATCACCTGAAACCCGCCGGAATCGGTCAGGATCGGGCGCTGCCAGTTCATGAACTTGTGCAACCCGCCCAAAGCGGCAATGCGTTCCGCCGTGGGGCGCAGCATCAGATGGTAAGTGTTGCCCAAGAGAATATCCGCCCCCGTGGCGCGCACGGACTCTGGCAGCATCGCTTTGACAGTGGCCGCCGTGCCCACCGGCATAAAGGCCGGCGTGCGAATATCGCCGCGCGGGGTGGAAATCACCCCCGTGCGTGCGCGGCCATCCTTGGCGTGAATGTCAAAAGCAAAGCGTTGGGTCATGGCGGTCTCC
>JAURHQ010000600.1 GCA_030833185.1 Gammaproteobacteria bacterium | reverse complement strand
AGAGCCGGGCGGCATGCTCCGTTACGGAATCCCGCAGTATCGCCTGCCAAAGATTGAGGTGCTCGACGGCGAGTACCAGTCAATCACGCGACTCGGCGGCCGCTTCGAGTGCGGGAAGATGCTAGGTCGCGACTTCACCACCGCCGACCTGAAGGCACAGGGGTACGACGCGGTGATCGTGGCGATCGGCTGCTACGACACGAACGACCTCGGCATCCCAGGCGAAGACGCCGAGGGTGTCATTGACGGACTCGACTACCTGCACACCGCCGCACTCGGCCTTGAGTATCCGAACCACGAAGGGAGTCGCGTGGTTGTGGTTGGCGGCGGCTACACCTCAATGGACTGCGCACGCACGAGCGTCCGCCTCGGCGCCAAGGAGGTCACGCTCGTCTACCGCCGCGACATGAAGGACATGCCAGCGGCAGACGAAGTGCACGAGATGATTGAAGAGGGGGCTCGCGCAATCTTCCAGGCTGGTCCAACGCGCGTCATCGTGGACGAGAAGAACCGCGTCAAGGGTCTCGAATTCATTCGCATGCAGCTCGGCGCGCCAGAC
>JAURHQ010000599.1 GCA_030833185.1 Gammaproteobacteria bacterium | reverse complement strand
CCGTGAAGCGTCGCCCCGTCCAGCAAGACGACGGGGAGCCGACGGATTGGCTGGGTTCGGCCCAGGTGTCCGATTTCCTGACGCGGCAGCTGGCCGGTCGGCGGCTGGCCGCGCTTTCGTGCCTGACCTACGGGCGTTCGCTCAAGGGCTTCGCCCTCTGGATGAAGTCCAACGGCGGCTGGGACGGCCATTGGTCGAAGCTGACCGCGCGCGACCTCCGTGACTTCGTCATCGAGCGGCAGGGCACGCACCATCGCCGCTCCGTGCATAACCAGGTCTCGGCGCTGCGTGCCTTCCTGGCCGACCTGCGTGAACGCGGCGGCATCGCCACCACCCCGGCGGCCGGCCTCGTGCTGCCGAAGCTCCCGAAGTCCTTGCCGAAGTTCCTGACCGAAGCGCAGACCGATTCGCTCATGGACGCCGCGGAGGATTCCGAGAAAGACGATCCGCAGGAAGTCGCCCGCGACATGGCGATCCTCGAGCTGCTTTATGGCGGTGGCTTGCGCGTATCCGAACTGTGTAGCCTCACGGGGGGCGACCTCGACCTGGGCACGGGCCTC
>JAURHQ010000005.1 GCA_030833185.1 Gammaproteobacteria bacterium | reverse complement strand
AGCTGGGTTTAGAACGTCGTGAGACAGTTCGGTCCCTATCTGCCGTGGGCGTTGGAGACTTGAAGGGAGCTGCTCCTAGTACGAGAGGACCGGAGTGGACGTACCTCTGGTGTTCCGGTTGTCACGCCAGTGGCATTGCCGGGTAGCTATGTACGGACGGGATAACCGCTGAAAGCATCTAAGCGGGAAGCCTCCCCTAAGATTAGGTCTCCCTGGACTTTAAGTCCCTGAAGGGCCCTTGTAGACCACAAGGTTGATAGGTCGGATGTGGAAGCCTAGTAATAGGTGTAGCTTACCGATACTAATTGCCCGTGAGGCTTGACCATATAACGCTCAAGCGCTTTCAAAGCCAAACGAATCGACTTACCCAACCGCCGGTTGTGTTCAACCGACGGAAAACCGAATTGCCTGGCGACAATAGCGAGCGGGAACCACCTGAATCCATCTCGAACTCAGAAGTGAAACCGCTCTGCGCCGATGATAGTGTGGGCTCAACCATGCGAAAGTAGGTCATCGCCAGGTTCAAACCCAAAAACCCCGGGAGCCGCTCCCGGGGTTTTTTTTCTATAGCAAGAAGGACGCTTACCCAGCTGCACCGGGTGCGTGTCAACGTTCGGGTCTGCTCAGTTTTGAGCGCTACAGATGTACTTCATCGCCCGCAACTGTCTCGCTGAAAGCGACATCGCTTGCGCCACCCACACGTCAACTGAATCCAAAAGTTCGGTGTACCTAACTGTTTCAAGCCGCTTCTGTCGCCGTTCGAACAGGTCCGCTTGGTTCTGAGTCCGTATTGCCTCCTGCACCGTCTCTGGGCCAGTGCCCTTGGGTGCTAAGTAGTCGACGATGCCCATTTCGAACAACATCTCAGCTGGATAGCGGTGCGCGCTCGTTACCAGCTTCTTAGCCAAATCGTTATCCACGCGCCCCCTGAGAAGAAGTTCCCCCCCCATGCCCGGGAACATGCCAAAAAGCGTTTCGGGGAAGCCGAACGATGTACCAACCTCAGCGACTAACAAGTCGCATGAAAGGGCCGCCTCAAAACCGCCGCCTTGAGCCTCGCCTGCGACCAGCGCGATTGTATTGATTTGTCGCGCGCCGAGCCCGGACGCGTTGGCCCAAATGGCTCTGATCGCCAGGATTGCATACTCGCTAAGTGATTGCTCATCCTGTTCTTCGACACAGCGGATGAATAGGCTCAGGTCACCCCCGAGCGAAAAGAAACGGGGATGGTCAGAACAAAGGACCTTGTAACTTACGTCCCCCAGCCCAGCGGTCATCAACTGGGCATCAATGTCTCGCATTGCGCTCAACTGCTCGAACGTTACAAAGCTTTGGGTGGTAGCCGACCTGTGACACCAAACGGCGGTGCCGGTTCGGCGCACTGAAAATGGAGCGCTAGTGTTTACTAGTTGCTTTATTTTGAAAGCGGCATTGGAATTGCCGAATGCTGAACGGTTCATTACACCCTCCTGATGGCTGGCTCGCGGCATCGGCCTTTGAGGCTCTCTCTACCCGGGGCCAGAACTCGTGAATAAGACAATGGAACTTCGTATCATCCCAGCGAGTTCAGACCGTAAGCGGGCAGCTGCAATGCTGCGCATCACTCAAATGAATTACTTACGCGTCCGAGGCACCTTTACTGTCCTGTCTGTGATTTAGACCACCTAGATCTTTTGGGTGATTCTCGACTTCGGAACCGCGCTTGGGCGTTTGCCACCGATGCTCTAGCATGGTCGCTATCGCAAGACTTTCGTGCTTGGCGTCAGATTACGTTTTCTTGGACTTTGTGTTGGAGCACAGCAACTATGTCGGACCAGTCGGTTGCGCTTTTAGAATCTCGTATCGCAGCTGTCGTGCATGAGGTGTTGCAAACGCCAACTGCCACGTTCAATGAGGACTTGTTGATAAGGGAAGATCTCGGTGCGGATTCGATGCAAGTGATCGCTTTGATGATCGCCTTCGACGCTGAGTTTGATGTTGAATTTAATGCGGACGCTATCCCCGCTTCTGGTGTCACTATGGGATGGCTACGTGACTTTATTGCGACCGCGCTAGCCGAACAGAAGGCGTAGGAGTGGGAAAATACGCGGATAGGGTTTTCGTCACCGGGCTCGGTGCAGTGTCGGCCGCAGGTGTGGGCGCAGATGTCTTGTGGGACGCCTGTGTTGAGAGTCGCAGTCTAGCCACTGACGTACCGTCGCGTTGGGAACGCTACTACAACTCCACTAGTCGGGTCTGGGCGCCTCTAGTAGAGCCCGATTATCGCTCGTTCGGCATCCGGCGATCAGAGGAACTATTACTGTCCCGGCCGGCGTTGCTTGGCGTTGTCTCTACGGAAATGGCCTCCAATTCGGCAGGTTTAGCCCGTGCGACGAGCGCAACGCCCGGTGGAGGCTATGCTTTTACCGATGTGGCGCCCGAGCGAGTAGGTGTGTTTGTTGGCACTGGTCTCGGTGGCGCCAGAAGCCCCTTCGACAACTACGCGGCCCACCTTCTGGCGGGAATGAAAGATACGCTAAAAGCACTCAGGGATGAGCGCCCCGATGATTTGCTCGTTCAAGAGTTAGCAGACGCTCTGGGCGCGCATCCGCGCGTTAATCCCATGGTGATCTGTCAGACGATGCCTAATGCACTTGCGGCAAACATTGCTCTCCGCATCGGCGCGCAAGCGGTGGCAGAGACATTTTGCGCGGCCTGCGCCTCTGGGACGGTTGCGATCGGTAAGGCCTATCGTGCCCTTCTGGCCGGCGAGGTAGACATTGCCCTGGCCGGCGGAATAGAGCATTTGAGCGATCGCGCTGGTGGGGTGTTCATGGGCTTCGATAGATTGCAGACACTTGCTAGTCCATTTACAGGCGTAGGAACCGAGAACCGCCCTTTCGACGCAGACCGAAGCGGATTCCTCTTCAGTGAAGGCGGCGCCGGGATGGCGGTGCTGGAGACCGGCGCATCTGTTAAGCGGCGCGGCGCGGAGAAACAAATCATTGCAGAGCTGGTAGGCTTTGGTCAGAGCAATGATGCATTCTCGATCGCAGCTATTTCCCCGCAGCACAATGCATTCACGCAGATGCTGCGGGCAGCTTTAGTTGACGCTGCCCTCACGCCGGATTCGATTGATTACATCAATACCCACGGAACCGGCACCGTTCTCAATGATGCGACTGAGGCGTCATTCATCGAAAATACATTCGGTGACAAGCCATTGCTAAACAGCACAAAGTCTATTCTTGGGCATTCGATTGGCGCCGCCGGAGCGCTTGAGTTTGTCGTTACGGCACTGTCCCTAAAACATCAGACGGTTCATGCCTCAAGGAACCTTAGTAAGCCAATTGCGAAGCTGAATTTTGCATTGGAGACGACGGAGGCACCACTGAGGTATGCACTAAGCCAGAACTTTGGGTTCGGTGGCCACAACGCCGCACTGGTTCTTAAACATTACGACGGTGCGCTGGGTTAACTGAAACGCAAAAAAAAGCGCTTAGACCCACAGCAATTTCTACCGAACACGGCGCGAGGCTTATGTCCGATACGCAGACGGTTAGCTTCTCTGGCGGGAAACCTAAAACCCCCGACTCCATCGAGCCCAGTATCCGAGTCCAGAGTCGGACCTACTCTGCAGCCCCTTTGGGCGAGCTAGCACAGGCTAAAATCCGCTGCGCAATGAACCTCGCGCTGGTGGCGCTGGCTTTGCTTGCCTGCCATCTTCAACCCACGCTTGAACTTCGCCTTGTCGGCTACACCTTCCTTTTTACGTCTCTTTCAGCCATCACACTCTTAGTCTGGGCGAGGTTTATTGCAAGGCGCCCGGCGACGGATCCCTGGAGGGTCGGTCAACGAGTAGCCAGCATCATCTTGGACAACGTCGGGATCAGTTGGATTCTCTATTTTGGAGACCAAACGCTGGCGGGTGTTTTCGCACTCTATCTGTGGACCACAATTGGCTACGGCGTACGCTATGGTCCGCGTTACCTTTACGCGGGTGTAAGCGCCTCTTTGGTGGGTTTTGCCATCGTTATCTGGGCGTCCGATTTTTGGCAGGCGTTTCCAGCTCTTGCACTCGGCCTCAGCGGAGGACTGTTGGTGGTGCCGCTCTACGCCGGGTATTTAATCCGGCTCCTGTACGGCGCGCTTGCGCGAGCCGAATCTGCGGCGCGTGCGAAGGCCGATTTTGTCGCCAAAATGAGCCACGAACTTCGCACTCCGCTACACGGGGTAATTGCGCTGACCGAACTCCTCACCAACGATATGTCTGAAGACCAGCGTCTCGATATGACGCGGCTGATCCGCTCTTCATCCAATACGCTACTCGATCTGATCAACCGAATTCTCGATAGCAGCAAATATGAGTCGGGCTCCTTCGTGCTGCAAATTGAGGAAATGGAACTCCATCGTACGATGGCCGAAACGCTGGATATCCTGCTGCCACAGGCGAGCGCGAAGGGACTTTCTTTGAGCCTCTTCGTAGATCCGCGAATTGAACATCAACTTATGGGGTCGCCCAGGCAAATTCAGGAAGTGATCATAAATTTGGCGGGGAACGCGGTGAAATTTACTAGCGAAGGGGGCGTGCGAATTGCCGCCCTCGCCGCGGGCACACCGCGGGACCGTGAAGCTATCGTGCTTAGCGTGGTTGATACCGGACCCGGAATGGAACAGGACTATCTTACGCGTGTGTTCGACCCGTTCTCGCAGGCCGATGACAGCGTAACCAGACAGCACGACGGGTCTGGGCTCGGCACAACGATTGCGCGCGACCTCATTCAGCTAATGGACGGTAGTATCGTTATCAAGTCGGCGCCCGGCGTTGGTACTCGTATCGACGTAGAGCTGAGACTGCCCCACCAACCGCCCCTCCCGACCCCTGATTTTCGTTTGCCGCACCAAGTGGTTGTTACGGGGTTTGGCTACGAGAGCGGGCCGGTTCGCGCTCTTCTCAAAACCTTTCCAAGCTTGGAGATTATTGAGGTTGGCATCGGGGAGTTACACCGGCAACTCAACTTGCTGACGTCAAAGACCTGTTTCGTTATTGACTGTCGGATCGCCGAAACGGTCATGCCAATGCTAAGGGAACACATCGCACGAACTGGCCGCCAAGCAATTCCGATAGTTTTTGGCTTTGGAACGGAGGACCAGCGACCGATTGCATTTCGTGAGGGTCTGACCTCATTTCTAACGGCTGCCTCTGACAGGCATGAGCTACATCGCGCGTTCCACTTGGCAGCACAACTCTTCTCAGATGAAGAGACGGTGGTTGAGCCTGAAAGCCCACCGATGGAGGGGCTAATTCTGATCGCGGAAGACAACAGTACCAATCAGTTGATAGCTCGAATGACGCTCGAGCGGGCGGGTTATCGCTGTCATGTGGTCAGCGACGGAGAGCGCGCGCTTGATGAACTTCAGACAGGCGCTTACGACTTGGCCATGATCGACATGCACATGCCTGAGCTGGACGGCCTCGACGTTGCGCGTATTTATAATTTTGCAGCGGCTAATGACCCTGCGCGAACCCCAATAGTCATGGTGACCGCCGACAACCGTCCTGACTTGGTTGCAGATGCTGATTTGGTAGGAATCGCCAAATTTGCGATTAAGCCGCTCCGCCCCTCACAGCTCATTCAAACTGTGCAAGAGCTGATGGGGAAGCGGCAGAACGCCACGCTGGAAAAGACTACCAAGCCCTCTGCTGGCGAGGGCGGCCAAACCCTGGCAGCGGAACCCGACGTGGATGACGAGTTATTTGAAGAACTGCTCGGCTATATGGAGCTAGACGAAGCCCGGGGTTTCTACAAAGAATTTGAAGAAGACGCTCATGGTTTTATCGATGTTGTCCGGCGCGCCATGGACGGCGGCATAGGCGCGACGAAAATGCGAAACGCAATGCACTCGCTGTGCGGGGCCTCGCGCACTGTCGGCGCATGCCGGCTCGCGTCGCTGTCACGCCAAATTGAGTACACAAGCGAAAGGGATGAGCGTTTCAACTGCCGGACTTTTGCCTCTGAGTTGGAGGAGGCATTAGGCGCGGCGATGACAGGGTTCAATCAGCGCTTGGACCGCGCGGCCTGCACCTGCCAAGGCGGCAAAGAAGGTTCAGCACATGAGTGAAGGAAATTGGCGGAGAGGGAGGGATTCGAACCCCCGGTGCCCAGCAAAGGGCACAACTGATTTCGAGTCAGTCCCGATCGGCCACTCCGGCACCTCTCCGAGTTTGACGCGGACGGCTAAAAGCATCGCTAACAGCCATCATTTACGTAGCCGGGAGTGTAGCCCAACGAGGGCTGCCCTCAAAGCATTCGCCCAGCGATAAGTGCGGGCCCTACATCTAAATCTGTCGCCGTCGACTATACCAGCCTGACTTTTGCGTAACTGCCCGGCGCCGCTTCTAGTCGCGGCAGGGCGCGATCGCCCGGCTTTCTGGCCTGCACCCGTCCGCCACCGTGTGGCTCTATCCACTTCGCCCATGCAAGCCACCACGACCCTTGATGAAAAGTGGCGGCGTGCAGCCAATCGTCTGCCTCCCCTGCTGGTTCTGGTCCGGTGTAATGGCCATAAGCTTTCGGTCCAGGGGGATTAATGATTCCCGCAATGTGGCCGGCTTTCCCAAGGATAAACTCGACTGGGCCGCCGAACAGTTTTGCGCCCTCAAACGTAGATTTCCAGGGCGCGATGTGGTCTTCCAAGGCGGATACGAAGCAACAGGGGACCGAGACACGACTCAAATCGAGAGCAACATCATCAATGCGGAACTGGCCCGGCTTGCACAGCAAGTTCTGCATATACATTTTTCGCAGGTATGTGCTGTGCATTCGGGCGGGCATTCTCGTTGAGTCGGAATTCCAATAAAGCAGGTCGAAAGGGGCGGGTGTCTTACCGAGAAGATAGTTGTTGATGACGAAAGACCAAATAAGGTCACTAGCGCGCATCAAATTGAATGTCGCGGCCATCTCCTTGCCATCAAGATAACCGCGTGTCTCCATTTCCTTTTCAAGTTGACACACTTGCTTTTCATCGATGAATACCCCGAGTTCTCCAGGGTCTGAAAAATCAAGCATCGCCGTAAAAAACGTAGCAGCGTTTATTCGCTCATCTTGTTTCTGCCGCAGATAAGCCAGCATTGCACCAAGCAAGGTCCCGCCTAGACAGTAGCCGATCAGGTTGAAACTACGCTCGCCAGTCGCCGCCTCCATGGCATCCATGGCCGCGAGGGGACCCTCTTTTAGATAGTCGGCGAAATCCTTTTCTCTTAGCTTTGCGTCAGGATTAACCCAGGAAATGACGAAGACGGTGTGGCCCTCGCTAACCGCCCAGCGAATAAAAGAGTTTTCTGGCTTCAAATCAAGCACGTAGTACTTGTTAATCCAAGGCGGAATGATCAGCAGCGGGCGCCTGTAAACACGCTCAGTTGTCGGCGCGTACTGAATGAGTTGCATCAAGTCATTTTGAAAAACGACTGAGCCCAGGCTCGTGGCAATGTTTCTGCCGAGTTCAAATGCCGACGAGTCCACCATCTTCGTGCGCAGTTGCCCGCTTGCGAGGTCGATATCGTCAAGAAAATTTCTGAGTCCTTCTACCAGATTGGCACCGCCACGCTCGAGCGTAGCGCGTACGACCTCCGGGTTAGTCAATGCGAAATTGCTCGGAGAGATCGCATCGACAAACTGCCTGGTGTAGAAGGCGACCTTCTGAGCGTCTTTGGGCTCCAGCCCATCGGCATGCGAGGTCAACTGGATCAGGCTGTTCGCCAAGATTAGATAGGTATGTCGGATAAAGTCGAAAAGCGGATTGCTTGTCCACTCCCTGTCCCGAAATCTTCGGTCCTCCGATGTCTGGGCACGGCCGGCCCCAGCATCTTCCCTGAGAATGAATGATTGCTGTAGCACGCTCAGGCCATCGATCCAGATACGCCACTGGGTCTCCCACAGAGGTAGCGGGTTTCGAGCAAGTTGAAGGGCGAAGCGCTGAAAACTTGCGCCAATCCCCAGCGGGTCGACGATGCCAGTCAACTCCTGACTGCGGGCTGCGAATTGTTCAAACAACTCCTGACTCTTGGTCACCGCATGCTCTACTGCGGATGCAATTGACTGTGTGCCTGATGCAGCAGGCCCTGAGTCGCCTTCAACCATGCGTGCTATTCCATGTTGATGAAAATCATTTGAGCGCTTTGCGATAAAGAATCGCCACCCGTCCTATCGCTCCGACGACGTCGGCCCCGAGGCTGGACGCGATGTGCTCAATTTGGGCTGGTTGTTCTTGTCGGTCGCCTACCGGCAAACGGATTTTGATTAACTCGTGCGCATCCAGTGCTTCCGTGATGGAAGCGAGCACGCTATCAGTTACACCACGTTGGCCGATGATCACCACCGGTTTCAAGCTATGGGCCTTGGCTTTTAGTTCGCGCCGGAAATTTGTGCTTAGCACGTGTTCAGCCTTTCAAATCATTGTTTCATGCGGCGATTGCTCAGGCCGCCAAGTGCTATGGCAGGACTTAACGTCGCTGGTCATGCGGTAGCCTTCTACACGCCGATGACCATGGTGCCTTCAAGCGACCGACAAGCGCCTTTGCCAGTCGTTTCTCTGTGGCCTGACCGAGACAGTTCAGCCAGCAGAGTCCACGAAGTCTTCGTAGTCTTCATCGTCCATTAAATCTTCGAATTCCGCTTCGTGAACGGGCTCTAGTTTGAACAGCCAGCCTTCCTGCAGAGGGGATTCGTTCAATTTTTCGGGGGCCTCCAACAGGGCCTCGTTGATCTCCAGTACTCGACCACTCATCGGGCATTTAACGTCGCTGGTGGTCTTGACGGATTCAATCGTTGAGCAGTCCTCGCCTTGCCGGAGGTCTCGACCGATGTCCGGAAGTTGGACATAAACCACGTCGCCCAGTTGTTCCTGAGCGTAGTCAGACACCCCAATAACGGCTATGCCGTCTTCTTCCATCCGAACCCACGCGTGGTCTTCGGTGAAACGCATTTCGCTCATTGCTGCTGGATCTCTTTCGGGCTGTGAAAAATAGTCACATGCCAAACATTTTTTTGAGGCTGTCGAAACCGGTCTGATAGATGGTTTGGACGGCTCGGATAGCGTCCGGTTCGGGCGCGCCAGTCGCGGGTTCAAACTCACTGGACCACTCAACCAGGGATTGGCCTTTGCCATCGTCCCTGACACGCAGGGTCGCGGTGTAATTTGCTACCGGAAGTGGCCCACTGATGATGCTGTACCGATAGAGCCGGTCTTTTTCATCGATGGTTTCAAGCCGCTCAACGATTTCGCCGCCCCCCAGGAGTGATAAGCGACGTAGACGCCCATTGTCTTCCAACTTGCTGCTTTGAACGGCCGGATGCCAATCCGGCAACGCATTGAACTTGCCGATCAGCTTCCAGATTTCATCCGGGGAGATCGCAAACACCGAATTCATACTGACTTTGGCCACGGGCGTACTCCTTAAGGATGGCGGCAGAATTCCCGCATCAGTTTGCTACTATAAGACACATACATTGCGTGGTCATGAGCCACGCTAGTCTTGAGATTTTCTGGAGATTACGTCCGATGGAGCCAACAGAAATCATCGCGGTGAAAGAATCTGAAGAGGTCGCTGGCTGTGACGGCGGCGGCGGCGCGCTTGGTCACCCCCTCGTCTACTTGCGGTTTAACGGTAAGCCGAGTGTCGATTGCTACTACTGCAGCCGGCGTTACGCCAAACCCTCGGCCCAGCGTGATGGCGAACAAGCCGCCGTCTGAATATTCTCGGTACGTGCTGCAGTGGACAGGGCATGCGTTGCGGGCGCTTCTCCGCGGTGCCATTCAGTTTTACAGGTACGTCCTGTCCCCTTGGATACCGCCCCGTTGCAGGCATCTGCCCACCTGCTCGGAGTACTGTCTGGAGGCTATCGACAGACACGGTGCCCGGAGGGGTGTTTGGCTCACGCTTAAGCGTTTAGCGCGGTGCCATCCGTGGGGGACGTCGGGTTACGATCCGGTGCCCTAACACCGCAATGCCTAGTTGTTGACCTCGCTAAAATCGAGCATTTCACGCTCGATTCCTCGCGTTCTAAGCCAATCGCGTAAGGCTCGGCCGGTGCCTGCTGTCCACGGTTGGACCTTTTCGATCGGAACCCATTTGTAACCTGCGATCTCGTCGGCGGGTACAACCACGTCACCTGAATGCGCCCGCAGGTGATAGATGATCAGCAACTGATTTTTGCGGTGAAACTCGTACATCCCGATAAACGATTCGATGCTTGCATCTACCCCGATTTCTTCTCGAACTTCGCGAACCACCGCTTCCTCAGGCATCTCACCGGCCTCCAAGAAGCCGGTCACTAGCCCGTACCAGTTTTCGGGCCATCCGACGTTACGGACGAGCACGATCTGGTTTTCCCATTCAACTATGCCGCCAACCACCGGCACCGGGTTGTCCCAGTGGACATAGCCACAGCGTTGCTGAGGGCAGGCAGCCCGGTGACGACCGCCAGTTTCGACCCAGGTCAAAGGCGTGGCGCATTGGGGACAGAAGTTCATCGCGTTTCTCGTCAAACAGGGGGGGGTACTTTATTTCACCCCGCCATGGTGCTGGTCAAGATGGCGCCAAAAATCCTTGCCTGCTCAGGCGACAGCGCGGATTCCCCGACGAATCAGCTCCACGATCTCCTCCAACTGACTTTCACTGGCAATAAGAGCGGGGCCAACCGCGATGATGTCACTGGTGTAGCGAACCAGCGCGCCATGGTCAAAGCAGTAGTGGAACACCTCCATGGCACGTTTACTTGGTTCGCCGGCGCGTGGCGCCAGTTCGACCGCTGCAGCAAGGCCGAGATTGCGGATATCAACCACGTTCGGTTCATCGCGGAGGCTGTGCATCAGCGTTTCCAGTACTGGTTCCAACTCCCGTGCCCGCGCCATGAGATTCGCATCCTCATAGACCTCTAGTGCAGCGACCCCGGCTGCACAGGCCAGCGGGTGACCGGAATAGGTATAACCGTGAAAGAACTCCACCAGATGCTCCGGGCCGGTCATGAAGGCGTCGTAGATTTTTTGGTGAACGATGGCGCCACCCAGGGGCACCATGCCGCTGTTGACGCCTTTTGCGAAGGTGATGATGTCTGGCGAGACGCCGAACCGATCGCTCGCGAAGTAATGCCCGAGACGCCCGAAGCCAGTGATGACTTCGTCAAAAATAAGCAGGATGCCGTGCTTGGAGCAGATTTCACGGAGACGCTGCAAATATCCCTGCGGAGGGACAATGACGCCTGCGGAGCCCTGCATTGGCTCGACGATCACGGCGGCAATAGTCGACGCATCGTGTAGCTGAACGAGACGCTCCAATTCGTCCGCGAGATGCGCACCCCAGATGGGCATGCCGTGACTGAACGCCATCTGCTCCAGGTCGTGGGTGTGAGGCAGATGGTCAACACCCGGGATCATCGCTGGCGCGAAGGCTTTGCGGTTGGCAGGCATTCCGCCGACCGAAATGCCGCCAAACCCAACGCCGTGGTAGCCCTTGGCACGCCCGATGAACCTGAACCGCGACCCCTCTCCTCGGGCTCGATGGTAGGCAAGTGCGATTTTTAGCGCGGTATCTACCGCTTCGGAGCCCGAATTGCTGAAAAAGACGCGATCCAGGCCTTCTGGCGCGAGTTTCGCCAGCTTGGCAGCCAATTCGAAGGCGCGGTCGTGCATGGTCTGGAACGGTGGCGCGTAGTCCAGAGTGTCCAGCTGCTGTCGAACAGCTTCAACGATGGCGGGGTGTCGGTGACCGGCATTACAGCACCAAAGACCGGATAAACCGTCCAAAATCCGGCGACCGTCCGCTGTTGTGTAATGCATCCCGTCCCCTTGGGTGACCACCCGTGGTTGCTTTTTGAACAGCCGGTTGTGCGTGAACGGCATCCATAGGGATTCGAGATCCAGACCTGCTTGGGGGATTAGGGCGGGCGACATCGGCTCATTCATGGGGAAACTCCTGCAGCCATCGGGTGATATGGTTAGCATCCTAACCTGTGATGCTAGAACTACGGGCAGTGGTAACGCGTTCAACTTGCTCGTTCAAGAATAGGGGCCGGTAGGGGATTCGATCGATGCGCTTACTGCTGGTAGAGGATGACAGCATGATTGGGGCCGCGCTGCGCCGGGGTCTCCAGCAAGAGGGGCATTCTGTCGATTGGGTGCACGACGCGCGCAATGCAGAGGCCGCCCTTGCCGCGCAACTTTATGAGCTGGTCTTGCTGGACTTAGGCCTGCCCGATCGGGATGGGCTGTCCCTGCTCGCGGCGCTTCGCCGAGCCCAAAGCCCGGTCCCGGTGATTATTTCGACTGCCCGGGATGCGGTGGCCGACCGTGTTCGAGGTCTTGATCTGGGCGCCGACGACTATCTCGTCAAACCCTACGATCTGGACGAACTGTCGGCCCGGATCAGGGCAGTTGTCAGGCGCCGAACGGGTCACCCCGATAACCGTATGTCCTGGGCAGGACTCTCGCTCGAGGTAGCCACCCACGAGGTCTCCTGCGACGGCAAGCCCGTCGCCCTGTCTGCGCGAGAATTCAATATCTTGCAGGCCTTGCTGGAGCGCCCAACCGCGGTGGTGTCGCGCGCGCAACTTGAAGAGCGCTTGTACGGCTGGGATGAAGAGGTTGCCAGCAATGCGGTCGAGGTACACATCCACAATCTTCGTAGAAAGCTTGGCGAACACCGCATAAAAACCGTGCGTGGGCTTGGCTATAGCCTGGGCGGGGAGCGCTGATGTCGCTGCGTCACCGACTGCTGCTACTCCTGCTACTCGCGGCGATGGTCACCACACTCACCGCCACGGGGGCGACCTGGTATTGGGCGCGCCGTGAGATTGACGAATTGCTGGACTACCAACTGCGCCAACAGGCGCTGTCTCTGGAAGATAAGGCTTATCTGCTAGGGCAGGTCGCAGTAGTGGAACCGGACCCGGAGCAGCACATCGTGACCCAGTTATGGGACCGGCGTGGTGTACTGCGCTATCAGTCGCATCACGGCGTAATTCTGGAGCGGCCCCGGCACAACGGGTATGACAGCGTCAGTACAGAACAAGAGGACTGGCGGATCTATGCGATGGAACTTGGGCCATGGGTCGTGCAACTGGCCCAGCCCTTGTCAACGCGACGGATCATCGCCACCAAGGCCGCCTTGCGCCTGCTCTATCCGGCGATGGCGGTTTTGCCCTTGCTCGCCCTTTTGATCTGGTGGGCAGTGGGCAGGGTGCTGGCGCCGCTGTCGTCGTTGGCGCAGACCATTGGTCGTCGGGATCCCGCGGCCCTGGAGCCGTTTTCGCTGGCAAATCCGCCGCAGGAAGTGGGCCTGATGGTCGATGCGCTTAACGAACTGATTGCGCGCCAAAGAGCGTTGCTTGCCGGCCAGCAAGATTTCATGGCTGACGCTGCGCACGAATTGCGAACCCCTCTGATGGCCATTCGCCTGCAATTGCAACTGCTTGAGCGAGCCAGCAGCGAGCAGGAGCGGACTGAGGCAATGGTAGAACTCAAACTGGGAATGGCACGCACGACCACACTGGTTGAGCGCCTGCTCGCGATCGCGCGACTTGATTCCTCTGCGGTAGGCGGTGCGCAGGAGTCGGTTGAGCTTACTGGTCTGCTGGAGCGGGCACGTCAGGAGGTCGCAACGCTGGCGCGGGAGCGCGGTATCGAGCTGCACGTTGAAGTGGAGGCTCCGATAAACGTCTTGGGTGAGGCTCGCAGCCTGAGTAGTCTGGTCGTCAATCTGCTAGAAAATGCGCTGCGCTATACCCCGGAGGGCGGGCGCGTGTTCGCCAGTGTAAGCGCGACGCGAAACGGGGCACGCCTGACGGTTATCGATACTGGCCCTGGCATTCCTGCGTCCGAGCGCACCCGGGTCTTTGAACGCTTTCATCGCGTACCAGGCACCAAGGCACCGGGCAGCGGGCTGGGTCTTGCGATCGTCAAACGGGTCGCCGATTTGCACCGGGCGTCGGTCAACATCGACGACGCGCCGGGCGGCGGGGCGCTCATCACAGTCGATTTCCCGCCGTTGTACGAACAGAGGGCTGGCTTAAGACCGGCTTAAGCTTGCACGTGCACAGTCTGCAGCCATAGGGAACCACAAAGGGTGGTGCCCGTCAGCCAAAACGAGAGGCTCAGACGATGAAACGCAACAGACTTATCGCACCGACCTTGGCCGCTGCCGTTGTGGCGGTGGCGCTGGGTCACCAAAAAATTTCCTCGCTGCTGGTGCCCGGCGCCGTTGCTGAGCCGGTCGGGACCACGAGTGCCCGATTGGGCTTGCCGGACTTTACCGAACTCGTTCGCCAGACTGCGCCGGCGGTGGTCAATATCAGCGTGGTCCGTGAAAAGCCCGTGAGTCGCAGACAGCCCGGCGACTTTCCGGGACGCGGTGAGCAGGTCCCCGAGTTTTTCAAGCGCTTCGCCCCGCCGGGCGGCGATGGCGGCGGTCCGAGCCAGCGTAGCGGCGGTTCCGGATTCATCATTTCTGCCGATGGCCACATCGTGACCAACGCACACGTGGTTGCGGGCGCTGAAGAGGTGACGGTCCGCCTCAGCGACAAACGCCAGTACACCGCCAAGGTGATTGGCGTCGATGAGGTCAGTGACGTCGCCCTGATCAAGGTCGATGCCACCGGCTTGCCCACGCTTAAGGTAGGTGACCCTGCGCGCTTGAATGTGGGTGAGTGGGTAATCGCGATTGGTTCACCCTTCGGCTTCGACAATACGGTTAGCGCCGGCGTGGTGAGCGCCAAGATGCGGTCCTTGCCGAACGGCAACTACGTGCCTTTCATTCAGACCGACGTGGCGATTAATCCGGGTAACTCGGGCGGGCCCTTGCTCAATCTGAATGGTGAGGTGGTCGGAATTAATTCGCAGATTTACAGCGAAAGCGGCGGCTACATGGGCTTGTCCTTCGCAATTCCCATTGATCTGGCGATGGATGTGCAAACCCAACTCGCGCACGGGGGCAAGGTGCAGCGGGGTCGCCTTGGCGTCTCGGTTCAAACGCTCGATCAGGATCTCGCACGCTCTTTCGGCATGGAAACGCCACGCGGCGCTTTGGTCAATCAGGTGCAGGACAACATGCCGGCGGCCAAGGCGGGCATTGAGGCCGGAGACATCATCCTGAAGGTCGATGGTCAGGACGTCGAAGATTCGGCGATGCTGTCGCGGCTGATCGCCAGCAAGAAACCGGGCCAGCACGTGGCGGTTGAACTCCAACGGGCCGGCAAGCCGAAGGAAATTGCGGTCACCCTGGGGGAAATGTCCCAGTTGGTGGCGGCCAGCGATGAGCAGCCCTCATCGGCCAAGTCGGGGCGCCTGGGGGTTGTCGTCCAACCGCTTGACGAGGAGGCGCGTCAGCAACAGGGCGATGGCCGCGGCGTCATGGTGACCGAGGCGTCGGGCGCGGCAGCCAAGGCCGGGATTCGGCCGGGTGATGTCATCCTCGCGGTGAACGCCAACCCGGTTAAAAGCCCGGACGATCTCAGGAAACTCGTTTCGCGAGCCGACCAGCGCGTGGCTTTGCTGGTACGCCGTGAAGACGCCGAGATTTTCCTGCCGGTGACCCTGGGTTAAGGTCTCAGCCAATGCGGAGGGCGGGTGACCGACAGGGGCACCCGCCCGCTGTTTTCAGGGCTGAAATTCAGCCGCTATTCAGACTTTCAGGACAACTATGTGGCAGTGCAAGATTTTTGCACGGGACCACTCTATGCTTGGTCCCAACCGTGTCGTTTCAACCGAGCAGGACTTGTTGTCATCCCATGCCCGATTCGCTGCCGCCGAGCCAGCACCTCAACCGTAGACGTTTTTTAGGCACTTTGGCCGCGCTCGCCGGCGCATGGCCAGCGTTGCCGGGCAGCGCCGCGCCGGCGCCTGCTGACCCTCGACCGTTCACACTTGATATTTTGCGCACCCGGGCGAGGCAACTCGCCGCACGGCCGTTTCAGGCACCGCGCCGCAGTGCCTCCGAGGCGCTGCGCGAACTAACCCAACAGCAGTACCACGACATCCGCTATCGCCCGCAGGATGCCCTCTGGATGGGAGAGGCGCCGTTCACCGCCCAGTTCTTCCATCCTGGATACTATTACCAGCACGCTGTTCGGATTTTCGACGTGACCGAGGGCAAGGCTCGCGAGTTGCACTACTCGCCCGACTTGTTTGACTTCGGCGCCAATAATCTGGGCAGCGGGGCACTTGCACAAACCAACGGCTTTGCCGGTTTTCGGGTCCACTACGCGCTGAACAGCGCGAATTACCTGGATGAATTGGTCTCTTTTCTGGGTGGAAGCTATTTTCGTGCCTTGGGGCGCGACATGCGCTATGGCCTCTCCGCACGCGGGCTGGCGATCGGCACCGCGTCCGAACGGGGCGAAGAATTTCCATTTTTCTCCGAGTTCTACCTTGAACGCCCGGTCGACGCGAACAGCCTCGTCATTCACGCGCTGCTCAACAGCCGCAGTTGTACCGGCGTCTACACCTTTACCGTCAGGCCGGGCGACACCACCATCGTCGACGTCAATCTCGCGCTGTACATGCGAGTCAAGGTCGATACCGTCGGCATCGGCCCGCTGACGAGCATGTTTTTCTTTGGCGCCAACGACCGTCAGGGAGTCGATGACTACCGGGCGGCGGCCCACGATTCTGACGGTTTGCTGATCTGGAACGGCGCCGCTGAATGGCTGTGGCGGCCGCTGGTCAACCCGCAACGCTTGCGTATCAGCTACTTCGTGGACCGCAATCCGAAAGGGTTTGGTCTGCTTCAACGCAAGCGGAAGTTCGACGACTACTCCGATGCCGAGGCTCGCTACGATCATCGGCCCAGCGCATGGGTCGAACCGGTCGGCGATTGGGGCGCGGGCGCGGTGATGCTGGTGGAGATTCCCAGCGATCTGGAAAGCAACGACAACATCGTCGCTTTCTGGCGCCCCCAGAACCCGCTCGCCGCAGGCTCGGAATGGCAGGCCACCTACCGCCTGCACTGGGGCAAGGTATTACCGTTCGTAAATCGCGAACTGGGCACCGTCGGAGAGACCCGAATCGGGCGGGGCAGTAGCGAGACCGCGCGCCGGTTTGTGGTCGATTTTGGGGGCGAGGCGATGCAAGGGCGAGAGCGTGCGCCAGAGGCGCGACTGTTCACTTCACGCGGCACCCTGTCGAGCGCGAGCACCCACTTTGTCCCCGACAGCAAGGTGTGGCGCACCCAGTTCGAGTTGGTGCCGGAAGGCTACGACCCCATCGAACTCCGTTGTCATCTGGAGGCCGGCGGGCAAGCCATCACTGAAACCTGGTGCTATCAGTGGACCGAGTGACCGTCCGATGGCGGTCCTGACCACCGAGGAAGCGGTAAGCCGGGTTACGGCACCGCCCCTGCGGGCAGCCGTCGAACGCATTCTTCAGCACTACCTTGCCAGTCTGGGCTATACGGACGATGCGGCCGGCAAAGCCTTGATCCGGCATCTCAGTGAGCGACTGCCAGCCGGCGCTGGGCCCGAACTCGCGCTTCGGCACCTGCGTCGCCGGCTCGATCGCTGGACCCTGAACGTCGTCAAGCAATGCCGGTCCGGGCCGACGCCCGATGTCTACACCCGGCGCGCGGCCCTGCTGGCCATCCAGCCGGGACGCGACTGGCCCGACGCCTTGCTGGCTGCCGATCCGCCACCGGCGCTGCTCACCGCTTTTTTGGACGCCCTGCCGGTCGCGACCCCGCCGGAGGCGCGGCTTGCCATGCCCGCGCAGTCGTTGGGGACCGCCCCGGCCGCAGCGGTCGAATCAACCACGCCCGACGTCTTGTTGCGCCGGCGCTTTGCAGTGCTGGGCGGCACCGCATTCGGCACGGCGTTGGCCACGCTGGAAATGGGGCGAGTCTTCTCCCCGGGCGGGATCAGCGCGATCGAAGTGCTGCTGATGGTGTTGTTTGCGGCCAATTTCGTGTGGATTGCGCTGACCTTCTGCAGTGCATTGGCAGGCCTGTGGAGCGGATTGCGCCCATCCCCCTTGCCGGGGCTAAAGCCCGGGTTGCCCGCTTCTGCGCCCTTGACCGAGCGAACGGCGGTGCTGATGCCGACCTATAACGAAGACCCGCTGCGGGTGCTCGCGGCCATTGAGAAGATCTATCTGGGTCTGGCGGCCGCTGGCGCGCTGGAGCACTTCGAGTTTTTCATTCTGAGCGACACCACCGACCCCGACTGCTGGGTCGCCGAAGAACTCGCCTGGGATGCGTGCCGGCGGCGCCTGGGGGCGACCGGGCGTCTGTTTTATCGCCGACGTTTTGAGAATACCGGCCGCAAGGCCGGCAATATTGCGGACTTCTGTGAACGCTGGGGCGCACGGTACGAAAACATGCTTGTGCTGGATGCCGACAGCGTAATGAGCGCCGAGACGGTGCTAACGCTGGCCCGGCAGATGGCCACCAATCCCGATGTGGGCATCCTGCAAACAGTCCCCAGACTGGTAAACCGCAATACGCTGTTTGCGCGTGCCCAGCAGTTCGCGGCGGCGATGTACGGTCCGGTGCTCGCGCGCGGCTTCGGGTTCTGGTACGGCGGGGACAGCAACTACTGGGGACATAACGCCATTATTCGCGTGGCCGCCTTTGCATCCTGCGCGGGGATGCCGGTGCTGCCCGGTAAGGCCCCGTTCGGCGGGCATATTCTCAGCCACGATTTCGTCGAGGCGGCGCTAATGCGGCGCGCCGGTTGGCGCTCCCATCTACTGACCGAACTTGGCGGCAGTTACGAGGAATCGCCACCCTCGCTGCTGGATCACGCGATGCGTGACCGTCGCTGGTGTCAGGGCAATCTGCAGCACATGGCGCTTTTAGGCACCGCCGGTCTGCATCCCCTGAGCCGTTTTCACCTGCTCTCCGGAATCATGTCCTATCTGGCCTCTCCCCTGTGGTTTCTGTTCTTGTTGGTCGGCATCTTTGCGGCGCTTCAGGGGAGCCTGCAGTTGCCGGTGTATTTTTTTCCGGATCGCACCCCTTACCCGGTCTGGCAAGTCATCAACCCCGAACTCGCGGCGCGGCTGTTTGGCGTCACCATGCTGGTGCTCCTCGCGCCCAAGTTCTTTGGTTGGATCGCGGTGGCTGTAAACCCGGATGCCGTCGCAGGCTTCGGGGGGCGCCGCCGCGCCCTGATAAGCGTAATGGCCGAAACGCTTTTTTCAGCGCTGATCGCACCCGTGCAGATGCTGCTCCAAAGCCAGTTCGTTTTTGACGTGCTGGTAGGACGGGATAGCGGCTGGAAAACCCAGACGCGCGACGACCGTGGGATGCCGTTCGCCGAATGCTGGCATCGGCACCGCGCGCACATGGTGGCAGGCGTCACCTTGGGCGTGGCGGCCTGGACGGTATACCCCGCGCTGCTCGCCTGGATGATGCCGGCGCTGCTCGGCATGCTGATTGCCGCGCCAGTTTCCTGGCTGGGGGCACGTTTGGCGGTAGGACTGAAGGCGCGCGAGCGCGGCTTGTTCATCATTCCCGAAGAGGCTTCCCCGTTGCCGCTGCTTAACGAGCCGCCGGCCAGCGAAGCCTTGCTCGCCGGCAGTGGGCTGGCACGCGTTACCCACGACCTGCCCGCCGGCAGCCTTCATCTCGCTTTACTGGCGCAGCATCCGGGGGCTTCAGAACTGTCGGATGCCATGATTCTAGCCCGCTACCGCGCCTCGGTGGCGCGCAAGCCGGAGGAATTGGCCGCTCGTTTCGACCGTCGGCTTCAGGCTGCGGCGTTGACCGATCCGGTGGCGATTCGCGATTTACGTCGCAGGCTCGGTGGTTTTCACCACTAGCCGGTAGGCGAGGCCTCTTGGTCCGCGATTAGCAATCGCGTCAGCCCGCAGGCGGCAGCAAGCGCGGCGAGTTGCACCGGCAGTTTTTCAAAGCGAAGCGTGTACCCGCGTTGGCGAGCGGTTTTCGCGCACTCCACCAGCAAGGCGAGTCCGGCGCTGTCCGCGTGGTCTACGCCGGACAAGTCCAGATAGCGCGCACCACCGGTCAAATGCGGCTGAAGCGCGGCCAGCGCGGCGGTGACGGTCGAAAAAGACAGCGCGCCTTCCAGCGCAAGACCGCCGTCCGGGCGGGGCAATACCGCGATGAGCGAGGGCGTGGCCAAGCGCAAACGCTACTGAAGGGCCGCTCTGGCCGCGTTGTGTTGGGCAATCTGGTCGATCAGTCCATCCATGCCGAGTTTAGCCACGTCGGTGTTAAACCCGCTGCGATAACTCACCACCAGACTGATGCCGTTGATCGCCACATCCATCACCTTCCAGCCATCCGCACGCTCGAAGACGTCATAGTCGACCTGCAGGGGCGCGCGCCCGTCGCGACGGTCGACCAGACTTCGAATGCGCTGAATTTTGTCACCTAGCTCGCGCGCCGGCATGAACCGCACTTCCGATTCCCGATATTCAAAAACGGCGGTGGCATAAGTGCGGACCAGCAGGGTGGTGAATTCGGCCATGAAGCGCCCGCGCTGCTCGGGAGTCGCCTTGCGCCAATGCTGTCCGAGCACGCGCTGCGACATGCGCTCGAAGTCAAAATGAGGCAGCACAGCTTTCTGCGCGATCGTATCGAGCAGGGCGGGGTTGTTGGAAATGGCGGCGCTTTCGGCCCGGAGCTCGGTGAGCACCTGCGTGCTGGTGGTCTCGACCAGCAGTTGTGCCGGCGATTGCGCTTCAGCGGCGGCAGGCTCACCCCCCAGCACGCCAAACAGTGCGGCTGCCAGCAGCCAGAGCCTCACGATTTCGGCCCGCTCGATTTGGCGGTCTTGTTGTAAAGAAACTCCTGCATGGCCTTTTCAAGCACCACCGCCGATTGCGTAATGGTGATTTCGCTGTTCTCCCTCAGGTAATTTTCTTCGCCGCCGGCTTCGAGTCCCACGTACTGTTCGCCCAGCAGCCCTGCGGTGTAGATGTTGGCGGCGGTGTCGTTCGGGATGTGGTCATAACCCCGTTCGATGCGGAGCGTCACCTTGGCCTGATAGCGCTCGGAGTCGTAGCTGATTGCGGTGACTCGTCCAACCACGACGCCGCCCATTTTCACCGGCGAACGTACCTGCAGGCCGCCGATGTTGTCGAAATAGGCGCGGACTTCGTAACCCTGAGGGGCAGAAAACTCGGCCAGATTGGCCACTTTCATGGCCAGCATCAGCAGGGCGGCCAGCCCCAGCGCAACAAATGCGCCGACGGAAATTTCAATCAGGCGAGGGTCTTTCATGGCGTCCTCAGTTAAACATCAAACCGGTGAGCACAAAGTCGAGTCCGAGGATGGCGAGCGATGAATGTACCACCGTGCGCGTTGTCGCCGCGCTGACGCCCTCTGAGGTCGGCACTGCGTCGTAGCCCTCGAAGACGGCGATCCAGCTCACCACCAGACCAAAAGCGAGACTCTTGATCACCACGCCGTTTACCACGTCCTGCACCAGCGTGACCTTGGCCTGCATTTGCGACCAGAACGCACCCTCGTCTACACCAAGCAGGCCGACGCCGCAGAAGTAACCGCCCAGCACGCCGATGGCGGTGAAGATGGCAGCCAGCAGTGGCATCGACAGCAGGCCCGCCACGAAGCGCGGCGCGACCACCCGGCCCAGCGGGTCGACAGCCATCATTTCCATCGCGCTCAGTTGCTCGGTCGCTTTCATGAAGCCGATCTCAGCGGTGAGCGCGGAACCCGCGCGACCGGCGAACAGGAGGGCCGCGATAACCGGGCCGAGCTCGCGCAGCAGCGACTTGGCGACCACCACGCCCAAAGATTCTTCGGCGCCGAAGGTCACCAGCGTGTTGTAGCCCTGCAGGCCGAGCACCATCCCCACAAAGCTGCCGGAAACCACAATAATCAGCAGCGATTGCACGCCGACCGACCACATTTGCTGCAACAGCAGTCGCGGTCGCAGGGCTAGCCCTGGCAGGCGCCCGAGCACCGCCAGCAGAAACAGGTGGCCGCGTCCGAGGCGTTCGAAGACGCCGAGACTTGCCCGTCCGAGCTTGGCCAGCAACTCGATCACGGGCCGGCGTCCAGCAGGTCGTCGAGCAAGGGCGGTGCCGGGAAGTGGAAGGGCACCGGGCCGTCCGGCAGGCCACCCATGAACTGGCGGATGATCGGCGAATCCGACTCGCGCAACTCCGCCGGTGTGCCGGCTCCGACGATCGTCGCGCCGGCAAGAATGAACAGGTAGTCCGCGATTGAACTGGTTTCCGCGACGTCGTGGGAGACGAGCACGCTGGTCAGGCCCAGCGCGTCGTTCAGCTCGCGGATGAGGCGGACCAGGATGCCCATCGAGATCGGGTCCTGCCCGGAAAACGGCTCATCGTAGAGAATCATCGATGGATCAAGTGCGATCGCACGCGCCAGCGCTGCCCGGCGCGCCATCCCGCCGGATAGTTCCCGGGGATAGAGGTCGCGCGCCCCGCGCAAGCCCACCATTTCCAGCTTCATCAACACCAGACTGCGCAAAAGCGAGGCCGGCAGGTCGGTATGTTCGCGGAGCGGAAACGCCACGTTTTCAAAGACGGTCAGGTCAGTCAGCAGGGCACCGCTCTGAAACAGCATGCCCATGCGTTTCCGGAGCTCATAAAGCGGCTTGACCGCCAGCGACTGCACGTTCACCCCGTCGACTTCGACCGTACCGCTGGTGGGCGCGATTTGGGCCCCAATCAGACGCAGGAGGGTCGTTTTGCCGGTGCCGCTGGGGCCCAGAATGGCGGTGACCTTGCCCCGCGGGATTTCCAGGTTCACGCCGTTGAAAATCGCGCGCGCACCCCGTCGGAAATGCAGATCGCGAATGCGAACGATGGGTTGGGAAGCCGGCGCAGGGGTGTTCATGGTCGCCCGCAGTGTAGTGCCGAACCGTCATCGCCGAAACCTGCAATCGACGTCTCCAAAGCGGGTCTTACGTCTAGCGTCCGCGCCACAAATACGCCACCGTATGCGCCCGGCCGCCAACGGGGCGGGGACTCGCGGAGCTTGTGATGGACCCAATAACACAGATTTCGGTAGAGCAGATTGGCGCAGGTCGATGGCGCGTTGCCTGGGACGCCGACTGTCTAATCGAGCCAGTCCGTATCCGGGCGGCGCGCTCGCCAGACGCGATGGGTGATCTCTCACCGCTTGAGGCTGTCGGCGGCTGGGCCGAAGTCGACCTGCCGACCGACTGGTTTCGCCCTTTCTTTTGCCTTGAGCCGACCGCTGGCTCGCCGATGTGGGTGGCCGAACGCCAGGTCCCGCTGGCAGGCGGGGTTAACTTCAGGGATTTGGGCGGTTACCGAACGGACGACGGACGCCGCGTGCGCTGGGGCAAGCTCTTTCGGTCCGGGCATTTATCGAAGCTGACCGCCGGCGACCAGGACCGCCTTGACGCGCTGGAGATTCGTACCGTCTGTGACTTCCGCATGGCGGAAGAGCGGGCCACCGAAAATGCGACCATTGCCTGCGCCCCGGTGCTCGAAACGCTGGGCATTCCGCCGGGTCTGAAAGACCGCTTCTTTTTCCATCGCCTGTTTGAACAGACCGACGATCCCGCGGTCGTGGTCGATGCCATGCACGAACTGATGCGCTCGCTGATTGGGGAATCGGCGCCGCATTACGCACGTCTGTTCGCAGTGCTCCAACAAGCTGCGGCCGGCAGCGTGTTGATGAACTGTTCAGCGGGCAAGGAGCGCACCGGCGTCGGGGCGGCCCTGCTGCTGCTGGCGCTAGGCGTTCCGCGTGAGACGATCTTGTACGATTTCACCCTGTCGCGACGTTACTTTCCGGCACAAACCGAACTGCCCCGCGCGCTGGAAAAATACGCGGTCAAGGCGCGGCCGGGCCGTGATGTGGTCGCCTTGATGGAACCCCTGCTGGTGACGCGCGAGTCCTACCTTGAGGTCGTGCTCGCAGAAATCGACCAGCACTACGCCAGCGACGCTGATTTCCTGCAGCAGGCGCTGGGTTTGACGCCAGCTGCCCGCGCGGCGCTTCGCGATCGCTATACGGCTTGAAGGAGAGAGAGGCAAAGTACCCATGAGCACGCTTTATACCGACCACGACAAACACGCTTGGCAGTCGACTTTCGCGATCGTCGAAGCCTACAACGCGGCAATGAAAGATCTGGTTCGCCGCCGCTTTGCAGAATTCAACGGCAGCTGGCAGGCGTTCGTGGCGGGCCCTGCGTACGACAGCATTACCAAGGAAGACATTGCGAAGATCGAGGCCCAGTTGCTGGC
Source organism: Gammaproteobacteria bacterium (assembly GCA_030833185.1). Classification (GTDB taxonomy): domain Bacteria; phylum Pseudomonadota; class Gammaproteobacteria. Next base: position 31,622 of record JAURHQ010000005.1, on the reverse strand, counting down.
AAACGGCTACCGCTTTGAGCCTTCCGCGATGTCGTCGGCGGCCGAACGTCCGGAGGCCTATCGGGATTCGGGACTGCAGTTGGAAAACTTCTCCTTTGAGCACCCGGCTGCGCCCACTGCCGCGCCCGATGCCGAAGGTCGCGAACTGCGCGGCGTCGGCGACAATGTGGTGTCGCGCAAAGCCAATCTGCTTGGGATTGCGCGCTACGTCCGCACCAGCGACAAGGTGCTGGAATACCTCACTCACGGCGTGCCGGCTAACACCATCGCTATTGTGGAGGACTCCGGCGGAACGCTGACCGCGCCGGTGCTGGAGAAGTTCGCCGGTGTGCTGTGTGCCGGCGGCACTACCCGCTCTCACTTGGCGATTCTGACGCGGGAATACGGGATTCCCTGTTTGATGAACGCCAGACTTTCCGGGATCAAGGACGGCGACCGGCTGGAACTCGAAGTCACCGCCCGCGCCAAGACCGCCGATGACTACCAGACTGGCGCCGACGTCTCGGCGCGCGTGTTCCGGCTGCCGCCGCTCTGAAGATTCCAAGGAAGCACTCGCATGTCTCAGCCGACCCTGACCTACGCCCAGCTACTGGAAACCAACAACCTCATCCAGCAAAACGCGGATGAAACCTACTGGCTTTGCGCCACGCGCACCGTTCAGGAATCAAAGATTTTCCCGGTCTCTGCCTACATCCTTTTCTCGTATCTCAACTGTTGGTATCGCTACCCGGCGCTGCTCCGCAAAATTGAGCAGCACATGTCGGCAGAGGAAATCGGCGACCGGGCGCGGAATCAAGGCATCAAAATCGTGGCCTGGTGCATGCCCTGCTTCTACCTGCTGGGGCGCGAGATGCTCATTAACTGGGGCGTTATTAAACCCAGCGACGGCGTGCTTGACCTCATCTACACCATGGATTTCTGGAAGCGCTTTCAGCTGTCCTGGCATCGTAACAACGGCAATCTGATCAATCGCCAGGCCGGTCATCGCGCGCAGGTGCTGCCTGAGCAGCGCTTGCAGGTTTTCCATGCCGACGCCTTTGAATGTCGTGACGGCGATCCGCTGCACCGTGCTGCTCAGTCGTTTTTGGCCGCCGCCGCGCAGTACGGGTTTCTGGTGTCCTGTGAGAGCCGCCTGACGCTGCATAACCACGGGCCGTATCGAGTTTCGGACAAACGCGAGATGCTGGTGCGGGACTTCCTTGAACTGTCCGAATCCGGCGTGCCCTGGCTCGATGGCGTCGGGGGTGAAATCCCCTATAACAACCTGACCGTGACGATGATCCTCGAGGGCTGTCACATCAACCTGCTCGACGACTGGGGCTCGTTTGAATCCGAGCCCGAGATGCGCGCCGAGCATATGGTGGGCGTCGGCCTCTATACGGCAGATACCCTGTCGGAAGGACACCTCCCGGTCGGGATGGGCAGCGTCGAAGAACTTACGGCCACCTTTCTCGACCTCACCGACCGGATCAAGGTAGCGACCGCCAAGCTGTGGCGCGAGATGGCGGGCTGGACCCGCGACCAGCAACTTGATGCTGGCGCCTTGACCTACTACGCCGTCATCAAAGAGTTCGCCATGATTGCCGGCTGTTATGAGATGGAAGACTGGATGATGATCGACGAACGCGCCGAACGCTTCCGGCCCTTGCTGAACGACGAATACGGCAATTTGTTTCTCGGCGAACTGGTGGGCTACATCAGCACGCCAAGCCAGCGGATGCACGACTACACCATGATGCAGCACACGGATGCTCCCACCCGATCGCTTTCTTACATTCCGTATTCCATTCTGGATGACGGCGATTACACGCCGTCGGTGGGGCCGCTACGCTCAGGCGTCAGTAACTTGCCGCGCAAGAACGACCGCTACCGCACCACGCAGGGCGTGCTGTCGCTGGCGGAGTTCATGCAGCGTAGTCGTGAGTTCGTTCCTGAAATCTGCCAGCCCGCTTACCGCTACCTCTGCCAGGACTGGGTGAAGTATCACGCGCATACGCCGCGCGCTGATGAGCTTTTCAAGCTCGAACAGCGGCACTCGCGCACCCTGCAGGATGCCGGTGCCGCCTTGCGTCGTGACGATATCGAAGCACGTCGGGGCAAGGCCTGACGCACCCCTGACGGAGCTATACCGATGAATACCGATCTCCATCTGGTCATGCACGCTATCGCGATTCGCAAGCACGGCGCTGCCGAAGACATCGCTGCGATCGCAAGCGTCCCGCTCGCACGCACCGCCGAGCTACTGGCCTCGGCGGTCGCCGGTGGGCGGGTGCTGGAAGCCAACGGGCGTTATCTGCTGTCACCAGCCGGCCAGTTGATCCTGGCCAGCGAATACTCGCGATTCTGTGATGGGTTGCGCGCCAACGCTGCATTTGTTGCCGCCTACGAACGCTTCGAGCGCATCAATGTCGAGCTCAAGCAACTCATCACCGATTGGCAAACGCTTGAACTAGGCGGTAAACGCGTACCCAACGACCACAGCGACCGCGACTACGACCAGCGCATCGTCGACCGCCTCGGCGATTTGCATGAACGCTTCGAGCCGGTGTTGAAGGCATTGGTCGGCGGGGCGCCGCGGCTCAAGGTGTATCAGGAAAAGCTGCTGGCCGCCCTCGATCAGGCGGAAAATGGCGAGACTGCGGCAGTCAGCGATGCGCGTAGCGACAGCTATCACACCGTCTGGTTTGAGTTACATGAGGACCTGCTGCGTCTGATGGGACGCCAGCGCGAAGAATAATCACGAACAGCCTCGTTTCAGGGTAAACGAGCCGAGAAGGGGAACAGGTATGGGACGTCTGGATGGAAAAATAGCCTTTGTAACCGGTGCGGGCACCGGCATTGGCCGGGCTTGCATGGTGATGTTTGCGAAAGAAGGCGCCACCGTTTTCGGGGTCTCGCGCACGCAGGCCAATCTGGATGAATCACTGCGTCAGGCCGTTGCGGCCGGCGGCAAAGGCAGCGTGTTCAGCGCCGACCTGTCGCAACCCGACCCGGTCGAAGCCGCCGTCAACCGCTGCGTTGAGACCTACGGCCGCATTGACATCCTGCTGAACGCGGCCGGTGTGGGTTACAACCTGCGCGAGACCAGCGCAGGCTCGATGGATCCGGTGCACAGCACCCCGATCGACAAATGGCGTGAGGTGATGGCCCTCAATCTCGACAGCGTGTTCTACGTGTCGCGCCTCGTGATCCGCCAGATGAAGCAGCAGGGCAAGGGATCGATCGTCAACGTTGCCAGTATTTTCGGGCTGGGCGGTGCGCCGGATGCCCACACCTACACGGCCACCAAAGGCGCCATCATCAATCTCACGCGTTCCATGTCGGTCGCCTACGTCGACGACCATATTCGCTGCAACGTGGTGGCACCGGGCTTTGTGCAAACCCAGATGGTGGAGAGCGTGACCCCCATGCTGTTTTCGCCCGAGAACCCGAAACTCATTTCGCCGATGGGGCGTCCTGCCACGCCGGAAGAAGTGGCCTATGCCTGCCTGTTTCTGGCCTCGGACGAAGCCTCTTATTGCACCGGTACCGTACTCACCGTTGACGGCGGCTCAACGGCTCGCGCCTGAGCATCAAGGCGATGACATCGGCAAGCAACCGCCGGTATTTCTGCCCCCAGTGCGGGGTAGATGCGTTGGAAAGCGTAGACAACAAGCTCTACGGCTGCTCGCGTTGTGGTCATACGTATTTCCATAACACGGCGGTTGCGGTGTCGGCCGTTATCGAGCGCGCCGGCAAAATCGCGTGGATTACGCGCGCCCGCGAGCCCGGCGCCGGCTTGCTTGATTTGCCGGGTGGCTTTGTCGAGCGCGATGAGTCGCTGGAAGCCGCCGTGATGCGCGAAACCTTTGAGGAAACCGGATTCAAGCTCCTCGCGCCGCGCTATCTTTTTTCCATTCCCAATCGGTATGTATTTCACGGCGTACGCTACAGCACGGTCGACGTGTTCTTCGGCTGCACGCTGGCGGATGCCACCGAATTCCAGCCTAACGACGAAGCGGCCGCGCTCGATTGGCTGGCGCCTGCGGCGGTGGACCCGGGCCGAATTGCCTTTGAATCCACGCGCCTTGCGCTGGCTGAAATGCTGAAAGCCTGAAGCCTCGGCCTTGCTCGCGCGGGTGCCCACCGCCCGCGTGCCAATGCATCCTTCCGCCCAGCTGGGCGAGCGCGTCGGCGGTAAAAAAGCCTTTGGACGGGTTGGTAAAAATGACGGTCGCTACGCCGTGTTCAATGAGCTAGTCAATCGCGCCTGTCCAAGCCCCTGATGGTGAGTCGCGAAAGACCAGCGCTTGACGCGATTCCCCATGCCCCGACAATGCAGCCTGCACTGAACAGGATCGAAGCCCCATGAGCAACGCCGGCGAAAGACTTCCAGGTACGCCTATCCCCATGCATCGTTGGTCGGGGGCGCAGGGCGTGAGCATCGCCGGTGACAGTTGGGGTGACCCGCAAGGGCCGCTCGTCTTGCTCCAGCATGGGGGTGGGCAGACCCGTCATGCGTGGAAGAATGTGGGTGAGCAGCTGGGTGCGGCCGGCTATCACGCGGTGAGTTTCGACGCCCGTGGCCACGGTGATTCTGACTGGGCACCCGATGGCGTGTATGGGCAGGACATCATGGTGGAGGACCTGCGCTGCGTGATCGCAGCGCTCGGCGGACGCCGGCCGGTGCTGGTCGGGGCGTCCATGGGCGGCGGCACCAGTCTGGTCGCGGTGGGTGAAGATCGCGTCGATGCCACTGCGCTGGTGCTGGTTGACATCGCACCCCGTATCGAGCCGGAAGGCGTGCAGAAAATTCAGGCCTTCATGGACCAGCGACCCGAGGGCTTTAACTCGCTGGAGGAAGTGGCGCAGGCGATTGGGGCCTATCAGCCACACCGCAAGCCACCCAAGGATTTAGCCGGTCTGGCGAAGAATTTACGACTCACGGCGGACGGCAAATACCGCTGGCACTGGGACCCGCGCTTCATGACCCTGCGCCGGGAAATGGATAAACGTCTGATCCGACTCGAAGCCTGCGCCAGCGCGCTTGCCCTGCCGACCCTGCTGGTGCGTGGGGGGCTGTCAGACGTGCTCAGCGAAGAAGGCGCGGCTGCGTTTCTTGAACTCTGCAGGCATAGCGAGTACGTCAATATTACCGAGGCCGGCCACATGGTGGCCGGTGATCGCAACGATGTGTTCGGACGCGCCGTGATCGATTTCCTGCGCCGAACGGTGCCGGTCGCAGGGCTCCCGGTTAAACCGGCGCATGATCTCCATCCGCATCATGAAGGGCCGGCGGGCGATGTCGTAGACGTGCCCTGATTCGTCTAGCCCGCAGCCACGGCGGCGCGGCGCTGCGCCGCCAGAAAAACCACGCGTAGATACACGTTGTTAGCTACCAGTGCGGCGACAACCAATCCCGCGCCGAGCAGTTCGATCGGCGAGAACTGATAGCCCTGCAGGCTCCGAAAGCCGAAGGTCATGACCGGCATGAAGTTGATGAACAGCGTTGCGTTCAAAGGGCCGATGCGCTGGTTGCCGAAGTTCCACGCCAGCATGGAGACCAACACGCCGGCAAAGCTGAGATAGGCCAGCGGCCAGCGGATGGCCCACAGGGCCTCAGCGGTGGGTAGCGGCACGATCCCGGTGGCAATCAGGCCGGCCGCGAGCAGCATGTTGGCCACCCCGCCAGGCAACATGGTCAGCGTGGTGACGCGCCATATTGACCAGCCCGCCAGCTTGCCGGTTCCCATCGTGTAGATCACCCAGGCGAGTGCGCCCAGCAGGACGCAAAAACTACCGAGCAGTTCGCGGGCGCTCTCATGGAAAGCCAACTCGCCCTTGGTCACCACCAGCACCACCCCGGCCAGCGCCATCGCAATGCAGGCCAAGGTGAAGGCGGAGGGGCGTCGGGATTGCAGGATCCAGTGCAAAATGGCCGCCATCGAAGGCTGCAGCGCGACGATCACCACCGCATATTCGGCGCGCGACATTGACATGCCGAGAAAGACCAGGCAGGGCGAGGCCGCCATGCCGATGAATCCGAGCAGACAGGCCGTTTTCCATTGCCGCCCGTAACGGAGCGCCCCGCGTCCTTCCTGCCAGATCAGCGCGGGCACTATCACCAGCAAGGCGAAGAGATAGCGCAAAGCGGTGGAGCTGAACGGGTCGACGTGCGCGAAGCTGTCCTTGGCGATGGGTAATTGGGCGCCCCACAGGGCGACCGCCAGAAACGCGGCCAGTAGGCCCGCGGCGAAGGAATTTTTCATATCGGCGCACCGAGGCGCGACGCGGGATAGCGATGGCAAGTGATCAAAGGTGAAACCGGCGGGGCCGTGGGGCCGTAAAAGACAGGCCCGCAGTTTACGGCCCATGGTCTTGCTTGGACAGGCGCGTCGCTGCCCGGGACGTCTGTCCGGAATGCCCCCGAATGGGGTACTTTGCGCAGCATCACCAGGTTGGTGGCTGCCCTCAAATCATCTTTTTATCAGACAGGTTTAACGACGATGTACTCGCTCCGTTACCGGATTGCTCGCTGGGTTCTGGCCAACCGCAAGCCCGCCTGGGCGCTCTTCATCGCCATTACCGCGTTCTTTGCCGCAGGACTCCCCAAGGTCCAGTTGCAGACCATTTTTTCTGACCTGCTACCCACGGATGACCCGTTTGTGCAGGTCTACAAGGACCATCCGGGATTTGGTAACCCGCTGACGGTCGCGGTGATGATCAAGCGTAAGGACGGCGATCTTTTTCACGCCGACACGCTGGCCAAAATCTGGCAGTTCACGCGCGATATCGATCTGGTGCCGGGTGTCGATCACGACATGATTCTCTCGCTGGCGAGCAGCAAGGCGCGCTACAGCGAATCGACCGCCAACGGCATCGATATGCGGCCTTTGATGACCGATCACGCGCCGCGGGATGAAGAAGAAATCAGCAAGTTCCGCAACTTGCTGGACAAGGCGCCGAACGCCCGGGTGTTTCTGGTATCGCGCGACGATACCGCGACGCTGATTACCGCAACCTTCATCGAACATCGGCTGGATTACGGCGTGGCCTTCGAGCACTTGCAGCGGCTGGTCAAGGCCGCTCGCGATGAGCATCACGACGTCTATCTCGCCGGCCAGCCGGTGCTTATCGGCTGGGTGTATCAGTACGAATGGCAGATGGTGATGATCTTCACCGTGACGCTTGGCGCCTTGATCGGCGCGCTGATCCTCTACATGCGCAATGTGGTTGGCGTCATCACGCCCATTATTACCAGCGCGACGGCCGGCATTTGGGCGTTTGGTCTGGTGGGGTGGCTGGATATCTCGATCGAGCCGCTGCTCATGGTCGTGCCCTTGCTGCTGACCGCGCGCTCATTTTCGCACTGCGTGCAGTTCACGGAGCGCTTCTACGAGGTTTACGCGCAGGTCGGTGACCGGGTGAAAGCCGCCGAAATCACCATGGGCGTGATGATGGCGCCCAGCATCCTCGGCATTATCACCGACATCCTCGGCATTTTTATCGTCGTCGCGGCGCCCATTCCGGCCATGGTGCGACACGCCATCTTTTGCGGCATGTGGGCCGTGTGGCTGATCCCGACCGGGGTCGTGCTGATTTCACTGTTGCTTGCAACTTTGCCTCCGCCCCGCAACGTGGAGCGTCTGACCGGGCGCGGCAAGGTGTCGGGCTTTCACCGGCGGCTACAGGCCACACTGGGGGCGGTGGCCAGCCTGTCGGTAGGCCGCACCGCGCGCCTCACCTCGGCCGTGGTGCTGGTATTCAGCGTGCTCGCCATCTACACCGCCGGCCAGATCCGAATCGGCAATCCGGTGGAGGGCTCGGGTCTCTTCTGGCACGACTCCGAATTCAACACCGCCGTGCGCCAGATCAATGCGCATTTCCCTGGGGTAAACACGCTGGAAATCGTGTTGGAGTCGAAGGAACGGAAGACGCTCGAACTGATGGTCCAAAAGTCCGACATGCAGGAAACCATGCGGGCGCTACAGCGCATCATGGAGTCTGGCGAAGACCCGCCGCGCGCGACGCTGTCGTTCGCGGATTACGTCAGCGAGGGCAACCGTCTGTTCAATGGGGGCAGTCCCAAGTGGATGTTCCTCGACCCCAACGACCAGGCCTCTAGCGCCGCTTCGTTCGCGGTGACCATGGGGACCAGCGCCAAGAACTTTGGTCATGTGGTCAATGAGACCTGGCTGGATGGCACCGTCTCGCTCTGGTATCGCGACAACAAGCAGGACACCGTCGACAAGGCGCTGGCAGCCGCCCGCGCGGCAGTTGAGCAGGTGGGCGCTGACCACGAGCGCTTCACCATCCGGCTAGCCACCGGCACGATTCCCCTGCAACAGGCGGTGAATCACGTGGTCGAGCGTTACCACTGGGTGGTCGTGCTGGTGCTGAACTTCTTCATCCTCATTACCTGCAGCGTGGCCTATCGCTCGCTGGTGGCGGGGCTCATCCTGCTGGTACCCGTGAATCTAGCCAATGAAGTGCTTTACGCCGCCATGCACCTGCTGGGCGTGGGGCTGGATGTGAACTCGCTGATCGTGGCGGCCATCGGGCTTGGCGTTGGCATCGATTACGGCATTTATCTGTTGTCGCGTATTTGCGAGGAATACCACAGCGCCGATGGCGACTGGGCGCTCGCCATCGTGCGCGCGCTGCGCACGACCGGTAAGGCCATCCTGTTTACGGCCACTATCATGGGGCTGGGGATCGCGCCGTGGTATTTCATGTCGGGCCTGAAGTTTGTCGCCGACATGGGGCTGCTGTTGATCGTCATCATGGCCATCAACATGGTGCTGTCGCTGGTGGTGCTGCCGCTGATCGTGTGGCTGGTGAAGCCGCGATTCGCCGCGCGGCGCGATCTGCTGGTGGGCGAAGGCGTCGACCCGGCGCTGTTCACGATGGCCGATGAGGCTGTGCCGGCGAAGATGGCTTAAGTGCAGGTTAGCGTTTTCACAGGATGAAACCCCGATGACTGTTATTCCGGTAGAACTGGTTGCGCCGCTTTTTGACCCCTCAAGTTTTGCCACCCGTGGTCTGGTGGATGAGTTATTGCGCGAGCTTCGCGCGCGCTACCCCTTGGCGCGGGCCGAGGTGCCGGGTTTCGACCCCTACTGGGTCGTCACCCGACACGCCGACGTCGTCGAAATCAGCAGGCAAAACGAGCTGTTTCACAACGCCGACCGCGCGGCCACACTCATCACCCGCGACGGTGAGGCGCTGGTGCGCGAATTCACCGGCGGCTCGTGGAATCTTTTTCGCTCACTGGTGCAACTCGATAATCCCGAACACGGACCCTATCGGCAGGTCACCGTAAAGGCGTTTTCGCCGCAAAACATCGCGAAACTGCGCGAACACATCGGGATGGTAGCCGCCGAGCGCATCGCCGGCTTGCAGCAGTTGGGGCCGGAATTCGACTGGGCGCACGAACTGGCCATGCCGTATCCCCTGGGTATCGTGCTGGATCTGGTCGGCGTGCCACGGGCTGACCACGCCAAGATGCTGCGCCTGACCCAGTGGCTGTTTTGCTGGGCCGATCCGGACCTCAAGCGACCCGAGACCAACCCCGCCGACCCTACCCATCAGACCCGGACGTGGAAAATCGTCTTCGACGAATTCAATGAGTACTACAGCGCGGTCATGGCGGATCGCCGGGCCTCGCCTCGCGACGACATTGCCTCGCTAATAGCCAATGCAGAAGTCGACGGTGCGCCGCTGGAGCACGTGGCCGCCATTTCGTACTACGCCATTCTGTCGACCGCCGGTCACGATTCGACCGCGCATTCCACGGCCTGGGCGATGTGGATGCTGGCCGAGCAGCCTGCCTTGCTCAAGGCACTCAAAGCCGATTTGTCGCTCATTCCAGCCTTCGTGGACGAGGCCATCCGCTGGGCAACGCCGGTGAAGCAGTTTGTGAGACATGCCACGGCAGACTGCACGATCGCCGGGCGGGCCATTGCCAAGGGCGACCGCCTGTATCTGTCTTATCCTTCGGCAAATCGTGATGAAACGGTGTTTCCGTCGCCTTTCGAGTTTCGACTGGACCGTCAGCCCAGTCGTCAGATCAGCTTTGGGCATGGCGGGCATGTGTGTCTGGGGCAGCACCTGGCGCGGCTCGAGATGCGTGAGTTATGGGAGCGCATCGTGCCGCGTCTGGCGGCCGTCGAACTGGCCGGCGAGCCCCGGCTGGTCCATTCGGAATTTGTGTCCGGGCCTAAGTCAGTCCCCGTCCGCGTGCGCTGGGCCTAGCGCACGCCCATTTCGCGCAGGATCGGTAGTACTTCTCGCTCGAAGCGCAGCGTGTCTTCGTAATAGGCCTGAAAGACCATCAACAACCCGTCCAGGCCGCCGGCGTGGAGGGCGGCCAGTTTCTCGGCAACCTGACGCGCGGTGCCGACGACCGGCAGCGCGCCCGCGCCCAAAACCATCATGTCCAGCGTGAACTGGTCGAATGAACCGCTGCCCAGCCCTACGCCCTCCAGCCAGTTCCCGGCGGCGATGCTGTCCTTGTGGGCGATGATTTTTGCGACTTCCGCTGCGGCTTCTTCTTCGGAGTCGCGCCACAAGACAAACGGAAAGCCGGCGCACTTCACGCTACGCCCATGCGCCGCCGCGCGCGAGCGGATTTGACTGGTGATGCCGGGAGTGGCTTCGATCGACGGCGGGCTGAGGAAGGCCCAGTCGCAAAGCCGGGCCACCATGGCCTGCGCGTCTGCCGATCCGCCCGCATTGGCGATCGGCGGTGGGGTGGTCGGTTGGGGCAGCGAATACCCCCCGCGAACCTGATACCACGGGCTTTCATAATTGAAGCTGCCCGGCGGTTCGGTCCACAGGCCGCGCAGGATTTCGACGAAGGCGGTGGTGCGTTGATAACGCTCGGCATGCGGCAGGAGATCCACCCCCATCATCCCGAACTCTTCCTTGCTCCAGCCACTAACCAGGTTGATGCCCCAGCGGCCTTGCCCGATGTGGTCCAGCGTGGCGCCCATTTTGGCGACGACCACCGGGTGAAATACCGGCACGTGGACGGTCGAGAAGACCTTGATTCGCGAGGTCACCGCGAGCAGGGCCGAGGCCCAGGTCATGGTTTCCAGCGAGGTACCCAGGTAGTCGGTGGGCCCGCCGAATCCGCGCCAGCGGCTGACCGGGAACAGAAAGTCAAAGCCAGCCGCCTCGGCCGCCAGCGCGATGCGCTTGTTCGACTCATAGGGCCACTCGTCGGGCACCGTGCGGTAGGTGCTGATGGCGTACATGTTGCTGCAGTTCGGCATGAACAGGCCGAGTTGCAAACCAGAGGAAGGCGGGTAAGACATGGATAAGGGCCTTGCGTGACTGCGTTCGTGCTTTTGCGGTGGTGATTAGACGGCCGACTGGCGGAGTGCATCCCCGATGCAGGCGAGGAATGCCGCTTCGCTATGGGCTGCGGCCAGCACATCGGCGCGAATGGTGTACCCGTACTGCCGCGCGATAGCCTCGTATCGAGGCACCCGCGCAGCGAACAGGCGCGGAAACATCCACAGCACGAAGTCGTCGGGCGCAATATCGGCGACGCTGGTCAAGCCCTTTTCGGCGATGTAAACCGCAAGTTGCTCGTCCAGAAACGCGGGCCGGTAATACAGGGGCTTGGGGTCTGCCTCCGCGCGGGCCAGCAACTGCCGGCCATTCTCGGCGGTCGCCTCGATGTAGATGATGAGCGTGTGCTCGGCCAACACTTCGAGGGCGCTCGGGTCATCAAGCTCGCACAGGCTGCCCGCGGAATCGTTCACGAAATGCTGGTAGCCGTAGATTTCGTGGGCTTTGGCGATGAATTCCGGCACATCCAGCATGGCGGCCACTTCGGCGTCCCGGTACAGCTTCTGGCGTCTTTTGAATTCCTGCAGATCCAGTCCGGCCTGCGCCGGCCGCCCGAGTTTGCCCAGAAAGGTCAGCACGGCCGTGAGGTTGTCGACCGTAATGTTATTAGAAATGTAGATGGAGTCGGTCCGCAGCAGCTCGCGCAGGAACGGCACCTGCATCACCTGCCGCTTGATGTTGTCCAGAATCGGTTCGCTGAGGTAGCGGGTACCTATTCGGTAGTCGGCCGAATAGTGAAACCAGTTAGCGGCCCGCAGGCGGCCAGACAGGTGCGTTTTGCCCACCCCGGACATGCCCAGCAGGGTGATGGATTTCGCGTCCCATCGGGCAAATTGTTCAGCGCTCATTCTCATAAGACGCCATGCTACCGGCAGGCTGCGGAAATTTGCACCAAAAAGCCCTACGGTTGGAGGCGGGCGCGGCCGATACCCCGACACAGGCTGTCTTCGGCCCGATACACACGGCTATGATTGAACCCTGTCGTTCGGGTTACTCCCGGGCGCAGGCCGGATGTTCCCAAGACCTCCGACCGCCATCAGCGGGTCGCAGGAGTAATCACGATGCGGTCGATGTTTGACTATCTCAATCAGGGCGCTGCGCCTTTCAAGGTGCTGATCGTCGACGATGAACCTGACCAGCGCGCCCTGGTCCAGGCCATTCTCCAACCGCCCAAGTACGAAGTCTTCGAAGCCGCTGATGGCATGACGGCGCTGGATATCGTGACGACCCAGGATTTCGACGTCATGGTGCTCGACAAGCGCCTGCCCGGCATCGACGGCGAAGAGGTTTGTCGCCGGATCCGGGATGACATCGGCAATCTGCTGCTGCCTATCATCATGGTGACGGGCGGTGGGGGGAGCACCAGCGTGCTGACGTCGGGCTTGCGGGCCGGCGCCTCCGATTTCATCCACAAGCCCTATAGCGCGCAGGAGTTTGTGGCCCGAATCGACTCCGCCATTAATCGCAAGCGCTTGACCGACCAGTTGGAAAGTGCCGAATCAGTCCTTTTTGCGCTGGCCCGCATGGTGGAAGCCAAAGATGGCAATACCGGCGACCATTGCACGCGACTGGCGCAGTACTCGGTGCGCTTCGGGGAAACCCTCGGCTTGAGCGGCAGCGATTTATTGGCACTACGCCGCGGCGGTGTGCTGCACGACATCGGCAAGCTGGGCATCCCCGAACAGATTCTGCTGAAGCCGGGTGGGTTCACGCCGGATGAGTGGGCGGTGATGAAAACTCACACCATCATTGGCGAGCGCTTGTGTAGCGGGCTGAAAAGTTTTCGTCAGACGGTGCAAATCATTCGCTCCCACCACGAGCGTTGGGACGGTAGCGGCTACCCCGATGGCCTGCACGGCGAGGAAATTCCGCTGCTCGCGCGGGTTTTCCAGATCTGCGATATCTACGACGCGCTCAGCTTTGCCCGCCCCTATAAACCGGCCCTGCCGACCCACGAAGTGGTTCGCATCATGCGCAAGGAGGCCGAGCGCGGTTGGCGCGATCCGGCGTTGACCAACGTGTTCCTTGATCTGGTGGAACGTGAACGCGAGACCTTCATGGTTCAGGGTGATATGGGGGAAGACCTTGGCCTGTCGCTGTTTGAAGGCATTCAGCGCAGCAAGGAGGAACTCAATCTGCCCACCCCGCTGAGAGAACCCGGTCAGTGATTCCGCGCCGCGGCTGGGCTTCCGCGGTCGGTGAATTTCTGACCCGCTGGCCGCTCAGACGCACGGTTCCGCTGGCAATCCTGCTGTCCGGGGTGTTGGCGGCCCTGCTGGGCGCTGTTGCCCATACCGGCCTTGACCGCGGGCGAGAACTGGCCGACGCCAAACAGGCGCGGCAACTCAGCGTCGCTACCACGGCGATGCACATCGCCCACCATCTACGCGACGGTGATACGCGGGCGGTGGCGCGGCGCTTGGCCGCGCTGCGCGAGGATCCGCAGGTCGTTGAAACGGCCCTGATCGACGGCCAATACCGCCTGATCGAGACCCCGGGCCAGACCCTCGAGGCGCTCGATTTCCAGCGTTTCCCCGGCTTGACCGCGACCGCCTTGCAGACCCCGGAGCCTAAGCTGCTGGGAGGGGAGCGTTTCGCCCTGATGCTCGAGCCGGTGAAGTTTTCGGATACCGACGCCCAGCCAGCCCCTGACGCCTGGTTGCTGGTGCGGCAGGATCTGGCGCCTTTGCTCGCCTCGGCGTCGCGTTTGCGCTACCAGCGCGCGCTGATCTCCGCGGGTTTTTCCATCCTCTGCGGGCTTGCCCTGTGGGTTTTTTTTGACCGGGTGTTCAGCCGGCGGCTGGCTGCGCTGAAAGCCGGTTTTGAGAAAGTCAGCGCGGGCGAGCTTGGCGTGCGCGTGGTGCTGTCCGGCAACGATGAACTCACCGACATCACCCGGGCGTTCAACCGCACGATGTCACGCCAGGAGGTCGACCGCGCGAGGCTGATGCTGCGCGAGCAGGATCTCCGACAACGCAATGCCTCCTTGCAGGCCCTGCGTATGGCGGTCGACCATCACGCCATTGTCTCTGTCGCCGACCTGAAGGGCGATATCCGGTTTGTGAACGACAAGTTCTGCGAGGTCAGCGGGTACTCGCGTGAGGAACTGCTGGGACAAAACCATCGGCTCCTGAAGTCATTCACCCACGGCGACGCCTTCTACACCGATCTCTGGCACACCGTGTCCTCAGGCAAGGTGTGGCGAGGGCTGATTCAGAATCGCCGTCGCAGCGGCGAACTTTATTGGGTGCAATCCACCATCGTGCCGGTGTTTGACGATGAGGGCGCTATCCACCAATACCTTTCGATTCGCACCGATGTGACCGAGCGCGAGCGCCAGCGTCGTGGTCTGGAAATGCTGGCCGAGGCCGATGCAGGCCAGGATCTGCTGGACCGCATTGTGGAAGCGGTGTGCCTTGGACTTGGCGCGCGCTGGGCGGGAATTGGTCGTTTGATGCCCGATCAGGCGACCGTCGATGTGATGGCGTACTGGGAAGATGGCATGCCTTCGACGGGTTTCCGCCTGGCGGTGGCCAACACACCCTTCGCCATCCCACTGGTGGCTGGCGAGGTCTTCCGGGTCGCGTCGGGCGTTGGCGCGCGGTTTCATTTGCCAACGCGTTTTCACGGCGCCGGCGTCGAAAGTTACCGTGCGTTTCCCATTACCGGTCAGGACGACCAAACTCTGGGACTGGTTTGGGTTCTCGACGACAAACCCTGTTCCGGCCATGAAGACGATGAGGTCTTGCTGGCACTGGCCGCCCGGCGGGCGGGCGGCGAGTTCATGCGCATGTTGACTAGCCGGGTGCTGGACGAGCAACGCGAGCGCCTGAGTGCCGTGGTGGAGGGCGCGCGTCTGGCTGTCTGGGACTGGGATATCGTTGCCGATGTGCTGCACTTCAATGAACGCTTCGCCACCATGCTTGGCTACGCGCCAGACGACTTCAACAACGCGACGACCGCCTGGAGCGGGCTTATCCATCCAGACGACTACACCATGGCGACCGAGGCAGTCGCTGCGCACAAGAACGGACTTACCCCTTCCTACATGACCGAACATCGCTTGCGGGCGAAGGATGGCAGCTGGGTCTGGGTGCTCGATCGCGGCCGGGTCACCGAACGCGATGCGCAGGGTCAGCCCCTGCGGATGGCAGGCGTTCACCTTGACATCACCGAGCGCAAACTGGCCGAACTCGAAGTGCGGGATGAGCGTGCGCGATTCGACATGCTGATTCGTGCGGGCAACGTCGGGTTCTGGGAATGGGATCTGGTCGCCGCCCGCACCGACGTGACCTCTGCGGTCGCCGATTTGCTGGACGTGGCGCCCGGCGGGCAGCGCGACGTGAAGGAATGGCTGAAGCTGATCCACCCCGAAGACTACGACCGCTTCATTCTGGCTGGGCAAAAACATCTGAAGGGCGAAACCCCGTATTTCAGTATGGAAGCGCGCTTCCGGGCTCACGACGGCTGGCGCTGGCAGCTGGTGAACGGTCAGGTCGTGGCGCGCGGTGAGGACGGCCGGGCCCGCCGGCTGGTCGGTACGCATCTGGACATCACCCAACTGCGGCTGGCGGAAGCCAGCGGGCGAGATGCCGCGCAACGCTTGCAGGTGACGGTCGAGGCGGCCGATCTGGGCGTCTGGGAATGGGACCGCGAGACCGGCAAGCTCGAAACCAACGCCTGGCTCGAACGCACGCTGGGTTTTCGGCCGGCCGAGCAGGCCGGTCGCGAGGGCTGGCTATTGGGCTGGCTGGAGGGCGAGGAACGTGAACGTTTCAACCGCTTCATTGCCGATAAGCTCGACGCGGCTGACGAGTTACTGCAGGTCGAAACCCGGATCCGTGACGTCGCAGGCCACTGGAAGTGGATCAATCATCGGGGGCGCGTGATCGAGCGCGACCCGAGCGGTCGGGCGCTGCGTCTGTCTGGCGTGAACGTCGACATTACCGCACGCAAGGAAGCGGAAGATAGCCTTAAGGTCGAACAGGAACGTCTGGCGCGCGTGGTGGCCGCTGCCCGCCTGGGCTTGTGGGATCTGGATCTGCTCAACGGCCGGACGGTGGTCAACGATTGGGTGCTCGATCTGATCGGCGAGGCTCGCCCCGACCGCGCATTCGAGCGTGCTGAGTGGGCGACTTATTTTCACCCGGATGATTTACCTGCCATGGAAGCGGCGCTGGATGCCCATTGCGCGGGCATAACGCCATTTTTCGAGGCTGAAATGCGGGTGCGGATCGCCAACGGGCAGTGGCTCTGGATCCACAGTTCGGGGCAGGTGGCGGCCCGCGACAGCGCGGGGCGCCCGGTCCGTGCGGCCGGTGTATTTCAGGACGTGGCGGCCCGTCGCGAAGCGGTCTCGGCGCTCGAAACTAGCGAAGCCAAGCTCCGCACGGTGGTTGAGCATTCGCCGGTCGGGATTTTCCTCTCCGACCCGGCAGGGACCATCATTTACGTCAATCCGCTGCTCTGCGAACTGGTCGGGCGCAGCGCCGACGCTTGCCTGAACGAGGCCTGGACGATGTTGCTGGATGAAGGCCCCCGCGCCCAAATCAGCGCCGGCTGGCGCGCGTTTCTGGATGCGCCCGAGGGCACTTACGAAGTCGAGTATCGCTTCGAGCGCGCGTCCTCGGGTCTACGCGTGGTGAGGGTGCAGGTGGCTGCCATTCGACTGGACGGTCGGGTCATCGGGCTAGTCGGCGCCTTCAACGACCTGACCGAATGGACCCGCACGGCCGACGAACGCGAGCGTCTGCAACGGGAACTGCAGCAGTCCCAGAAGATGGATGCGCTGGGTCAGTTGACGGGCGGTATCGCGCACGACTTCAACAATATTCTGGCGAGCATTCTGGGGTATGTCTCTTTGGCGCAGACCATGCTGCCGCCGGAAGGCACCGAACGCATCGCAAACTATCTGGCCGCGGTGATGTCGGCCGGTGAGCGGGCGCGGGAACTGGTGGCCAAGATGCTCGAGTTCAGCCGCAACGCGCCCCGCGAGGACTTGCATCCGGTCGATCCGGCGCCGCTGATCGAAGAGGTAGCGCGGATGATGAAGGCGATCATCCCGTCCAGCATGCAACTCGTGGTGCATCATGCGGCGGCGCCAACTTTTGCCCTGCTGGACCCCTCGGATCTGCATCAACTGCTGGTTAATCTCATCGTTAACGCGCGCGACGCGTTGGGACCGCACGGTCAAATCGATGTTCGGCTCCTCAGCCCGCACCGGGTGCGCGGCGTGTGCTCGGGCTGCCACGGCAGCGTCAACGGCCACTATCTGGTCATCGAGGTAGAAGACAACGGCAGCGGCATTGAGCCCGAGGTGTTGTCGCGTGTCTTCGACCCCTTCTTCAGCACCAAGAGCCCGGGCAAAGGCACCGGCATGGGCCTGTCGGTGGTCCACGGAATCCTGCATCGCGGACGAGGACACGTGCTGGTCGAGTCCCGCCCCGGACAGGGCACGCGTTTCCGCTTGTTGTTCCCGCCGGCGCCGGTGTCGATTGGCGACCTCCCTGCCCAACAGCTCGTGCCGGCCGAAGCCCCGCGCGGTCAGGGGCAGCGCATTCTGGTCGTCGACGATGAACCGCTCGTGGCGTCTTATTTGTCGGAGCTATTCAGTCTGAACGGCTACACCGTCGATACGGCAGCTGACGGCGTGGAAGCGCTGGAGCGGATCGATAAGACCGACCAGCGCTATGGTCTCCTCTTGACCGATCAGACGATGCCGCGCATGACGGGCACCGAGTTGATCACCCGTCTACGCAGCGTGCAGCCAGATTTGCCCATCATCCTGTGTACCGGCTACAGCGACGCCGTCGACGAGCAGGGCGCTTTGGCTCTGGGCATCCGCGAGTTCGTGCGCAAGCCCGTGGCACCCGACGCCCTGCTGCGTTCAGTGGCGGCGGTGATCGGCTCGGTGGCGAGCTGAGCGCCTCAGGCGCAACGTGGTCTAACGCCCGTGATAGACCGGGCTGCGTTTTTCCATGAAGGCACGCGGACCTTCCTTGGCATCTTCGGTCAGAAATACCGGGCTTGAAATCTCGACCTCAATCTCGAGCGCCTCGGCTTCAGGCTTGCCGAGACAGGCTTTCACCGAGCGACGGATCGCCTTGACCGCCAGCGGTCCGTTGGCGGCAATGCGGGCCGCTAACTGGCGCGCCCTGGTCAGCGGGTCTGCATCCACGTAGTTCAGGAAACCCAGCTGCAGGGCTTCGTCGGCGGTGATGAGATCGCCCGTCAGCAGCAGTTCCATGGCTTTGGCGTAGGGCAACTGCGCGGGCAAGCGCACGGTAGATCCGCCCGCCGGGAAAATCGCCCACTTCACTTCCTGAACGCCGAACTTGGCTTCCGGGACCGACACGCGAAGATCGGTGCCCTGCACGATTTCCATGCCGCCGGCGATGGCGTGCCCGTTGATGGCGGCGATGATCGGTTTCTCGGGATCGAAGTTGCGCAGCAGCGCGCGGCGCGTGGTGTTGCGGTCGGCGACAATGCGCTCGTCCCATTCGTTTTGCGGTTGGCGTGCGCCGGAATACAGCGGAATCAGCTGGCCGAGGTCAGCACCCGCGCAGAAGGCGCTGCCGGTGCCGGTGAGGATCGCGACCCGCACGTTGTCGTCATCGCGCACGCTCGCCCAGGCGTCTGCCAGACGGCAGGCGACTTCCGGGTTCAGCGCATTACGCGCCTCCGGACGGTTCAGGGTGATGATGGCGATGTGGTCTTCGACCACGTAGCTGACAACGCTCATAGACGACCTCCGGTGGCTTGCAGGGACGGGCTTAGGCGTTGGCGGCGGCCACCCGTTGACCCAGATGGTCAAGCGCTTCCTGCACCTGGTCAATCAGAATGAGGCAGAGGTCGCCGGGCGCCAGCGAGGCGAGTGCGTGGTCGATGGCCACGAATTCGCCGCGGATTTCTTCCACATGACGGGTGCGGCTGGCACCGACCAGTCCTTCCTGTAGCAGGGCCAGCACTTCGCCGTCCTCTCGACCTCGCTGGCAAGCGTCCTGATACAGCAGCACATTGTCGAAGGCCGCGCCCAGAATGCGGGTCTGATCGCGAATGTCTTCGTCACGTCGGTCGCCAGCGCCGCTGATGACCACGGTGCGCTGCTTCGCAGGCAACGCCGATACCGCTTCGACCAGCGCCTTCATGGCGTCCGGGTTATGGCCGTAGTCGGCGATGACCGTCGCGCCCTTATAGTCCAGCACGTTGAAGCGGCCGGGGGTCGACGCCACGTCTGATCTAAAGCTGGCAAGGCCGCGTCGCAGGGCTTCTGCGCTCACGTTCACGGCCCAGGCCGCCGCCACCGCCGCCATCACGTTGTCGACCTGAAAGCCGAGCTTGCCGCCCAGCGTTAAAGGGATGTCGGCGAGCGCGAAGCGACAGACTTCTTCGCCCTGATTGACGATGCTGATGTCGTCGCCATCCACAAACACCACCGCCCGGCCCTGGGCGCGGTGGGTGACCAGCAAGGGGTTGGTGCGGTCGCGTGAGAAGTAGACGACGTTGCCTGTTGCCACCGCGCCGAAGCGGGCGGAAATCGGGTCGTCCGCATTCAGCACGGCGTAGCCGTTCGGCGCCACGTTCTGCACGATGACGCGCTTCAGGACCGCCAGATCTTCCAGCGTGGTGATGTAGTTGAGGCCGAGGTGGTCGCCGCTGCCGATATTGGTGACGACCGCGACCTGACAGCGATCAAAGGCCAGCCCTTCGCGCAGGATGCCGCCGCGTGCAGTTTCGAGCACCGCGGCGTCAACGTCGGGATGCATCAGGATGGTCTTGCCAGAGCGGGGGCCGCTGCAATCGCCGGAGTCTAGCTGTCGCCCGCCGGCATAGACGCCGTCGGTGGTGGTCAGGCCGGTGCGCAGGCCGTGCTGCTCCAGCAAGTGGGCAATCAGCCGCACGGTGGTGGTTTTGCCATTGGTGCCGGTGACCGCGATCACCGGAATCCGGCCGTCTTCTCCCGGCGCAAACATTTCGTTGATGATGGCCTCGCCCACCCGCCGGCCGGTGCCGTAGGAGGGTGACAGGTGCATCCGCAGTCCGGGCGCGGCGTTGACTTCAACCACCCCGCCTGACTGTTCTTCCAGCGGCCGCAGCACCGACTGGCAGACGACGTCGACCCCGCAGATTTCGAGACCGACCATCTGCGCCGCGGTGACCGCTCTGGCGGCGAGTTCGGGGTGCACCTGATCCGTCACATCGGTGGCCGTGCCGCCGGTGGAGAGATTCGCGTTATTCCGCAGTACGACCGGCTGACCCAGCGCCGGCACGGCGTCGAGCGTCAGGTTCTGATTGGCAAGGCAGGCCAGCGCGATGTCGTCGATCGGGATGCGGGTGAGTGAGGTGGCATGGCCCGAGCCGCGTCGCGGGTCGCGGTTTACTTCGTCGACCAGCGCCTGAATGGTCTGCACGCCGTCGCCCGTCACCAGCGGCGGCTCGCGCCGCGCGGCGGCGATCAGTTTGTCGCCGATCACCAGCATCCGGTAGTCGCTGCCGGGGATATAGCGCTCGACGATGACGCGCGATCCCGCTTCGGCCGCCGAGCGGAAGCCCGCTTCAAGCTGCTCGCGGGTCTCAACGTTCACCGTCACGCCGCGCCCGTGGTTACCGTCCTGCGGTTTAACGACGACTGGCAGCCCCAGTGCGCAGGCCACTTCCCAGGCTTCGTCGACGTCATCTACGGTTTGCCCTTCGGGTACGGGCACCCCGGCGGCGGCCAGCAGCTGTTTGCTGAGTTGTTTGTCCTGTGCGATGGACTGCGCAATCGCGCTGGTGCGGTCCATTTCGGCGGCCTGGATGCGCCGCTGACGGCTGCCCCAGCCAAACTGGATCAGGCTGCCTTCACTCAGGCGATAGAACGGAATGCCGCGCTCCAGACCGGCGGCCACGATCGCGCCGGTCGAAGGTCCCAGCCGCACGTCCTCATAGATTTCGCGCAGACGATTAATTTCGCCCTCCACGTCAAACCCGGCGCCGTCGCGGGCGGCCTGAATAAGGCGTTCCGCGATGTCGATCGCGTTGCGGCCAACGTCTTCCTCGTCGTACTCCACCACCACCTGAAAAACACCGGGGTCGGGCGCTAGCGCGGTGCGGCTGAAGGTCACCGGGCAGCCGATGTCTGCCTGCAGGCTCAGGGTGGTGATCTCCAGCACTTTCGCCATCCCGTTGGTCTGGCCTTCCGGCGGCGGGCTCAGCGATTGCAGCCGCGGATAGAGCGCGCGGAGACGTTCTTCAAAGCCCTGAAAACGGGCGATGTCGCGCTCGCCTTCACCGCAGGTCACGATGGCTTCGATGGCGGTACGGCGGGTCCAGAGATTAGGACCGCGAAGGGCCCTTACACGGTCAACTTGCATCAGCGTTCAAGCCCTTTAATTTCGGGTCGTATGGCGTAAGCGGGTTCAGCCGGCGGCCGGGACGGCCAGATCAATAAGCGCCGACGGATAGCCGATGATCGCGCCGACGATAAGGTCAAAGGGAATCTCGAGCGCCCAAGCGGCAGCTGCCGCCGGCAGACAGTCCCCGGCGTTGACGCACGGCGCCAGCAGGTGACGGTGGTGTTCGCTGCCGCTCGCAAATACCAGCGCATCCCCTTCCAGAAACACCGCGCGGGCGCCGCGGGCAAGGCTTTCCGCAATGGCGGCATTCGCGCCGTCGCGGGCGTAGAGCATCACCTCGCCGTCGGCGTGTTCAGCCATCGCCAACACCAGCGGGTCGTCGGCGTTGAGCACCGCCACGCCGTCGCCCAGCACCACATCGATCTGGGTGCGCAGCACATGCGCCATTTGCGCCGGCTCGTTGATGCCGTAGCGATTCAGCGCCGCCGGCACGCTAACGCCAGTCACCACCCCCACCTGACAGCGGTCGTAGGGCAGGCCTTCGCGCAGCAGGCTGGCGGGTGAGGTTTCGAGTACGGCCGCATTCACCGTGCGGTTGATCAGCACCCGCTGACCGGCCGTCCAGTTGGCGCCATCGCCGCGGCGAATGCAGCGCTGGCCGAGGAACGTACCGCTGCCGCAGGCAACGCCCACCGACTGCCCGTGGAGATGCAGCAGGAAGCCCAGCATGCCGGCCACGCTGTTGGTGTCAGAGCAGCCCGTGATGCCAATGATTGGAATGCGGCCGGTTTCGCCTTCCGGAAAGAGATGCCGAACGATTGCCGTGCCGGCTTCGTTGGCCGCGTCGCCGGGCGTGCGCAAGTGCGTCGGCAAGGAGGGGCCGGCGTTCACTTCGATAATCGCGCCGTCCTGCGCGGTCAGGGGCTGGCTGATGTCTTTCGCCACGATGTCGACGCCGGCGATGTCCAGACCCACCACGCGCACCGCAAGGCGCGCCATATCCAGCGTGTCCGGGTGCACCCGGGCCAGCACGTCTTCGCCCATCTTGGCGGCGCGGGGCAGGGTGACCGTTTTGCCGGCCGGCAACACGGCATCCAGTTCCACGCCTTGCCGCAGCAGAGCGAGCTTGAAGGTCGGGTGGTCGGCAACGGTATCGGCCATCCACAGGTCGGCGTCATCGCCGCCCACGGTGGCTGCAACCAGCGCGCGCAGGCTGTAGCGACCATTGCCGGTCACCGTGAATTCCACCGCGCCGGTCGCGGCAACCACGCGGTTGTCGACCACCAGCAAGCGATACTCTGTGCCTTCGATGAAGCGTTCGACGATGACGGCGTTCTGGATGGTCTGCGACAGCTTGAAGGCGCTCGCCACCTCCTCATAAGTACTCAGCGCGAGCGAGACGGCCACGCCGCGACTGCCCTCGGCCGGTTTAATCACGACCGGCAGACCTAAATCCTGCGCGGCCTCCCATGTGGGGTCGACCTTGCGCACGATGCGGCCTTCGGGCACCGGAATGCCGTAGCGGACCAGCATTTCCTTGGCCAGATCCTTGTCCTGCGCGATGCTCTCCGCGATCGCCGAGGTGCGGTCGGTTTCGGCGGTCCAGATGCGACGCTGACGCGCGCCAAAGCCAAACAGCACCAGATTGCCATGCTCCAGCGGCGCCACCGGGATGCGCGCGGCGCGCGCCGCTTCCACGATGGTGGCGGTGGTCGGGCCGAGGGTTTTTTCATCCGCCAGCGCACGCAGTTCGGCCAGCGTACCCGGCAGATCAAAAGACTCGTCGTGGATGGCGGCCAGAATGAGTTCACGGGCCTTCAACAGACAGGCGCGGGTCAGGTCTTCCTGCGCAATGCGCACCACCACGTGGTAGACGCCCACGGTGGCCGTGCTGCGGGCGCGGCCAAAGCCGACGGGGTGTCCGATGCGGGTCTGAATTTCCAGCGTGACGTGTTCAAGAATGTGCCCAACCCAGGTGCCTTCTTCGAGGCGCCGCACAAAGCCGCCGGGGGCTTCATAGCTGCACTCATGCTTGTACAGACCCGGGAGCCAGGCGGTCAGCCGCTCGACGAAGCCGGGCAGGGTATTGGAAGGACATTCTTCAAGGTCGCCGATGTCGACCAGCGCTTCGATGGCGCTTTTATACGACCAGCGATTGGGGCCGCGCAGCACCGTGATGTCGAGGATACGGATGTCGTGCCGGCTCATGGCAGGTTCACTTTTGTCATACAAAGCGACCGCAGGAGGCGGCTCACGGGATAAGATGGGCAATGGCTGAAAATAAGCATGCTGTCTCATTGAATTTACTGCCCACGGTATGGCGGCAGCGGATTGATGCCCTGCTGGGTCCCGACGAATCCGTGCGCGCCTGCTTCGAAACCGACCTCACGCCCGACCTCCGCTATGCGGACGGACTGGCTGTGCTGAGCAATATCCGCATCCTTCATTTAACGCAGGATGAACAGACGCGGGAGTGGGGGCTGGACGACACATTAAGCCTGCGGCAGACCGACCACGCAGGCGTGGGCCAGTTGGAGTTCATGCGTGGCGACACGCGCACCGACCTGCTGCGATTTACCTTGGGCAGGGCGGTCGCCGCCACACATTTTGTGTCCGAACTGGCGCGTTTACGCGCTGACGGCGATACCGAGCAAGAACCCGTGGCGCTCTGCCCTGAGTGCCTCGGTCCGCTCGATCCCGTCTCTGGCGTGTGCCCGGTGTGTGCCCGGGAACTCGCCGCTCCCCCCTCTTCCCGAACGCTGCTCCGGCTCTGGCGCTTTGCCCGGCCCTATCGTTTACAGCTTTTTTCTGGATTCGTTTTTACGTTGTTGGCGACGTTCGCCACCTTGATCCCGCCGTATCTCACCATGCCCTTGATGGACGAGGTGCTGATTCCCTTCCAGAACGGGACGCCCATCGACGTCAACAAGGTGATTCTATATCTGGGCGGGCTGCTTTGTGCCGCCCTGCTGGCCTGGGTGTTGGGCTGGGCCAAGACCTATCTGCTGGCGCTGGTGTCCGAGCGGATCGGGGCAGACCTGCGGACCACCACGTTTAACCACCTGCTGGGGCTGTCGCTGGAATACTTCGGCGGCAAGCGCACCGGGGACTTAATCAGCCGGCTGGGTTCGGAGTCCGACCGGATCTGTCTGTTCCTGTCGCTGCACGCGCTGGAGTTTCTGACCGACGTGCTGGTCATCATGATGACCGCCGCCATCCTGTTCAGCATCAATCCCTGGCTGGCGCTGACCACGCTGCTGCCGCTGCCGATTATCGGCTGGATGATCCACGTGGTGCGGGACCGGCTGCGTACCGGCTTCGACAAGCTGATGCGGGTCTGGTCGGAAGTGACCAACGTCCTGTCGGATACCATCCCGGGCATCCGCGTGGTGAAAGCCTTCGCCCAGGAGGACCGCGAGAGCAAGCGCTTTCTGGCTGCCAATCAGTACAACCTCGCGCTGAACGACCGGCTTAACAAGCTCTGGGGCCTGTTCTCGCCGACCGTGACCCTGCTAACCGAGGTTGGCCTGCTGGTGGTGTGGGCCTTCGGCATCACCCAGATTGCGCATCACGAAATCACGGTCGGCGTGTTGACGGCCTTCCTCGCCTACATCGGGCGCTTCTACACCCGGCTCGATTCCATGAGCCGGATTGTCGCGCATACCCAGAAGGCGGCCGCCGCCGCGAAGCGGATTTTCGACGTGCTGGACCACGTC
This sequence comes from Gammaproteobacteria bacterium, assembly GCA_030833185.1. GTDB lineage: Bacteria > Pseudomonadota > Gammaproteobacteria. The sequence continues at coordinate 6,235 of JAURHQ010000005.1, read as the reverse complement.
TCCTCGGTGCCGGAACCGCAGCATCCGGTCACGCTGCCCACCGTCACCGGGCGCATCGCGCTGCGCAACGTCGGCTTTCGCTATGGCAACCGGCAGGTGCTGCGCGACGTGTCGCTGGAGATTGCGCCGGGCGAAATGATCGGGCTCGTCGGCCAGAGCGGCTCCGGCAAGAGCACGCTGGTTAACCTCATGTGTCGTTTCTACGACGTGGCCGAGGGCGAAATCCAGCTTGAGGGCGTGGATATCCGCGAGCTTTCCCTGCACGGGTTCCGTAAACACATTGGCCTTGTGCTGCAGGAACCCTTCCTGTTCTTTGGCACCGTGGCCGACAACATCGCCTACGGCAAACCCGGCGCCACCCGGGATGAAATCGTCGCCGCCGCCCGCGCCGCCCACGCGCATGACTTCATCCTGCGGCTGCCGCACGCCTACGACTCGCTGGTTGGCGAGCGGGGGCAGGGACTGTCGGGCGGCGAGCGCCAGCGGATTTCCATTGCGCGCGCGCTGCTGATCGACCCGCGCATTCTCATCCTCGACGAGGCGACCTCCTCGGTGGATACGGAGACCGAAAAGGAAATCCAGAAGGCGCTGGAAAATCTGGTGCGGGGCCGGACCACAATCGCGGTGGCGCATCGGCTGTCCACCTTGCGCAAGGCCGACCGCCTGGTGGTGCTGGAGCGCGGGCGGGTGGTGGAAGTCGGCAACCACGACGCCTTGATCGCCAAAGACGGCATTTACGCCAGGCTCTACGAGGCCCAGACCCGCCAGCAGGCTGAGGAGGCGCAGGCATGACCAAAACGTTCAGCCTCACGCGTACGCCGCGCGGCCGACTGGTACTGACGCTGGCTGATGGCACCGTCCACGAAGGCGTGCAGCCGGTGCGGGCCTTCCCGCTCAGCGCGCCGAACGAGTTTCTGGCGCTGGTCTCCGCTTTCGGCAAGGAGTTGCTGTCGATCGACCGTCTGGACGAGGTACCGGAACCGGCGCGGGCGTTGATTCTGGAAGAGCTCGCCCCGCGTGAATTCATGCCGCGAATTCTCGCGATTGAATCCGTCTCTACGTTTGCGACGCCCAGCGTCTGGCAGCTCAGCACCGACCGTGGGCCGACCAGCATGACGCTGAAAGCGGAGGAGGATATCCGCCGTATCGACCGTGGCCGCCTCCTGATCAGCGACAGCCACGGCCTTCAGTTGATGATCGACGACCCCGCGGCGCTCGACGCGCGGAGCCGCCGGTTTCTGGAGCGCTTCCTCTAGCTCAGCGCGCGGGCGCGTTCGACGATATTGGCCGCCATCTCAATGAACGGCGCAGCGCCGTCGGCCAGTTCCTGCGTCTGCCAGGCGTAGAACATCACCAGCCGCTGCGCGCCGGCGTCGCGGAAGGCCTTCAGCGACGCGTCCGACAGCTTGCCGTTTTCGGGGTCGACGAACGGGGTAAGCATCAGCTTGGCCGGGTCGCGGCCTTCAGCGCGGAACATCTCTTTCAGTTCTTTCGCTTCGCGCGCGAACTCGACCGGATCGTTGGTCAGCGGGCACCAGCCGTCGTAGTGCTTGGCAATGCGGCGCAGGGACTTCTCGCCGTGCCCGCCCAGCACCACCGGCGGCCCGCCGGCCTGCAGGGGTTTTGGCTCGCTGCGCACCGCCGGAAAGCTGATCTGCTTGCCCTGATAGCTCGCGTTCTCCTCGGTCCACAGCACGCGCATGGCTTCGGTCATCTCGCGGGTGCGCTGCCAACGGGTCGCAAAATTGGCGCCCATGATCTCCGTTTCCTCGCGCAGCCAGCCAGCCCCGATCCCCAGAATTACGCGACCGGCGGAATACACATCAAGACTGGCAATGACTTTGGCGGTGACCATCGGCTCGCGCTCCGGCAGCAGGCAGATGCCGGTGGCGAGTTTGATGCGGTTGGTCACCGCGGCGGCGACCGTCAGGGCGACGAAAGGATCCCACCAGCGGCCGTAGTGTTCGGGCAGCGGGCCACCAAAGGGGTAGGGCGTATGTTCGCCTCGAGGAATGATGGGATGTTCCGGAATCCACAGCGAGTCGAAGCCCAGCGCCTCGACGCGGCGGGCCAGGGTGGGCAAGTCGCCAGATTGATTAGTCGCTGGCAGCAAGAATCCGATTTCCATCTGTGTCTCCCCCTCAGCAGATTTTTATCAACGAGCGGGCAGTCTGACATGCCCTGAGAAGGATTTGATCCGACCCGTCTCGAGCGCGCTAATCTGGGCATCCATACCCCGCGTAATGTGCCCAGAAGCACACCTTTCACGGGAAACCTTGCCACCCTCGGCGCAAGGGTCCAAGGTACAAACGAGACCGGAACGAGGGCCTGTAATGAGCGTGACTGATATTTGGCGACGGACGTTCGGCGCGCTCGGTCTGAGCCTGCTCACGGCGTGCGCCAATCTCCCCGCCGGGCGCGGCGTCGCCGAGGTGCAGGCACTGACTGAAGCCCGCGGCGTCACCGCGCCGGCAGCGCTCACGGAGGCTGAAACCCCGGAAGCCTCCCTGCTGCTGGACGAGCCGATAGATGCGGCACGTGCGGTCGCGCTGACGCTGCGCTATAACCCGCAGGTTCAGGGCGAGTACGCGCGGCTCGGTTTGGCAGCCGCCGAGGTCTACGACGCCGGCCGTCTCAGCAACCCGCAGTTCTCAGTCGCGGTGATGACGCCGGACGCCGCCGGGGCCGCCAACCAGGTGACCTTCGGGGTGGCGCAGCGGCTGAGCGATCTCTTGCTGTTGCCAGCGCGTCGACGCTTGGCCGGCGGCGAGTTCGCGCGGGCACAGGCCGATGCGGCGCAGGCTATCCTCAAGCTGGCCGCCGATGCCGAAGCGGCCTGGTACAGCTTGCGCGGGGCCGAGCAGGTTGCTGCGCTCCGCGCCGAGCAGGCGGATGCGGCAGGTCTGGCGTTTGAACTGTCCGGGCGCTTGTTCAAGGCCGGCAACGTCAGTGCACGTGAGCTCGCGGAAACCCGGGCCGCAGCCGGCAGCGAAGCGCTGGCGGCGGCGACGGCGGCCAGCGCGGTGAGGCAAGCTCGCGCCGAGCTTGAGGCCCTGCTGGGGGCGCCTGCGGCAGGCGTCGCCTGGCAGACGGCGGGCGAGTTGCCGCAGCCGGAGCCCATGAGCCCCGACGCCGATGCACTTACCACCGAGGCCTTGAATACCCGGCTCGATCTGGATTCGCGCCGACGTGAGGCAGCGCTGCTGGCGGATAGCCTCAAGGAGGCCCACCGCTGGCGCTACCTCGGCGAGACCACGGTGGGCGTAGAAACCGAACGCGGCACCGACCGCACGCGGATCACCGGTCCCAGCCTTGCGCTGGAGCTGCCCATTTTTAATCAGGGCAAGGGCAAGCTGACGCGGGCCGAGGCGCAGCTCGCGCTGGCGCAAAGCGAGCTGCGCTCGCTCGAACTTGCCGTGCAGCTTGCGGTGCGTCAGGCCAGCCAACGGGTGGTCGAGGCCTACCGGCGCAGCGACGCCCTCCACAACGAATTGATTCCTGCCCGTCAGGCCGTATACGACCGCACGCGTGAGGAAGTGAATTACATGCTGCAAAGTCCGTTCGAACTGATCCGCGCCCGCCAGCTGCTGCTTGAGGCCCGCCAACAGGCGCTGGAGGCGGCGCGGGACTACTGGCTGGCGCGGGTTGAGTTGACCCGGGCCATCGGCGCCCGGCGCGCACCGGCCGCAAAGGGGCAGCCGTGATCTCGCGACGTGGACTGTTGTCGCTGGGCGCACTGGGCAGTGCGCTGGGTCTGCTCAAATCAGGGTCCGTTGAGGCGGCCACCCTGGCCGGCGACGCGGGCCATGCCGTGGCACCGGTGCGCACCCTGAACGGCTGGACCCTGCCTTACCGGCTGCGCGACGGCGTGAAGGAGTTCCATCTGGTCGCCGAGGAACTCACTCACGAATTTGCGCCCGGCTGTACCGCGAAATGCTGGGGCTATAACGGCAGCACGCCGGGCCCCACTATCGAAGCGGTAGAAGGTGACCGGGTGCGCATACTCGTCACCAATCGCCTGCCCGAAGTGACGTCCGTGCACTGGCACGGTCTGCGTCTGCCGAGCGGCATGGACGGCGTTGCCGGTCTGTCGCATCCGCCGATCCGGCCGGGCGAGACCTACGCCTATGAGTTCACCCTGCAGGACGCCGGCTCTCACTTCTACCATCCGCACGCCGACGAAGTGGTGCAGGTCAGCTTTGGCATGATGGGCTTGTTCATTATTCACCCGCGAGCCGGCGAGCCGCGGCCCATTCACCGGGATTACGCCCTGCTGCTCGCCAACTGGGCGCTGCATCCCGGCACCTGGCGGCCAGATCCGTCGGTGATGACGGACTTCAATCTCTGGACCATGAACAGCCGGATGTTTCCAGCCATCGAGCCGATGGTGGCGCGCACCGGCGAGCGGGTGCGGATTCGCATCGCCAATCTCTCGATGCACGAGCACCCGATGCATTTGCACGGCGTGCGGTTTCAGGTGACGGGCGGCGACGGCGGGCGCTGGCCAGAAAGCCAATGGCACAGCGAAGTCACCACGCTGGTCGGCGTGGGCCAGGTGCGTGACATCGAATTCGAGGCGGTGGCCGGGGACTGGGCCTTTCACTGCCACAAAGGGCATCACGCGATGAACGCGATGGGCCACGACCTCCCCAATTTTGTAGGCGCCGATTTGCGCGGCCTGGGCAAGGCCGTGCGCGAGGCCCTGCCGGGCTACATGCCCATGGGCCAGACCGGGATGGCGGAGCACAGCGAACACGTGGCGATGGGCATGATGAAAGGCCCGCCCAATACCGTGCCCATGATGGGCGGCAAAGGACCGTTCGGCCCGCTCGATATGGGCGGGATGTTCACCGTTCTGAAGGTGCGCGACGATTTGGCGGCGGGTGATTTTCGCGATCCCGGCTGGTTCAGCCACCCGCCTGGCACCGTGGCCCGCAAGCTCAGCAGCGACCCGGATTTCGGCCAGCCGGTTCGCCGGCCGGATCCGGCCTGATCTTCCCCTCGTCACTAAACAAACGCGTGTCAGCCTCTATACTCCGCGCCTCGCGGCTGCGGCCGCGACCTGCTGTCTCTCTCACGCTGGCCTCATCCGGCCGTCCTCGCTACAGGAGCCCCAATGGAATATTCCCGTCGTTTCAAATTCCTCGTCTGTGCCCGCAACTTTGAGGGTGATTCCGATCTGGAGGGCGCGCGCCTCAGCCAGATCATTCAGGAAATTGAGCAGGACGGTTATCAGGTGCTGCGCGCGCGGCGCGACGATGACGCCGAACTGGTGGTGCGGACCGACGCGGCCATTGGCTGTCTGATCGTCGACTGGGGCCGCAAAGGCCTGCAGGGCAAGGCGGCGCAGCTCATCTCGCTGACCCGCAAGCGGGGGCTCGACGTGCCCGTGATTGTGCTGGTGCGCGGCCGCCATCGGCTGGAAGACATTCCGGTCGAAGTGCTGGACGACGTCGACGGCTTCATGTTCCTGGCCGAGGAAACGCCTGATTTCATCGCCAAGAATCTGGTCTCGCGCCTGCGGCAATACGCCGAGAGCCTGAAGACGCCGTTCTTCGGCGCGCTGGTCGACTACGCCGAGCAGGGCAATATGCTGTGGACCTGTCCGGGCCATAACGGTGGCGTGTTCTATCGTCGCAGCCCGATTGGGCGAATCTTTGTCGAGCATCTGGGCGAGGCGGTGTTTCGCGACGATCTGGACAACTCCGTGCTGCAGCTCGGCGACTTGCTGACCCACGAAGGACCGGCCGAGCGGGCCGAGCGTGAGGCCGCCGTCATCTTCGGCGCGGAGCGAACCTACTTCGTGTTGAACGGCACCTCGACCTCCAACAAGGTGGTGCTGTCGGCGCTGCTGGCAGAAGGCGATCTGGTGCTGTTCGACCGCAACAATCACAAGGCCGCGCACCACGGGGCGCTGTTTCTGGGCGGCGCGGTGCCGGTGTTTGTCGAAACCGAGCGCAATGCCTACGGCCTCATCGGGCCGATGCGGCTGGAAGCGCTGGACGAAGACCGCCTGCGCGAGGCAATTCGCGCCAACCCGCTGGTCACCGACAAATCCATGGCCGATCGCCCGCGGCCGTTTCGCGCCGCCGTTGTCGAACAGTGCACCTACGACGGCACCATCTACTCGGCCGAGGAAGTCATACGCCGCATTGGGCATCTCTGCGACTACATTCTTTTCGACGAAGCCTGGGCCGGCTTCATGAAGTTTCATCCGCTGTTCCGCGGCCGCTTC
>JAURHQ010000059.1 GCA_030833185.1 Gammaproteobacteria bacterium | reverse complement strand
CGGGCCGGGTGAGCTTCGGCACCGAGGCCGGCATGCTGCAGGAGATCGGCGTGCCCACCGTGGTGTGCGGCCCCGGCGAGATCCGGGTCGCGCACCAACCCGACGAATACGTCGAGACCACCCAGATCGGCGCCTGCCAATTGGGCGTTGCGCAGCGTTGCGCCGGCCAGTTGCGCGCCGCGCAGGTTGCGCCCGGTCATCACGCAATATTCCCAATTCACCTCGGGGCGAGGAGCCTCGGCGCAACGCGCCGCCGACGACGACGGCAAGCTTCGGGTCACGGCCAGTACAAACAGGCCGATGACGAGCAAGCCCAGAAGCAGGTAAGGCAACAGCCGTTGACGCGGTCGGGCCGGCCGCAAGCTGGCCCAGACCCGCTCCGAGCGCGCGATGCGAGCGGTCAGCGCCGCCTCGTCGAGTACATCGGCAGCCCCCACCGTTTCGCCTGCTGCGGGTCCTCTGGCGGCAGGCTGCGTGCGCTCGCGCGCCGCGACATTCGCGTTGGCAGCCAGGACGTCGAAGTCCGGGTAGTCGCTGGCCGGTCCCCAGGATTGACGGTCAACGCTCAGCTGGTCGGCGGCCAGAATCCGACCCTGCGCGATGTTTTTTTCGATGACGGCCGCAGGAAACGGCCCTTTTGGCTCGCCACCCCGCCTCACCCACCATAAGCGCCCGATTGCCATACAAGGAATTCCGCCCGAACTAACGGCTACCTTACACCCGGAGCACCGTGCGGCAGCAGCCATCGGGTCAAGTTAAGCCGGTCGCGGCCGCTGAGCCCTGCATGCGTATCGATCTGTCGACCCTGCCTACCACCGCCCCACGGGCGCCTTCGGCAAGCGCGCAAGTCGCAACAGCGCAGGCTTGGTCAGTAGGTCAACTCCTGTCCATCAGCGTCATCGAACAACTCGACGCCACTACCTTGCGACTAAGCGTTAACGGACAGCCTCTGGTGGCGAAAACAGCACTGAACTTACCGGCGGGCGCGCAACTGACCGCCAAAGTCCTGACCGCGGGCGGCCAGACTCAATTGATGATTCAAACCCCATCCGACGGGGAATCACCTCCTGCGGTGGTCAACGCGGCGCTCGGGCGCGCGCTGCCCCAACAGGCGCCGCTGGCGGAGGTGGTACCGCGGATGGCACAACAGCTCGCAAATCCGGCGGGCCTTGCGGTGCTGGGCAATGAGGTTGTGAATCAGCTTGATAGCCTGCTCAAGGCGCTGCCTGATTTGCGCGCGTTGGCGCAGCCCGCTGCCGTGGCTAACGCTGTCAAACAGGCGGGTAACGGCCTTGAGCGCCGTCTTGGTGAGGTTGTGCTGGCGCAGGATGCCAGACTGAAAGGGATGGTCGATGCGGATGCCAGCTTGCCGACCGGCGACTTGAAACTGAAGTTGATTGCGCTACGTGAAGCGCTACTTGCCACGAGCCGTCCCACCCTCCCCCCGACGGCGTCAGCGGCTCAGCGCCCGCAGGATGCAGCGCCCTCGCCGCTTGCCCTGCCGCGCCCCGCGCAGTCGGGCACTGGCCTCAGCACTACCGTAGCGTCAACAGCGCCGATGCTCGCGCAGGCATCCTCCGCCATTCCTGCCGCGTCCGGGGCAATCGAACCCGGCCTCCAGACGCCCGCGTCGCTGGACAGTGATCCGACGCCGGGCCCACAGCCCGTCGCCGCCGCCCCGACGCCTCAGGGCAGCTTGCTGGAAGACGTCAACGCCGCGCTGGCCCGCATCACCACGCATCAGCTGGATACGGCCAATGCGGCGCAAAACCAGGCACTGCTAGCCTGTTTCGAGTTGCCGGTGAAAACCGCTCACGGCCTGCAGACGCTGAACATCGAAGTGCAGGATGAAGGCCGCCCGCAAAGCACGTCCCCGGCGGCCGCGCTGGCCGTGATGGTAGAAGTCCCCGTTGGCGACTTGGGCAAACTTCGTGCGCGGATCGGCCTCGCCGGCCAACGCATCGCAATCACCACCTGGAGCGACACCCCGGCGCTGCGCGAGTTGATTCTTGCCCACATCGGCGAGCTCGATTTCGCGCTGGCTGCCAAGGGATTTGATGTCGCGCCCAGCGTGCTACGCGAACTTGCGCCACCGCGTACCGTGCATTGGGGCGATCAGCACTTGATCGATACCGAGGTTTGAGATGAGCGATACCCCACGCCCGTTACCGATCGCGGTCAGCCTGCAGTGGGATGGCAAGGGTGCGCCGCGCGTCACTGCCAAAGGGCGCGGCGAAATTGCCGATCGGATTATCGAAATTGCCAGCGCGAACGGCGTGCCGCTGCGGGAAGACCGCGCGCTAGTTTCGGTATTGAGCAAACTCGATCTGGAGCAGCGCATCCCGCAGGAGTTGTACGTTGCGGTGGCAGAGGTCATTGCCTTTGCCTACGCCCTCCGCGGCAAGGATGTAGGCGGCGCTTGAGCCTTCGCTCAACGCGCAGTCATTGCGGCCGCTGCTTTCTCTCGCAATGCCGCGCTGGCAGCGGCCAAGGGCGACCCGGTCGCGGCCAGCGAGTTTGAGCGCTCGGCCAACGCCTTGGCCTGCTTCCAGTTGCCGTCTGCTTCGCTGATTTTCGCCAGTTGAAACCACAGTTCGGCGTCCCGGGGTGAGACCTCCAGCGCCCGCTCCAGCTTGGCTCTGGCCTCGGCGCGGCGCCCGGCTTGCAGCGCCACTTCAGCATCGGCCAGAAGTTTAGCGGCCGCCGGTGGTCTGGCAATGGCTGCCGATTGATCCAGCGGCTTGACCTCGAGCGCCGGTAGCGGTTCGGGCGCCGTCAGCGGCCGCGCGCGTTCCAGCGGACTTTCAGGATCCGGCAGAGCATTGACGACCGGCAGCCGCGGGTCGCGCGGCACTGCGGGTTGGACTTTCGGCGCCACTGGCGCTGCTTTGCTCGTCACGGGCTTCAGGCTGCGCTCCTCGATCGGCGCCGGCGTCGTCCGGCTCATCGCACAGCCCGCCAACACCACCAGTACCGCCAGCGTTGTGATGTTTCTTGTCACTGCCAAAGCCCCCGCAATTTGTCCCAGTTACCTTCAGCCGCACCACAGGATGGCCCGGGTGGCGGCAGGTGTTCGATGTTCATTGGAATGCTGATCGCATCCTGACAGGCCTCATCCGCCAGCGCGGCGCCATCCGCCGACACCCGATGCCATTCGATGGTCGGTGGCGGGTCCATGTTCACCGGCTCTATCCCATGGCTTCGCATGGCTTCTGTCCAGATTCGGAGTGCGCCGGTGGCGCCGGTGAGCTTGATGGGCCGATTATCGTCGCGGCCAATCCACACTACCCCCAGATTGTTGCCGCCAAAACCCGCAAACCAGCTGTCGCGCCCATCGTCCGACGTACCGGTCTTGCCGGCCAACGGCAAGGCCTCCGGCATGGCATTGGCAAGGCTACGCGCAGTACCGGTTTCCACCACTCGCGTCATCAGATAGCGGGTCAGCCAGGCCGTGGGCGCATCAACCACGCGCTCTACCTCGAGCGCGTAGCGCTGCAGCGGTGTGCCCTCGGCATCGACCACGGCAAGAATTGCGCGAAGCGGGCTGCGATAGCCGTCGTTGGCCAGCACCTGATAAAGCTGAGTCAGGTCGTAGGGCGTCATCTCGACTGCCCCGAGAAAGAACGCGGGGTAGTTCGGCAAGGGCGAGGTCACGCCCAGTTGCCGCAGGGTTTTGGTGACTTTACCCAAGCCCACCCGAAATCCCAGATCGAGCGTGGCCAGATTAAGCGAATGCGCCAAGGCATAGTCGAGACGCACCGGACCATGAAACTCGCGATCGTAATTTTGGGGTGACCAGACCTTGCCGTCCGCACCACGCCAGCTGCGGGCTTCATCTTTGAGCACCGTCGCCAGATTGAAGCGTGCGGGATCAGCCAGCGCGGTCAGATAGACAAAAGGCTTCATCAGCGAGCCTATTTGACGATTCGCATCCAGCGCCCGATTAAATCCGCCAGGCATGCCGGAACGCTCACCGACCAGCGCGCGGACTTCCCCGTTACGCGTTCCTGACACCACCATCGCCGCCTGCAATTTACCCCGCTGGGCCGGACGCTCGCGCTCGATGCTGGTTAGCACTTTCTCCACGGCCAGTTCGGCCGCCTGCTGCATGTCGACATCGAGCGTGGTGAATACTTTGAGCCCTGCAGTCTGCAAATCAGATTCCTGATAGTCGCGCTTCAGCTGTCGACCCACGAGTTCTAGAAAGCCGGCATAACGCCCGCTGCCGCGCCAGGCTCCCTCGCGCAACAACAGCGGCGCGCCGCTGAAGCGGGTGAATTCCGCATCGTCGATCAGACCACTGTCGCGGAAGCGACCCAGCACCACATTGCGGCGCTCCAGTGCGCGCGCCGGGTAGCGAAACGGGTTGTATTGGGACGGCCCGCGAATCAGCCCAATCAGCAAAGCCTGCTCGGGCACGCCTAACTCATCCAACGGGCGACCAAAGTAAAAACGCGCACCAAGGCCAAAGCCATGAATTGCGCGATTACCGTCCTGCCCCAGAAACACCTCGTTGACGTAGGCCTCAAGGATTTCTTTCTTGCCGAACGCACGCTCCAAAGACAGCGCGATCAGGGCTTCTTTCAGCTTGCGGGTATAACTGCGCTCGCGCGACAAGAACAGATTTTTGGCGAGCTGCTGGGTCAGCGTACTGGCCCCCTGTGAGATGCCGCCGCTGCGCAGATTGGCCACCATGGCGCGCGCGATGCCCATGACGTCGATGCCGATGTGGCTGGCAAAGCGACGGTCTTCAACGGCAAACAGCCCCTGGACGAAAAACGACGGCAGATCCGCCAGCGCCAAGGGCACCCGATCTTCAAACGAATCGCTGTGAAAGCGACCAATCTCCAGCGGGTCGAGACGCACCAGTTCGACCGGCGTGCCGCCCTCGCGATTGGCGATCGTGCGCACACCCTCCTTGGCAAAATACAGCACGGTATCCCGCGATGGCTCATCGCCGTCTGGAAAGCGGAACGCGCGACTTTGCAAGGTGACGCTTTGCGCGCCAAGGCTGAATTGACCCGGACCGTTGACCGACTCGACCTGTCGATAGCCGATTGCCAGCAACTGCTGGGCGAGTCGCTGCGAGTCAAGCTTCATGCCCGCCCGCAGTTCAAGCGGCGCGGCGTAAATGCGCGCCGGCAAGGCCCACTGTCTTTGCGTGAAACGCGCGACAACGTCTTGGTCCAGCCAGGCCCAGTAGGCAACGAGCGCAAGAAGCAGCCACAAGGCAACATGCCGCAGCAGAAACCAGGCCCAACTGCCCAGCACCGCAGACAGTGAGCGGTCGTCTTCTTCAGGATCGTTCACAGGAGACCCTGATGCGGACGGGGATGAGTCGCTTTTGAGGGCTTTTTACGCTGTAAACCAGCATGTTAGAGGCGGGACCCGAGGCCGAGGAGAATCTTGACCGGGTTCGCTGGGATGGCAGGGGGCAGGAGTTGGACGATGGTGTCTGTTGGCCAGTGTGACAAACAGACACCAATCGCGGAGAGACAGTGAGGCTTGGACCTCGACTAGCTCTTCTTGGCGGGCGCGGTTTTGGCGACGGCCTTTTTAGCCGGGGCCTTCTTCGCAACAGCCTTCTTCGCCGGCGCCTTCTTGGCTACGGCTTTCTTGGCGGGCGCCTTTTTGGCTACGACCTTCTTGGCCGGGGCCTTCTTGGCGACAACCTTCTTGGCCACAACTTTCTTCGCCGGCGCCTTCTTGGCTACGGCCTTCTTGGCCGGGGCCTTCTTCGCAGCAGGCGCCTTGGCCGGCGCAGCGGCCTTTTTCGTTACCGCTTTTTTCTTCGCAGTTGCCATTTTTTAGTCCCCCTTCAACATCAGGTTGAAAAACACGTACAACACCACGCGCGTTATATACAGCAGCGGCTAATCAGGTGTAAAGCAATACGATAAAAAAATTCGCCAAGTGCGCTTGCTGTCGAATTTTTAACACGCACTCACTCACGATCAGCGCAGCGCACTCATCACACGTTCGCGAATTTCATCCACGCTGCCTACGCCTTCAACACGTCGATAATTCAGCTTGGAATCGGCCATTGCGCGGCGTGAATAGAAGTCGATCAACGGTTCGGTTTGTTCGTGATAAACGTGCAGGCGATTGCGCACGGTGTCTTCGCGATCATCATCACGTTGCACTAGCGCTTCGCCAGTTTCGTCGTCCACATCGGGCACTCGCGGCGGATTGAAGGCGATGTGATAGCTGCGACCCGAAGCCGGATGTACGCGACGACCTGACATGCGGCGGACGATTTCTTCGTCGTCGACCGCAATTTCGATCACGCGATCGATGGCCACCCCGATTGCGTCCAGACCTTCCGCTTGCGGAATGGTGCGGGGAAACCCGTCGAACAGAAAACCACGCGCGCAGTCGTCATGCGTAATCCGTTCGCGGATCAGGTTGAGGATGAGTTCATCCGAAACGAGCCCACCCGATTCCATGATTTGTTTGGCCTGTTGGCCTAAGGGCGTGCCCGCCTTGACCGCCGCGCGCAACATGTCGCCGGTCGAGATTTTCGGGATCCCCAGTTCCCGGCAGATAAAATCTGCCTGCGTGCCTTTGCCCGCACCCGGACCACCCAACAGAATTATTTTCATAACCCAGCCTCACTACAGTTGAAAAAAATCGTGTGCCCCTCAGCCTTGCTGTCCGGCCGCTTGCCCCGGCGTGTGCGGGGGCTCAAACTCGGCGCGCCATGAAATTCGAACTCGATCTCGGCGCGGGCGCGCGCATCATACGCTCCTATGGCCCGGGAGAATTCACCGTGGGCGAGCAACGCGTTCGCGGCTCGCTGGTGATTACGGGCGACCAGCTGTTGCTCGACCTCCTGCCCGAGCGCAGCGAGCTTCTCACCGCCGGCCACCTTGATGCGCTCTGCGCGCTCGGGACGGACCTGCTGGTGATCGGCACGGGTCAGCGCCAAATCTTCCCTGCCCCGGCGCTGCTTGCCGCCGTACTGGCCCGCGGCATCGGCTGCGAAGTCATGGCGACGCCCGCGGCCTGCCGTTGTTACAACGTGCTGGTCAGCGAATCACGTTCGGTCGCGGCGGCATTATTCGCACTCGAGCCGCCAGCCGGCTAGCTGTCCTCAAACACAGCATCACCCGAGAACCCTTCTCGCTCGAGCATCAGCCGCAATCGACGGAGGGCTTCAATCTGGATTTGACGCGCCCTTTCGCGCGTTACCCCCAGCGCCTGCCCAACCTCCTCCAGCGTCGCCACATCGCGGCCGTCCAGGCCAAAGCGCCGCAGCACCACCGCCCGCTGCTTGTCGCTCAACTGCGCCAGCCATAGTTCAAAATGCCGCTGCATGTCGGCGCTCTGCAGCAGGCGCGCGGGGTCGATATTTTGCTCATCCTGAATCGTTTCGAGCAGCGTGCGATCGGTCTCGCCGTCGAGCGGCCGAGCGGCCGATGAGACGCGCTCGTTTAGCCCCAGTAAACGCTGGACCTCTTCCAGCGGACGGTCGAGCAACCGGGCCACGTCTTCCGGCGTCGGTTCGCGCGCCAGCGTCTGCGCCAGCTTGCGCGCTGCACGGAGATAGACATTGATTTCTTTTACAACGTGGATAGGCAGGCGAATCGTGCGCGTCTGACTCATCAGACCGCGTTCAATCGTTTGCCTGATCCACCAGGTCGCGTAGGTCGAAAAACGAAAGCCGCGCTCCGGATCGAACTTCTCTACCGCATGAATCAGCCCAAGATTTCCCTCCTCGATCAAATCGAGCAGCGGCAGGCCGCGATTCATATACCGTCGCGCAATCTTCACCACCAGACGCAGATTGCTCTCGATCATCCGCCGCCGGCCAGCCGCGTCGCCCTGTTGCGCAAGGCGCGCGAAGTGCACTTCCTCCGCCGCGCTTAGCAGCGGGGAAAAGCCGATTTGACTGAGATAGAGACGGGTAACATCACGCTCGGCTTCAGGGAAATCCGTCGCGCCAGCGCGGCGCGTCAGCGACTGGCCGCGTGACGTGAGGGAGCGCTCATCGTTTCCTGCGCCATCGGCATCTAACGCCGAAACCTCTGCGCCGCCGTCTCGCTGTTCACCCTGCTCTGAGGCTGACCTGCGGGGCTCGCGAGAGGGACTCACGCGGCGGCTGCCTCGACGCTAGCGCGGAGGCAGGAACTGCAAGGGCTCCACGGCTTTGCCGCCCTTGCGAATCTCGAAATGGAGCATGACTTCGTCGGCTTCCGAGTCTCCCATATGCGCAATCTGCTGGCCGGCCTTGACCTTTGTGCCCTCGCTGACCAGCAGTTTGTCGTTGTGCGCATAGGCGCTGAGGAAGGAATCGTTGTGCTTGATGATGATGAGCTGGCCATAGCCGCGGAGGCCGCTGCCGCTGTAGACGACCTGACCGTCCGCCGCCGCCATCACCGGTTGACCGCGCGCCGCCAGGATATCGACGCCCTGAGCGCCAGTCGCGGCAACTGTAGGTCTGGATTTGCCGCTCGCGGGCCATCGCCAGACCAGCCCACCTGCGGCACGCCCGGCGCCCGCCTTGTCGTCGTCCGCCGCGGGCGGCGGAGGCACCGCAGGCTTTTCTGTGACCGCCGCGGGTGGTGCTGCGGCGGCCGGCGCCGTCGTTGGCGGAACCGTCACGGCCGGCGGCGCGACCGTGAGGGGCGCCACCGCGGGCTTGTTGTCGGCGGTGCTTGCCGGCTCGACCGGTGGCAGCGCGCGCATCGTGCCTGGCACCGATGGCGTCGGTCCACGTTGCGGGCTGGCTAGCGCGGGTTCGCGCGCCAGCGGCCGTGCCGCCGGCGCGGGTTCTGCGCCGCGCAGTTTCAGTTTCTGGCCGACAATGATTCGGTTGAAGTCATCCAGCCGGTTCCAGCGCCCGATATCGCGGGCATCAAGCCCGAAGCGCCAGGCGATGGCATAAAGCGTGTCGCCGGCGACCACGGTATACACGGCTGGCGGCTGGTCGGTGCTAGGGCCCGACCGGAGCGTGCTGGCCGGCGGACGCGATGGGAGATGGCTTTGCGGCGATTTTTGCTCAATGGGCGCAAGCTCCTGCGTCGCACAGCCGCCCAACAGGCCCAGCGTCAGCAGCCAGAGCGTCGCCCCGCTTTGCCGCCGACCCGGGCCCATTTCAGTCCACATTCTCAAGCAAGGGCACGAAACTCACCCGTTGCAGCGGGATTTCCTCGATACCAGCCTCAGTGCGCTTGAACAGGGTGAGGATTTGCTCGCCCTGACGCCCTACCGGCATGACCGCCCTGCCGCCGGGCGCGAGTTGGTCAAGCAGGGCCTGCGGGATGGCGGGCGCTGCGGCGGCCACCAGTACCGCATCGAAGGGCGCGTGCGTGCTCCAGCCCAGACGGCCGTCGCCATGTCGCACCCGTACGTTGCCAATTTTCAGTTCGTGCAAGCGACTGCGCAGGCGATTTGCCAGCGCGGCGATGCGTTCGACGGTATAGACCTGACTGGCCAGACGCGACAGCACCGCGCTTTGATACCCACAGCCACCACCGATTTCCAGCACCCGTTCCAGCGGGCCGGTCTCAAGCAACAGTTGGGTCATGGCGGCAACCACGTAGGGTTGCGAAATGGTTTGGCCAAAACCTATTGGCAAGGCGTTGTTTTCGTAAGCCCGGCTGGCCAGCGCCTCATCCACAAACAGATGGCGCGGCGTGGTGCTGATGATCTCAAGGACGACTTCAGAACTGATGCCCATCTCACGCAGTTGCGCCACGAGCCGGTCGCGGACCCGTTGCGAGGTCAGGCCTATGCCACTGCGGTCGGTCATCATGGTCGCGATGCTAAGTCCCCAGCCATGTCACGAGTTTTTCCATGTTTGCGTAAGCCGAAAGATCCATCTGCAAAGGGGTGATCGAGACGCAACCGTCGGCAATGGCGTGAAAATCGGTGCCCGGCCCTGCTTCGATACCGGGCTCGCCCGCTGGCCCCAACCAGTAGACCGGCACGCCACGCGGGTCGAACTGCCGGATAGTTCCGGCCTGCCGCGTGCGGCGCCCCAGACGGGTGACGCGGGCCTGCGCCAGCGTGGTCTCAGCACCGCGCGGAATGTTCACGTTGAGCAGCCAGTCTTTGGCCATCCCCTCACGTAGCACCTTCTCGACCAGCGCCCGGGCAATACCGGCGGCCCTAGCATAATCTCTGGGTTCAGGGCTCGCCAGAGACAAAGCCAGCGCTGGCGTGCCCAGCAGACAGCCTTCCATCGCGGCGGCAACGGTACCCGAATAGAGCACGTCGTCGCCCAGATTTTCGCCGGCATTGATGCCGGAGACGACCAGATCGGGCGGCGCCTCCAGCAAGGTCGTCAGCGCCAGATAGACGCAATCAGCGGGGGTCCCGTCCACGGCATAGCGGTTTTCGCCCACGGGACTGACGCGCAGTGGACGGTCAAGGGTGAGTGAGTTGCTCGCACCGCTGCGATTGCGCTCGGGCGCCACCACCGTGACCTCGCCGAGGTCGGCCAGCGCCTCGGCGAGCGCGGCCAATCCGGGCGCGCGGTAGCCGTCGTCGTTGGACAACAGCAGTCGCACGCGATCAGCCGACGTGCTTGAAGAGAAATTCGAGCAGGGCCTTCTGCGCGTGCAACCGATTGCCCGCCTCGTCCCACACCACGGAGCCGGGCGCATCCAGCACCTCGCTCGCCACCTCCTCACCTCGATGAGCGGGCAGACAGTGCATGAACAGCGCGCCCGGCGCGGCTTTGGCCATCAGCGCCGCATCGACCTGATAGGCCGCCAGTTGTTCGCGCCGTCGTTGCGCTTCCTGCTCCTGTCCCATGCTGACCCACACGTCGGTCACGACCAGGTCGGCTCCCCGCACGGCTTCCTGCGGGTCGCGACACAGCGTGATGCGTGGATTGGCGCCGGCCTGCGGCGACAGCATCGCCGGCTCAAATCCGGGCGGTACCGCAACGGCCAGTTCAAAGCCCAGGGTGGCGGCCGCCTCGATGTAGGTATTGCACATATTGTTGCCGTCACCCACCCACGCCACCTTGCGCCCGGCGATGTCGCCGCGATGCTCGAAAAAGGTCTGCATGTCGGCCAGCAGCTGGCAGGGATGGGAACGGTCGGTCAGTCCGTTGATGACCGGTACGCGGGCGTGTGCCGCCAGTCGCTCGACCGTATCGTGCGCGAAAGTGCGCACCATGATCGCGTCGCACATTTCGCTCAGCACCCGGGCGGTATCTTCCACCGGCTCGCCGCGGCCAAGTTGCGAGTCGCGCGGCGACAGGAACACCGCGCCACCGCCGCCTTCAAGCATCGCGGTCTCGAAAGACACCCGGGTGCGGGTCGACGATTTCTCAAAAATCATCACCAGCACCTTGTGCTCGAAAATGCGCGGCTTGTCGCCTTTGGCGCGCCGCTGCTTGAGTTCAGTAGCGCGGGCGATCAGCCCACGGATTTCATCTGCCGACAGGTCGGCAAAATTAACGAGGTGACGCACGCTCATACGCTGGTCGGGCTAGCCGCTTCATCCAGAAAGGTTTCAATCAGGGTGCTGACGCCGTCGACCATCTGGGCCGCTTCATCGTCGCTCATCACCAGCGGTGGCAACAGGCGCACGACGCGCTCGGCGGTGACGTTAATCAGCAGACCGTTTGCCAGTGCCTTGCCGACCAGGTCGCCGCAGGGCCGGTCGAGCTCAAGGCCGATCATGAGGCCCTTGCCGCGGATGTCGACCACGCCGGCACGCTTGCCCAGCCGGTCGCGGAACTGGGACAGCACGGCGGCGCCCAGCGCGCCGGCCCGGGCGGGCAAATCGGTGGTTTCCAGAATGTCGCAGACGGTGTAGGCAACGCAGGCGGCCAGAGGATTACCGCCAAAGGTCGACCCGTGGGTTCCGGGCTGTAGCACCGAGGCCGCTGCACCGCCGGCCACGCAGGCTCCGATCGGAAAGCCGTTGCCCAGTCCTTTGGCCAGACTGACCACGTCCGGTCGAATGCCGGCGTGCTCATAGCCAAACCAGCTACCGGTACGCCCCATGCCGGTCTGAACTTCGTCGACCATGAGCAGCAGACCCGCCCGATCGCACAGCGCCCGGATTTGCGGCAGATAGTCAGCCGGTGGAATCACGATGCCGCCTTCGCCCTGCACCGGTTCGACCAGCACGGCGACCACCGCCGGCGTCGCGTCGACCATGGCCTGCAAGGCGGCGAAATCCCCGTAGGGCACGCGGACGAAGCCTTCAAGCAGAGGCGTGAAGCCCTGATGGACTTTCTTGTTGCCGGTCGCGCTCAGCGAGCCCATGGTGCGCCCGTGGAAGCTGCCTTCCATGCTCACGATCACCGGGCACTCAATGCCTTTGCGGTGCCCGTAGAGTCGCGCAAGCTTGATTGCCGCCTCGTTGGCCTCGGCGCCGGAGTTCGCGAAGAAGGCAGCATCAAGCCCGGTTTTACGCGCCAGCATCTCCGCCAGACGCTCCTGCCACTCAATGCGGTAAAGATTTGAGGTGTGCCAAAGTTGGCTCGCCTGCTCGCAGAGCGCCGCTGCCAGTCGCGGGTGGGCGTGACCCAGTCCGCACACGGCGATACCGCTCAAGGCATCCAGATAACGCTTGCCTTCGGTATCCCACAGCCACACGCCTTCGCCCCGGCTGAAAGTAACGTTCATCCGGCCATAGGTGGCCATCACGGCTGCATTGGACATGGACTTGCCTGCGGTCGGGGTTCCAGAAACGTTGAGCCCGGCCAAACGGCCGGGCTCAACTTGATCGATGACGCTGCTGGTCTGCGACTTAGCCGAAGAACGGCAGGCCGTGCGCGCCGGCCTGCATGAACATCAGCATCGGGATCGACAGCATGGTGTTGGTGCGGGACGCCAGGAATGCCACGCGACGAGCGCGGGCCTTCTGCTCATCGGTTGCCGGCACGATGCCCAGAATCTTCTTCTGGTTCGGCCAGATAAGACCCCACACGTTAAGCAGCATGATGGTACCCAACCAGGCGCCGAAGCCGATGTAGGTGACGCTCGCTGCGGGCTCGGCAAGGCCGAGGCCCAGCGTGAACGCGCCGTGCAGCGTGTAGGGGCTGACGGCCAGATAGTAGGCACCGGTTAACCAGGTGACGAGCGCGGCATAGCGGAACCAGAACAGCGCGCGGGGCGCGACGTACTTGGTAATCGCGGCGCCGCCGGGGCCACCGGAGTTCGCCTCCGAGGTGGCCTGAGCCAGCGCAGGCACCTGAACGAAGTTGAAGTAATACAGCAGGCCAATCCACATCACACCAGCCACGATATGCAACCAGCGGGCAAAAATTGCGAATTCCATCAGGGTTTCCTTTGCTCAGAGCTTGGACGGAGGAGAGAGCGGATTAGCCGCCCGCCAGTTTGGTGGCGACAAAAGCAAGTACGACTGCCAGCACGACGCCGGCGATTACCGTACCCTTCAGAGTATCTAACGGATTCATGCGATGTTCTCCCAGTGAGGTCTGCGTGCGGTGAGGATGGTGACGCTAAAGAGCGAAACGCCAAGCTCCCGCATTTTCAATGACGTACTTTGAAGATTCAAGCCTGCGCGCTGAGCGTTACTGGCCGAACAATGCGAGACGACGCCGAAACCTTGGTCCCCGTCGGTTTATTTGCAGACCTCACACGCCCTACACTGCGGCTCACGTTATAGACCTTCGAGGAAGCTCGCATGGACATTATTGAACGAATCCAGAACACCCTGAGCGACCATCGCATCGTGCTCTTCATGAAAGGCACGCCGCAATTTCCGCAATGCGGATTTTCGATGCGTACCGCGCAGGCCCTGAAGGCAGTCGGCGCCGAGTTTCACGCCGTCGACGTGCTGGCCGAACCAGAAATCCGGCAGAACCTGCCGCGCTATTCGGACTGGCCGACCTTCCCGCAGGTCTTCATCGATGGCGAGCTCGTAGGCGGTTGCGACATCGTGCTCGACCTCTACCAGTCGGGCGACCTGCAGAAGATGGTCAGCCCTCAGGCCTGATCAGCCCGTTATCGGCGCGGTCTGGGCCAACCACAGGCACTGACCGCCGCTGCGTTTCTGGATCACGGCCAGCCGCGCCTCGTGGCTGGCCTGCTCCGCCGCCGAAGGCACCAGCACCCGCAACGCCGGTCGATTGAGCTGGCGCTGATGCAGGCGTTCCGCCGCATCTTCTGCCGACACCGGCGCACTCTCGGGTTCCAGCAACAGCGCGGTCTGCCCGCCCGTCATTGCCAGATAGACATCCGCCAGCAGTTCCGCATCCAGTAGAGCGCCGTGCAGGGTGCGGTGCGTATTGTCGACTTCATAGCGCTTGCACAGCGCATCCAGGCTGTTGCGCTGTCCGGGGTGCAGCTTGCGCGCCTCCTCCAGCGTATCGAGCACCGTGCAGTAGTCGCTTAACTGCCCCCAGTTAGGCCCCAGGCGTGCCAGTTCGTGGTCGATGAAGCCCACGTCGAAGCGCGCGTTATGAATGATGATCTCGGCACCGCGCACAAACTCGATGAAGGCTTGGACCACTTCGGCGAAGCGCGGCGCATCGCGGAGCCGCTCGCGCGAGATGCCGTGGACTTCCATCGCACCTGCGTCTACTTCGCGCTCGGGATTGAGATAGCAGTGGAAGCGGTGCTCGCTCGGCCGTCGGTCGCGCAGTTCAATGCAGCCAATTTCAACGATGCGGTGGTCGTCCTCGACCGACAGGCCGGTGGTTTCGGTATCCAGCACGATTTGCCGCTTGCTCACCCAAAGTCTCCTTCAGCCGCGCTGCTGCGCGATTAATTGATCCATGGCCTGATTGGCCAGCAGGTCCACGCGTTCGTTGCCCGGATCACCGGCGTGACCGCGAACCCAGCGCCAGTCCACCTGATGACGCGCCGCCGCGGTCTGCAGCCGCTGCCAGAGGTCGGCATTTTTGACCGGTTTGCGGTCGGCCGTCAGCCAGCCGCGTGCAACCCAGCTGCGTAACCATTCGGTCATGCCTTTTTTGACGTACTGCGAATCGGTGTAAAGCACCACGCGACTGGCGCGGGTCAGGGTTTCGAGGGCGACGATCGCGCCCATCAGTTCCATGCGGTTATTGGTGGTGATCGACTCGGCACCGCTGAGCTCGCGCTCGTGCTCACCGTAGCGGAGCAATGCCGCCCAGGCGCCCGGCCCGGGATTGCCGCGACAACCGCCGTCTGTATAGACCACCACTGCCGCCGCTTCGTTATCTGCCATCGTCCGGGTCCTTAATCTCGTTGCGCCGCTGTCCAAGGGGAGATTCCGCCACCGCCGCGCGAAGCCGGCGACGGCGCGCGCGCAAAGCCCGGATCGGGCGCGCGGCGGGCACGCGCTTGCGCGCCAGAATCCAGTACACATTGCCCAGCCGCGGCAGAAAATAAGCCGCCGGACGCTCCATCCACGCCAGCCGCGCAAACCAGCCCGGGTCCCGCAGGGGCGGCCGAAACGACAGCCCGCCAGCATTCACCACTTCGAAACCGAGCACTGCCAGCCAGTCCTTGAGGCGTGCGGGCCGGACAAAGCGCCCACGCCACGGGTACTCCCCTTGCCAGCGGCTGAAAAGCCGCCAAAGCCCGAACAGGCTCCACGGATTAAACGCAAACACCAGCAGGTAGCCTTCAGGTATCAGCACCCGTTCCGCTTCGCGCAAGACCCCGTGTGGGTCATCCGCGAACTCAAGACCATGCGGCAGCACCAGCACATCCACCGTCGCCGCCTGCAGCGGTAAGGCATCATTCCGCGCATAGACCGACAGGCCCGGCTCCGCCGGATTGCCTCCCAGCGTGATGTGATGGCTGATCCGACTGCCAGCCAGCAACGAGGCTTCGTGGGGGCGGCCCAACTGCACGAGGTGGTAGCCAAAGAGGTCGGACAGCGCCGTGGCCGCAAGCTGCGCCTCCGCGGCAGCGACGGCCGCGCCAGCGACCGTCGAAAACCAGCCCTGCAGGCCATTAGCGGGGGTCGCCGAACCGGCACGCGGCGCTTCGGTCCGCTCAGTCATGCCTCATCCACAGGGTCGCAGCGATGGTCATTTTCAGTCTTGGCGATTGCAGCAAGCCCTGCGCAGCACAGGGCCTCAAGGTTGACGGTAGAAAACGGGCCCGCCTAGCATACGGCCATGCCCGGTTATTCTCGACACTCGCGAACCGCCGCGATGGCTGTTTGCGCCCTCGCGTTGGCCGCTTGCAGTGGCGGCCTCGTGCAACCGTCCAGCGCCCCGCCCCGCCAGCCCGCGCCGGTTGAAAGTCACGCGCTCAAGCCGCAGGCCGAGCACGAGCAGCCGCCCGCCGTTGAGCCCGCAACGCCACCGCAGCCGGCCGCACTGGCGGGCGACGACCTCTGGCAAGCCCTGCCCGCCCAATTCTCGCTCCCGGAGGCTGTGCGCATCGAAGTCCGGCGCGAGCTTGAGTGGCTGGAAAACAATCCCAAATACCTGAACAAGGTCGCGACCAGCGCCGCGCCCTATCTGCATTACGTCGCCGGCGAACTGGCCCGGCGCGGCATGCCCGGCGAACTGGCGCTGCTGCCGATCATCGAAAGTGGCTACAACCCGACGGTGAAATCACCCTACGGCGCGGCGGGGCTGTGGCAGTTCATGAGCGGCACCAGCAACAAGCTCGGGCTTGGTCTCAGTCCCTGGTTCGATGGCCGGCTCGACGTCATCCAGTCTACCGACGCCGCCTTGCAATACCTGGCCGCGTTACAGCAGCGCTTTGATGGCGACTGGCTGCTGGCGGTCGCGGCCTACAACGCCGGCTGGGGCACGATCGAACGCGCTGTCGTCAAACAGCGCCGCAACAGCAAAGCCATCGACCTCTGGTCGCTGGACGTCAGCCGCGAGACCAGGGAACTGGTCGCACGGCTGCTGGCGCTGGCGATCGTGGTGCGTGAACCGGCGCGTCATGGGCTCAGCCTGCCCGCGTTACCCAATGCCCCGGCGTTTGAACGCGTCAGCTTGCGCGGCCCGACCGACCTGCGCGCCCTGGCCCGCGAACTCAACATCGACGACGCCACTTTCCGCGCGCTCAACCCCGGCTGGCGCCGTCAGCACACGGGTCCCAAAGTCCACGCCGAGGTGCTGGTGCCCGTGAGCAAGGCCGCCGCCGCACGCCAGCTCGTCGCGCGCCTGCCGCCCAGCCCGGTGCCGACGCTGGTCGCCGAATCTGCCGGCAAGCCGCCCGCGAGCGGCAAGACGCATACGGTGAAAGCCGGCGATTCCCTGTGGACGATCGCGCAACGCTACCGCCTCAACGTCGATCGGCTGGCGACCGCCAACGGGCTCAAGCCGACCAGCGTGCTGCAGCCGGGCCAGAAAATTGCCCTGGGCGCGAGCCGCAGCGCAGCCACCAGTAAGTCTGCGAAACCCGTTAAACCGGCGAAATCCAGCAAAGCCGCGCGCGCCCAGTCCTATGCCGTGCGCGAGGGCGATTCGCTGTGGACGATTGCGCGGCAGTTCAAGGTCACGGTTAAAGACCTGCAGCGCTGGAACAGACTGAAGGCGAAACAGGACTTACAGCCCGGCCAGCCCCTGATCGTCTCACCGCCGCCGTGATCCAAAGGAGCATTTTTGATGCGTGACGCCGTCCAACATTATTACGGCGAGGTCGTGCAACAGACCGCCGACCTCAAGACCTCGGCCTGCACCACCGACCAGCCCATGCCGCCCGCGCTGCGCGCGGCGCTGGCGCAGGTCCACCCGGAGGTACTGGCCCGCTACTACGGCTGCGGACTGGTCTGCCCCCCGGTCTTGCAAGGACTGCGCGTGCTCGATCTGGGTTCGGGCAGCGGCCGCGACTGCTACGCGCTGGCGCAACTCGTCGGCGAAACCGGCGACGTGGTTGGCGTCGACATGACGCCCGCGCAGCTGGCCGTCGCCAATACGCATCTCGAGTGGCACCGCGCGCGCTTCGGCTATGCGCGCTCTAACGTGCAGTTTCTGGAAGGCTATCTCGAGCAGCTCGAAGACTTACCGCTGACCGACGGCTCGTTTGATCTCATCATCTCGAACTGCGTCATCAACCTCGCCACCGACAAGGCCGCGGTGCTGGCCAACGCCTGGCGCTTGCTGAAGCCAGGCGGCGAGTTTTACTTTGCCGATATCTACGCCGACCGCCGCGTGCCAACGGCGGTCGCCAGTGACCCCGTGCTCTACGGCGAATGTCTCGGCGGCGCGCTGTACTGGAACGATTTTCTTGCCCTCGCGCGCGACGCGGGCTTTCGCGATCCGCGACTGGTTGAAGACCGTCCGGTGCAGGTCGCCGGGGAGCCGCTCGCGGCGCGCGTCGCGCCGATTCAGTTTTTCTCCGCCACCTGGCGTTTGTT
>JAURHQ010000598.1 GCA_030833185.1 Gammaproteobacteria bacterium | reverse complement strand
CGGCCGGGGCGCGGGCGGCGCGCCTACCCGGGCGAGCGCCTACCCGCTTGCCTACCCGGGCGGCCTACCCGGGCACGAAAAGCCCCGGGGGTTGCCCGGGGCTGCGTACCGCCTACCGCCTACCGCCTACCCGGCGCGCACGGCCTCGGCGATCTCCCGGAATCTCCCGGCCGAGTCAGTCAAGCGGGCGGCCTCGCGCTCGGCGTTAAAGGCGCGCAGCAGGAAGTGATCCCGAACCCAAGCGGCGGGCGGCTTCCAAGGGAATACCCGCGCCCGAGCGCCGCCCTCGGCGCGATCTTGGGCGGCCATAAACTCCCGGCCGCGCTCGATCTCGGCCGGATTCTCGGCGGCCTGCCGGAGGATCTCGGCGAGGACGGCGGCCTGCTTTGCCCGGGCTGCGAGCGCTGCGGCCTTGGCCTCGGCGATGGCCTCGGCGATCTCCTCCGGGCTGCGCTTGTCCGGGAAGATACGGACGGCGGCCAGCGCTGCCCGGGCAGTCAGTCGGCAGTGCTTGGCTGCTGTCTCGATCTCGGCGGCCTCCGTCCATCGGGCAGTCGTCT
>JAURHQ010000597.1 GCA_030833185.1 Gammaproteobacteria bacterium | reverse complement strand
GGTCGTAGCGGAGATTGGCGGCGGTTTTGCGCCACGCATTCGGCGCGGGGTTCGCGGTAGTCTTCAGATTGACCGCCAGCCCGGCGCGGCTGATGTAGAGGTCCGGCCTGCACAGCAGCGTCAGGCCGGTCTCGGGATCGCGCGCGACCATCGTGACCTCGGCGCCTTCGCGACGCACCTGGAGCTGTCGTCCCTACGTGACACCGCCGACCCCCGATCCGTCCAGGTCCTGACCATCCACCGATCGAAGGGCCTGCAGTACACCGCGGTCTACCTCCCCTGCCTGAACAGCGACAAACAGAAGATCGCGCAGGTCAGGGTGAGCGACCCCATGGTGAAGACCGATGAAGACTTCATCCCGGAATGGGCGCTGACGCGGCCTAAGACGGAAGTCACCGAGGCCGATCCGGCGACGCTCGAGGCCGTGCTGATCAAGGAACGCACCGCGGCGGCTTACGAAAACCTCTGCCGTCTGTATGTCGGCATGACCCGCGCCGTACGCCGACTCGTGCTCGTCACGGACGAGATCGAACTCGAGAGCCGGGAAGAACTGACCGACG
>JAURHQ010000596.1 GCA_030833185.1 Gammaproteobacteria bacterium | reverse complement strand
CACCGGCGCGATGCGGCCCATCGCGTCCAGCGCGATGTCGATCGTCTCCTGCGCGCGGGCCGCGGCAGAGGCGACCACGCGCTCGAACGGCGGCTCCACGCGCGCGAGCGCGCGGCCCATGGCGGCGGCGGCGCGGCGGCCCTTGGGATTCAGCCCGCGATCATAGTCCCGGCCCGAGGGCTGATGCTCCTCGGACTTGGCATGGCGCAGCAGGCCCAGGAAACATCCCGCGATGTGGCGGCGCGCGTTTCGGCGCTCGAGTTGCGTTTGAGCGAAGTGAGCATGCAGCGCCAACAGCTCGAAGAATTGATGCAGAGCCTGTCGCGCTCGCGCGATGAGAACTTGGTGGTGGACATCGAGTCGGCCCTGCGTCTGGCCCAGCAGCAGGCCCAGCTGACCGGCAGTGCCGAGCCGCTGCTGGCCGCCTTGCGCACCGCCGAACAGCGGCTGCAGCGCGCCGCCCAGCCGCGTCTTAACCCGGTGCTGCGTGCCATCACCCACGACAGCGAACGCATCAAGGCCGCCGCGGTCACCGATATTCCGGCGCTGTTGGTCAAGATC
>JAURHQ010000595.1 GCA_030833185.1 Gammaproteobacteria bacterium | reverse complement strand
CGAGCTGACCAAGCTCAAGAACCCCAGCGGCAAACGCTTCAAAGCGCTCTCGACCGTCATCGACCCCATGCAAATCCGGTGGGGGCTGACGGGCAGCTTCACGTCTAACGGTCTGGAAGACGTCTTCGGTCAGTGCAAGATCGTTGACCAGCGAATGCTGGGGCGCAGCAAAGGCGCGTTTCTGCAGCAATACTTCCACTGCGTGAACCGTGATTACGGCGACTACGTGGCGCTGCCTAACTCGCTCGATCACGTCATGCAGCGCATCAAACCGTGGACGTATGTGCTGGAGTCGCATGAGTACCGCGACACGCTGCCGCCGCTTCACACGCTACCGATCAAACTCCAGATGCCTATGGAGCCCTACAAGACGCTCAAACGCGAGATGGCGCTCATCTACCCCAACGCCGAAGTCATCGCCGCCAACGCCGCGGCGGTGACGTCCAAGCTCCAGCAGATGAGCGCAGGGTTTGTCTACGACACGGCCAGACAAACCGTCTGGCTGTCAGATCACAAGCTCGATGCGGTCGCGGACCTGCACGCCGAAAACCAGCGTGCGCC
>JAURHQ010000594.1 GCA_030833185.1 Gammaproteobacteria bacterium | reverse complement strand
ACCATCCCCGAAACTCTGCTGCAACCACTGCGCGAGATGGGCGTGTTTGGCTTATCTGTCCCCGAGGCCTATGGTGGCAGCGGGACTGGCAGTGAGGACGACAACCTGATCATGGTGGCGGTGACCGAGGCTTTGTCGCAAGCCTCTCTGGGTGCGGCCGGCAGCCTGATCACGCGACCTGAGATTCTGTGCCGCGCCTTGCTGGCTGGGGGCACCGAGGCGCAGAAGGCGCATTGGCTGCCTCGACTTGCGCAGGGGCAACCGCTCTGCGCCATCGCCATGACCGAGCCGGATCACGGTTCGGATGTGGCCAGCCTCACGCTGCGCGCTGACCGTGTCGAGGGCGGCTGGCGTTTGAACGGCGCCAAGACCTGGTGCACCTTTGCAGGCAAAGCTGGCGTGCTGATGGTGGTGGCCAGAACCGACCCCGACCGCTCGCTGGGCCACAAGGGCCTGAGCCTGCTGCTGGTGGAAAAGCCCTCGACCGAGGATCATGCATTCCGCGTTGATCAGACGCAGGGCGGCGTGCTGACCGGGCGAGCCATTCCCACGCTCGGATAC
>JAURHQ010000593.1 GCA_030833185.1 Gammaproteobacteria bacterium | reverse complement strand
TGTCGCGGCCCAGAAAGAGCGCGAGTTGGCCCTTGCAGAGCGTGGGTTTATCGCGCAGGCACGGGTTGAGGAAATCAAACTGGAGCAAATCCAGACGCAGACGGCGGGCGAGGAACGCCAAGCCCTGTACCAGCACGACATGGAAATCGGCAAGGGTGCGAGTCAGTGGATGATTAACCTGCGTGCCAGCGTCCGCCCGGTTGTGACGTACATTTTCGTGCTGGAGTTGGTCGCGCTGAACATTGCCGGGGTGTGGTACGCATGGCATCAAGGGGTGCCGTTTGCGGCTGCGATGGCCGAAGTGTTTTCGGATGATGAAATGCTAATCCTCAGCAGCATAATCGCCTTTTGGTTCGGGACACAGGCTTTTGGCAAGAAGTGAAAGTCAGCGCCGCAGCCATCGACATGATCAAGCACCACGAAGGGGTGAGGACTAAGCCTTACCGTTGTCCGGCGCTGTTGTGGACGGTGGGCGTGGGCCATGTGATCGATCCGACCCATGCGGCGGTGAAGTATGAGGAGCGCAAGAGTCTACCGGTACCCGCAGGATGGGATCGCACC
>JAURHQ010000592.1 GCA_030833185.1 Gammaproteobacteria bacterium | reverse complement strand
CAAGAAGGACGAAGGTCTGGTCCGCGCGTACGGCGCCGAGCTCGAGACGATCGTGACTCCCTTCTTCGAGAAGAAGGATCTCGCCGGTGGCGAGGCCGCCATTGCCCAGTTCGCCAAAGCCAAGGCTCTGGCCGGTGCGACCAAGCTCAATCTGGTCATCAACGCTCGGGTCAGCCTCACTCAGGCCTGCAAGCCGGGTGACCATGCCGCCGTGCTCAAGGTCCTCGACGAAATCATCGCGGATAATCCCGCTGACCTCACTGGTGAACTGAAGCAGTTCCGCGCCCAGGTCGCCGCCGCCCAGGCCGCCGTCGCCTCGGCCGACAAGGACCGCGCCCGCGCCGAACTCGAAGTGCAGGCCCGTCTCGCCGCCGCCGAAGTCTCCGTCGAATACGCGAAGGTCTCCTCGGCCGGGCAGATCGCGCGGCTGCAGGCCAAGGCCGCCGAGATCGCGAGCGGCGCGAAGATCGCCTATCCCAAGGACCCGCTCATCGATGGCGTCCTGCACATCTCCGACCGACGCATCCCGTTC
Organism: Gammaproteobacteria bacterium; assembly: GCA_030833185.1. Classification (GTDB taxonomy): domain Bacteria; phylum Pseudomonadota; class Gammaproteobacteria. The sequence continues at coordinate 29 of JAURHQ010000592.1, read as the reverse complement.
AACGGCCGCGTCGACGACAAGCTCGCCCA
>JAURHQ010000591.1 GCA_030833185.1 Gammaproteobacteria bacterium | reverse complement strand
CTCGCGCCGGTCGGATCCTTGGCGGTCACCGTGATGGTGTACGGACCACCCACGCTGGCCGACTTGTCCAGGGTGCCGCTGATCACGCCCGTCACCGGGTCGATGCTCAGGCCCTTGGGCAGGCCCGTGGCGCTGAAGGCCAGCGTGTCGCCGTTCGGATCGCTGAAGCTGGCTCCCGCGTTCAAGTTGAACGCGGTGAAGTCCACGCCGTTCTGGGCAGCGATGGCGGTCACCAGCGGGCCCGCGTTCTGCACCGTGATCGTCACCGTGGCGGTGGCTGTGCCGCCGTTGGCATCGGTCACCTGGTAGGTGAAGCTGTCGGTCCCGGAGAAGCCCGCCGCCGGGGTGTAGGTGTAGCTGCCATTGGCGTTCACCGTCACCGTGCCGTGCGACGGATTGGTCAGCTTGGCGAAGGTCAGCGCGTCCCCATCCGGATCGCTGTCGTTCGTCGCCACCGTCGCCGTCACCAGCGTGGCATACGGCGTGGTCACCGCGTCATTCACCGCCAAGGGCAGCGGGTTGGTCACACCCAAGGTGAAAGTCGCCGTCACCAAGGCTCCGC
>JAURHQ010000590.1 GCA_030833185.1 Gammaproteobacteria bacterium | reverse complement strand
CGCAGTTCAGCATGAAAGTCTCTACCGACTTTCCGGACTGGATGTAGGACGGACCGTCGCCCCGGCGCGGCATCGGCCGCGCCTGGGGGAGCGGCGCATGCGCCGCGATGCCCTCGGCGCTTGCGTCAAATGCATTCGCGGCCGACCGGCCGCTCCCACAGCGATCGCCAAGCGCCTCGCCCCCCTCCTGTGGGAGCGGCGCGCGCGCCGCGATAGCCTCTAGCGTTATCGCCAAATTCATCGCGGCCGACCGGCCGCTCCTACACGCATTGCCCGCCGCCTTGTCCTGAGGGACGGGCGCGTGCGCCGCGAATGCCCCCGGCGCATTTGCCGACCCAATCGCGGCGCACGCGCCGGCCCTACAAAGTCGCCTCGCCGATAACGGTCGGCACCGCATCAAGCGCAGCTAGCGCGGAGCCTGAGCTGCCTCGAGGCGTGTCAGATCGCCTGGCGTATCGACATCCAGCAAGACGCCGGGGTCGCTCACCGCAAGCGCCAGCACCGCGTGGGCCTGCGCGTTGAGGATGCTGCGCGCGCCGGTGTCGCCGTCCAGCGCCCGCAG
>JAURHQ010000589.1 GCA_030833185.1 Gammaproteobacteria bacterium | reverse complement strand
GATCGACCGGCTGCGTGGGGCGACAAACCGAACTTACGACAAGGCATATTGGGCTGGGGTAGAAGACGGAAAGCGCGCAGCCCTAGCAGGAAAGGCAGAGCAATGAGCGACGAAGCACCTTACGGGTATATTGATGATGACGCATCGAAAGGCCCGCGCACCAAGCCTTTCAGGGATGGGGCTGAGTTTGGCATGGCAGCCAGACGCATCTTGCTTGATGCGCTGCACAAGGAGCCACAAGAACCGCCAACCCCTGCGGAGATTGAAGCTGCGAAGCTAGCCAATGCAAACTGGGAAGGGTTTATAGCTGGCGAGGAATATGAGCGCGCCAAGATCGTGGCGTATCTCCTCAACGAACAGCGGCAATACCCCCGCACTGAATACTCAGGGTTCGCAGCGATGATCGCGGAACAGATAGAAGCAAAGGAGCATTTGAAATGAGTGAGATTTACGCCATCGGAGGGTTCGTGCTGGGCGCGGCCACTAGCTTTATCATCGCCAACGCAGGCATGAAGCGCAGGCTTGAGGAACTGCAAAGCGAGTATGACACGCTCGTGGACCGC
>JAURHQ010000058.1 GCA_030833185.1 Gammaproteobacteria bacterium | reverse complement strand
GTACTACGAAGCCGTGGTCGCGCTCGGTGCCATGACAAGCAGCGCTTACATCAATCTGGTGCCGGTGTTTGGCATTCTGTTCTCGGCGCTGCTGCTTGGAGAAACCGCGTCGCCGGCGCTGCTGTTTGGCGGCGCATTGGTCATCGCGGGGCTGTTCCTGCTCGAGCGCAGTCCCGCGGCGAAATCTGCCTAATCCGCGCGCGGTGCGCGCTGGGCCACAAAGCTAATCGGCTGTGGTCCCTTCGGCGCGCAGCCTTCTTCGCAGCACTGGCCGGGTTCGGCGCTGCTCGCCGGTGCCGCGCCAGCAACGCCGCGCTCGATCAGCCGGGACACCAGCGCCTTGCGTTCCGGCACCGGATAACGGCGATAGATCTCGCGCTTCATGGCCTCCGGCGAACCGCCGCCGTGCAGGCTGATGACCGACATCCAGCCGGCGGCGTCGGAGGCGGTGAGGTCTTCAATAAAGCGCGAAACTTCCGCGCGCTGCGGCCAGCCGAAGCCGCTACGCCCGCCCAGCACCGCGGCGAGATCGGCACGGGTTTCTGGGTTGTGATCTTCGTCTGGCCCCGGCAGCGTCACGATGAGCCCGCCCGAGACCTGATGGGCAAGGCGGTGCATGTCGTAGATCTGGGTCGCCAGCAGCAGTTTGCCGATGTTGGCGTACACCGCTTCCGGCTCGAAATTGCCCGCCGGGTCCTGCACGGCATACACCGAGGCCGCGACCCCACAGGCGTAAATTGCTTCGACCAGCTTGATCAACTCCACCATCGCATCGCGCAGATGACCGTGGCGGTTGCAGTCCAGTCCATTGCCTTCCAGCATCAGGGCGCCGGCGCCGATCAGCAGATCACCAAAGCCCGCGCGCGCCGCGATGCAGGTATGCCGATGATGCGTGGCGTAGGACTTGGTGAGGAATTCGCTATGCGCAAATTCACCGTCGAGAAACACCCGCGCGTGCGGCACAAAAACGCGATCAAACAGGCAGACGCCCGTGGTCTGACCGTATTGACCGCTGAACAGGGCACCGGCCTCACCGGGCCGTCCGGCCGGCCGGGCCACGATGGTCAGGCCGGGGGCGTCGATCTGCACCGCGCAGGCGACAGCAAAGTCGCGGTCGGCAGCGGTCATCACACGGCCCGGCAGCACCAGCAGTTCGTGGACATACGGCGCTGACGTCACAATCGCCTTGGTGCCTGAAATCACGATACCGTCCGGGCGCCGTTCAACGACGTGGAGATAGGTGTCGGGATTGGCCTGCTCGTGCGGGCGCAGGCTGCGGTCGCCCTTGGCATCGGTCATGGCAATGCCAACGGTGAGGTCGGCGGCGTGGACAGCGGCCAGATACTCGAGCACCCGCGGGTGATAGTCCGTGCCTTCTTCAGCGTCCAGCCGATGCGTGAGCTGGTACAGCGCGTTCAGGCCGTCCATCGTCAGGTAACGCATCGCGCAGCCCGTTTCCTGGCACACGAGACGCACATATTCGAGCTTGGTTAACAGATCTTCGCGGCTTTGCGTGATGTGCAGAAAGCGATTGACCGCTTGCCCGCTGTGATGCGCCACCGCGCGCGCGATGCGGTGATGTTGCGGGTCCAGCGCGTACTGGTAGGTCAGGCCAATGGCGTTGATGCCGGGCATGAGCCGCGGGTCGTCGGCGACACTCAGGACCTGCTCGCCGTTGACGAAAACCCGCGGCTTGTAGCGGCGCAACGAGTCGCGATATTCCAATGCGGACATGAACATGAAACAGGCTCCAAGGGTAGGGATGACGCCGGCTTAGCGGAACAGCACGGCTGACTTCTGCAAGGTAATCCACACACCGTAAGCCAGCGGCAAGCCGACCGCCAGCCAGGCCAGCGCCACGCGCACGGCACTGGCGGCAGGCGGGGAGCCGGTGGCCGCCTCGGTGACGGCCGCGGCCAGCGATTTTTCGTGGGCCAAACGCTTTTCTTCGGCAAGCTCGGTGTCGCTCATGAAGTGGCGCGGCGCGACCGGACGTACCAGCAAGTTGGCCAGCAGGCCGATCACCAGCATGCCGGCCAGCGCGTGAAAAATGGGGCTATAAACGGCTGCATAGGGCACGCCGGATGCCAGCCGCACGTCGTGCAGATAGTTCACCAGCATGGGCCCAAGAATGCCGGCGGTTGACCATGCGGTAAGCAGGCGGCCGTGAATGGCACCAACGAACTGGGTGCCGAACAGATCGGCCAGATAGGCAGGAATGGTGGCAAAGCCACCGCCGTACATGGAGGCGATAAGGCAGAAACAGGCGACGAATAGCACCAGTGAGCGCGCCGCCGCGGCGTGCGCTGCCAACAGGTACATCGCAATCCCGAGCACGAAAAAGACTGCGTAGACAGCTTTGCGCCCGATCCGGTCGGAAGACGACGCCCATACAAAACGCCCGCCGATGTTGAACAGCGAGATAAGCCCGACGAAGCCCGCGCCAACCGCCACGGCGCCCGCCAGTCCGGCGGGGTCGGCGCGCAGTTCGGCAAAGCCAATGGCCGGCTGGTCGATCAACGCCCCACCGAAGGTTTCCTGCAACATCGGCGAGGCGGCGCCGATGATGCCTATCCCCGCCGAGACGTTCATGCACAGCACTAGCCAGAGCAGCCAGAACTGCGGGGTGCGATGCGCCGTGCGCAGATGAACATGCCGTGTTGCCACTATTGAGGCGCTGCTGGCCTGTGCGGGCGGCGTCCAGCCGGCCGGTAGCCAGCCGGTCGCCGGGACGCGATAGCTGAAGGCACCCGCAAACATGAACACGGCGTAGATCGCGGCCAGCACGAGGAAGGTTTGCCAGACGCCGGGGGCGTTGGCTGTGGCAAAGCGGGCCATCAGCAAGGCCGCGAGCGGTGAACCGATCATCGCGCCGCCGCCGAAGCCCATGATGGCCATGCCGGTCGCCATCCCGCGCCGGTCGGGAAACCACTTGATGAGCGTGGAGACGGGCGAGATGTAGCCCAGCCCGAGTCCAATGCCGCCGATCACGCCCGAGCCCAGCCACAACATCCAGAGCTGGTGCCAGGCGACGCCCAGCGCAGAAATCAGCAGGCCGCCGCACCAGCAGGTGGCCGAGACCACGCCGGCCTTGCGGGGACCCGCCCGTTCCAGCCAGCCGCCCCAGACGGCCGCGGCGCACCCAAGGACGACGAAGAACAGCGTGTACATCCAGCCCAGATCGAACTGGGTCCAGTTGCAGTCGGTGGCGAACAAGGCGCGCCAGGTGCCGGCAAGCTTGGCGCCGAGGGTGGTGGCATTGGCCGCGCAGGCGGCCAGCGGTTTGCCGTCGGCGTCGAGCAGCGCTTGCCCCAGCGGTTTCCAGAACACCGAGAAGCCGTAGGCCATGCCGATGCAGAGATGAATCGCCAGCGCTGCCGGCGGCACCAGCCAGCGATTGAAGCCGGGGCCGGCAATGGTGCGTTCTTTCGCCAGCAGGGCGGTGGATTCCATGCAGCATCTCCCCAAAGCGTGTGCGAGACAGGTGGGCGGCCGGGAGCCTGACTTTGGGCTATGGCAAAGTCAATTCGCCCGCGTCGGCGGCGCCGATGACGGCAGGCGACAAGCCCCGTCGAGCTTCCCTAGAATGACGCTCTTAAATGTGGAGCCAGATCATGAGCCAGTCCGAAAATACCGTCAGCCTCGCCTTCCTTGCCAGTTTCGCCGACGCCTGGAATCGGCACGATCTGGACGCCCTGATGGCACATATGGCGCCGGACTGCGTGTTTATGGCCTCGGTCGGCACGGCGGTGGAAGGCACCGAATGGCGTGGGATGGCCGCAGTACGTGAGGGCTATGCAAGCCTGTGGGCCACTTATCCGGATGCGCATTTTGAATGCCTGGGCGACTTCATTTGCGGTGACCGCGGCGCGTCGGAATGGATCTTCAGCGGCACCCGTGCCGACGGGACGACGGTGCGAGCCCGGGGCTGTGACATGTTCACGTTTCGGGACGGCAAGATTCTCGTCAAGAACTCCTTCCGCAAGCAGCGGCCATAAACCGGATGCGAGACCAGCCTTTCGCGAGTAGCGCGAGATGAGTCGCTTGCGCAAACTTGCCGCGGTTTATCTGGTGCCGGCTGGCGTGTTTCAGTCGGTGGTGGTCGGCGGGGCCTACGGCACGGGGCGTGAGGTGGTGGAGTTTGTCTCAGGCCACGGGCCCTGGGGCGGCTTGCTGGCGATTCTGGCGATTACGCTTGGCTTCTGGGCAGTGCTGGCGGCGAGCTTCGAGTTCGCGCGGGTGTTCCGCGTCTACGACTACCGCAATTTTTTGCGCGCACTGCTGGGCCGTGGCTGGGTGGCCTACGAAGTCTGTTTCATGCTGCTGCTGGTCATTGTGCTGGCGGTGACGGGCGCCGCCGCCGGTCAGGTGCTGGCCGACACCTTCGGCATCGCGCCGCTGTCGGGCACGCTGGCGATGCTGGCCGCTGTGGTGGTGTGCAATTTTTTCGGTCGGCATCTCGTCGCCATGACCCTCACGGCCGGCGCCATCGCGCTCAGCGGCGGCCTGCTGGCCTACGGGGCGCTGGTCTGGCATTCGGCTGGCGGGGCCATCCTCGACAGCTTCGCGGCGCATCCGCTGGCCGCGAACTGGATGACCGATGCCGCCAAATTCACCATGTACAACAGCGCGCTGGTGCCGGTGCTGCTGTATGCCAGCGCGGACATCGAGCGCCGGGGGCAGGCCGTCGGCGCGGCGTTCATCGCCGCCTGCGCCGGGGTGTTGCCAGCGCTGGTGCTGCATCTCAGCTTCATGGCCGATTATCCTGCGGTGACCAAGGAAGCCTTGCCGGCGTACTGGATGATGACGCGCTATGCCTCGCAGGGTTTCCTGTGGGTCTACGTGGCGCTGCTCTTCATGACCATCGTCCAGACCGGGGTAGGGGTGCTGCAAGGCCTGAACGAACGACTGGATGCCTGGCGCGTGGAAACCCACCAGCGCGGGTTTTCCCCGGCGTTTCACGCGCTGATGGCCGGGGTGGTGACCGGGCTCAGTCTGCTGATGTCGCAAGTGGGGCTGGTCGCGCTGATCGCCAAAGGCTATGGCACGCTGGCCTGGGGATTTCTGGTGGTGTTCACGCTGCCGCTGCTGACGGTCGGGATTTGGCGGATTGGCGCGCAGCGCCGCAGCTCGGGCTAAAGGAGCTCAACATGTTGCATAAGATTATCGGTGGCGAACTGAAACTGGCGGACGGCAAGCCCTTGCCGCTTTCCAAAGGGGTGCGGGCGGGCGAGTTCGTTTTTCTCTCCGGTCAGCTTGGGCTTGATGCCAGCGGCAAGCTGGTCGGTGCAGACATCGAGGCCCAGACCACGCAGGCCTTGGCCAACGTGCGGGACATTTTGCGCGAGGCCGGTTGTTCGCTCGACCAGGTGGTGAAGTCCACCGTCTGGCTGACGCAGCGAGAAGACTTTGCCCGCTTCAATGCCGTGTATGCCGCGCATTTCCCGGTGGCGCCGCCGGTGCGTTCGACCGTGGTCAGCGGTCTGGTGCTGCCGGGCGCGCTGGTCGAAATTGAGGTGGTGGCCTACGCGCCCTGATCCCTCATGCGTTACCGCGAAACCGAACTGCCGCCGGGCTCGACGGAATACGTCGCGCCGACCACCGACGCCTTTGTCGAACTGACGGTCGGCTTGACGCTGGTCATTGGCGTCCTGCTCCTGGTTGCGGGCGTTTACGGCAAGCAACGCTGGCTTAGCTTTTGGGGCGTCACCACGCTCATCGCCTGCGCCGTGTATTACGTCTGGGTGGCGCTGCACTGAGCGCGGGCTCGCCGCTCAGGGTTTGCCCGGCTCGACGCGGTGGAGGTCGAGCAGGCCAGCCTTGATGGCGAGCAGACATAACTCCACGTCGGTATTTACCCCCAACTTGTGGCGCAGGTGCTTGCGGTGCGTCTGCACCGTCTTGACGGTCAGGCCGAGTCGCTCGGCGATGGCCGGGATCGACATGCCGCGCGCCAGACAACTCAGCACATCGGTTTCCTTGGGCGTCAGCCGTGCCAGCCATTCGACCGGGCTGTGGACCATTTTCTGGGTGGCGAGGTAGGCCGCCACCGCCGGGCTGACCGCCATCTCGCCCTGCCCAACGCGCCGCACGCCGTCGGCGATTTCACGCCCGGAACAGCGTTTTGACAGAAAACCGACGGCGCCAAGGCGGAGCAGCGCGAGCGGATAGTGATCGTGGTCGTGCACCGACAGGCCGACGATGCGTAGCAGGGGTTTGAGTTCCAGCAGCCGACGGGCGAGGCCCAGTCCATCTTCCTGCGCGAGTTCCATATCGAGCAGGACAATATCGACTTCCTGTTCTTGCAGGATGTGTTCGGCGCCGGCGCCATCGCTGGCGATGCCCACAACCTGAATCTGGTTTTCACCGCCGAGTCGCAGTCCCAGCATTTCGCCAACCAGCTTGTGGTCGTCGACCAGCATCACGCGGTACGGCGTTCGTAAGTTCTTCATCGCCATGGCTGCCTCCTGCATTGCCTGTAGATGTGGGTACCGACAGCGGCACGTTAGCAGGCAGTGCGGGGTGGGCAAAAGAGGGGTCTAACCCGTGCATGCCGCTACAGCGCGGCGATAGCCTCCAGCAGACGGGGATGAATGGCGGGGTCCGCACACACGATGCCCCGGTTAGCAGACAGGCCGGTGCCATGCGAGAAGTCGAGCGCCCGGCCGTCGATATCGGTCACCCGGGCGCCGGCCTCGGTGGCGATCAGCGCGCCGGCCGCGTGGTCCCATATTTTCTCGACGTAGTCGCTGCGCGTGGGCAGCCGCAGGTAGACATCGGCTTGGCCACGCGCGACAACGGCATATTTACACTGGCTGTCGAGGCGCGCCGGCGCGACCGTTACCCCCAGGTCCTGCCGGATTTGATACGCCGAATCCAGCCGCGAATGCCCTGATTCCACCGACTCGCACATCCGCAGTTCGCGCTGCGGCCGGTCGGTGACGATCTGGATTTGGCGGGCCGTGGTGACGGCGGCGGTTGCCGCAAGACTGAATGCGCCGCCGCCCGCGGTAGCGTAAAACAGCGTGCCTTCTGGGTCTGGTTGGTCAAACGGCCGCAGAAAATTCTCGCCAAGATTGGGGCAGCCGAGCACCCCTGCTACCACCGCGCCATCGTCAATCAGCGCGAGTGACACCGCGTATTGGCCACCGCGGAGGAAGCCCTTGGTGCCGTCGACCGGGTCGAGGGTCCAGTACGAACGGGCGGTGGCGTCGTGGTTGCCGTAGTCGATGGCGTCGAGCACTTCGGCCACGCTCACACCGGGCCAGATGGCGCGGACCGCATCGGTCACCGCTGCCGCCATGCTCGCGCGGGAGGTCTCCCGCAGATCGCTCGCGCTTTCTTCGCCCACCAGCGCAAAGTGGCCGAGCCCCTTGGCCAGGCGGAGGCAGACCACGGCCTGTGCGGCAAAATCAGCCACCGTGACGGGGCTGAAGTCATCTTTGGTGAGGGTCTTCAGATGTTGGAGTTCGGTCTGGACCGCGCGCGTCACGGCGCAGGCTTCAGCCACCGCGCTGATGGCGATAGCGAGAGTAGACGAGACGGGCATGGGGTTCTTTCACGACTGGCCGGGTGGGACGCACCTTAAGCGCCGGGGTCGCCCTTCGCAATCTCGCGTGGCGGGGAGCGTTCCGGAGCTTGCCTTGGCTATACTCGCGGCTGGCCGGCCGTCGCCAGCCAGATCAGCACAAGGGGAAATTTGATGGCCACTGAAACCATTTATCCGGTCTCGCCAGACGCGCTCGCCAGAACGCATCTCACCCGCGAGCAATACGAAACGCTCTACCGGCAGTCCATCGAGGACCCCGACACGTTCTGGGCCGAACAGGCCCGCCAGTTCGTGACTTGGTCGAAGCCCTGGCAGCGCGTATCGGACTGCGATTTCGACAAGGCTGACATCCGCTGGTTTGAAGGCGCGGAACTGAATGTGGCCTACAACTGCATCGATCGGCATCTCGCCACGCGGGGCGAACAGGTGGCCATTCTGTGGGAAGGCGACCATCCGGGCGAGGACCGGCGGGTGACCTATCGGGAACTGCACGAGGCAACCTGTCGCTTGGCCAATGCGCTGAAGGCGCGCGGCGTTAAATCCGGCGACCGCGTTTCCATCTACATGCCGATGATTCCTGAAGCGGCGGTCGCCATGCTGGCCTGCGCGCGACTCGGCGCGGTGCATTCGGTGGTATTTGGCGGGTTTTCGCCCGAGGCGCTGAAAGACCGCATTCTCGATTCTGACTGTCAGGTGGTCATTACGGCCGATGAAGGCCTGCGGGGCGGACGTCCGGTGCCGTTGAAAGCGAACACCGACCAGGCGCTGACCCATTGCCCGAATGTGCACACAGTATTAGTGGTGAAGCGTACCGGCGGGGCGGTGCAGTGGGATGCGGCGCGCGACGTGTGGTACCACGAGGCGGTGGCGGCCGCGAGCACGGAGTGCCCGGCGGTCGCGGTCGACGCCGAACATCCGCTGTTCATCCTCTACACCTCGGGTTCTACCGGCAAACCGAAGGGTGTACTCCACACCAGCGGCGGCTATCTGACCTTTGCCGCCATGACCCACAAATACGTATTCGACTATCGCGATGGCGACATCTACTGGTGTACCGCAGACGTCGGCTGGGTGACCGGGCACACCTACATCATCTACGGGCCGCTGGCCAATGGCGCCACCACCATGATGTTCGAGGGCATCCCCACCTGGCCGGATAGCGGTCGCTTCTGGGAAGTCATCGACAAACATCAGGTGAATATTTTCTACACCGCGCCGACTGCCATTCGGGCCCTGATGGGGCAGGGCGACGCTCCGGTGAAAAAGCACCGCCGCACCTCGCTACGCCTGCTTGGTTCGGTAGGTGAGCCGATCAACCCCGAAGCCTGGGAATGGTATTACCGCGTGGTGGGCGAGCAGCGTTGCCCGATCGTCGACACCTGGTGGCAAACGGAAACGGGTGGCGTCCTGATCACGCCGTTGCCGGGGGCGCGGGATCTGAAACCCGGCTCCGCGACCTTGCCGTTTTTCGGCGTGTTGCCGGCGCTTTTGGACGAGAAGGGCAACGAACTTCATGGACCTGCGGAAGGGGCGCTGGTCATCAAGCGCTCGTGGCCCGGCCAGATGCGTACCGTCTACGGCGACCATGAACGATTCCGCGACACCTACTTCAAAATGTTCCCTGGCACCTATTTCACGGGTGACGGCGCACGCCGCGATGCCGACGGTTATTACTGGATTACCGGGCGTATCGATGACGTGATCAACGTGTCGGGGCATCGACTGGGCACGGCAGAAATCGAGAGCGCGCTGGTCTTGCACAAGCACGTCTCGGAGGCGGCGGTGGTGGGTTATCCGCACGACCTGAAAGGGCAGGGCATCTACGCCTACGTGACGCTGATGCAGGGCGTGGAGGCGACCGATGCCTTGCGCAAGGAACTGGTCGAACATGTGCGCCGCGAAATCAGCGCGATCGCCTCGCCGGACGTCATTCAGTGGGCGCCAGGCCTGCCCAAAACCCGGTCCGGCAAAATCATGCGCCGCATCTTGCGCAAAATTGCCGCCAACGAAATCGACGGGCTGGGCGACACCAGCACGCTGGCCGATCCGGCAGTGGTCGACGACCTGGTCGCCAATCGCGCGACGCGGTAGACGAGGCACCGGATGGACGCCGTACCGCCGTGGACCGCTGCGTTCCTCGCAGACTGGATGCGGCTGTCGGGCGGACCCTGGGACGGAGCGATTGCCGCTGGCGCCGCCGGCTGGCGATCGCTACTGGAAGCCTGTGAGCAGGAAAGCCTGCTGACGGCGGGGCCCTGGCAATCGTTCTGGCAGTTTGGCAAGGCGCTACGCGGCTATCACGAACGACAGCCCGAACTGGGCGTGCGCGAGGCGGTGGACAGCCTGCTGGCCGACCTTATCAATGGGATCGACCTTGCCTTGAGCGCTGAGTCAGCGTTGGAGGCGAGCGTGCCACCAGCGCCAGAAGCGATGCCCGCATTTGGTCTGTGGCGTGAGTGGCAGAAACTTGGGATGGCCGTGACCGCTGCCATGCAGGCCGAGCGTGTCGCGGGGATCGCACTGCGCAGACGTCAGTGGCAGGCCTTGCGTGCTGGCGCGTGCCGCTTACGCGAGCGTTTGGGGGATGAGGCTGCACTGCAGATCGCTTCCCTTCACGCCCTCTACAACCTCGTCATCGATCACTTTGAAGACGCTTATCAGCGCGAACTCAAAACCAGTGCGTATGCGGAGGCTTTTGGCCAACACGCAAATGCGGGCTTGCGTCTGCGCGAGGTGATGTCCCGGTTGATGGAGAAGACGCAGCGCAGTCTCGGCTTGCCAACGGCTGCTGACTTAGAAGCCATCGCCCAGCGTCTTTCTGTACTCGAAACCGCTCAGGTGACGCCGGTCCCTGCGTCTGACGGGCTGACTGCGGCACCAGCAAGCGTCAGTCCTGCCACCGCACCCGGTGCCGTGCGCGCCAGCCCCAAACCGCGCGCAAAGCGTTCGGTGGCTGCTGCCGGAAAGGCGCCCGCGGCCGTCGCCTCCCGACGGGCTTCAGCGCCCGATTTTGACATTGGCGGGATTGCTCCCCGCCCCACCAAGCGGCCCTGAATATGCCGGGATTACGCCTGGATTGGGCAACGCTTGGGGCAGAGCTCGACTCGTTCGAGGCGCAGTTGAAAGCGGGTGCAGCGGCCTTGTCTCAGGCCGGTGCGCCGGAACCCGGCGGCACGCCCAGAGATGAAATTCTGCTCACAGGCAAAGCGCGCCTGTTTCGCTATCGCCCGCTGGTGGCTTCACCGCAGGCGGTGCCAACGCTGCTCGTCTATGCGCTCGTTAACCGCGCGTCGATGGCGGATCTGGAATCAGAACGATCATTGGTCCGCAGCCTGCTGGAACAAGGCGTTGACCTCCACTTGATCGAGTGGGAGGCGCCCACGCCGGTCGACGCGAGCCGTGGCCTTGATGACTACCTCAATCGCGATCTTGCGGCCTGCGTGAGCCTGCTTAATCGGCAGACTGGCCCCATAAACCTCATGGGGATTTGTCAGGGCGGTACCTTCGCGCTCTGTTATGCCGCGCTCTATCCGGCTCAGATCCGCAATCTGGTTACCACCGTCACGCCGGTTAACTTCCATACGGCGGACGATGCCCTTAGTCACTTACTGACGCATGTTGACCTCGAACTGCTGGGCCGGCAGAACCTCAGCGGGGACATGTTGAACGCCTTGTTTCTGTCCCTGAAGCCGTTTCGGCTGATGCATCAGAAGTATGCAGGCCTGGTTGCGCAGCTCAGCGATCCGGCGTCATTGGCCACCTTTCTGCGCATGGAGCAGTGGATTTTTGACAGTCCGGACCTTGCGGCGCGGGCCCTGCGCGAATTTGCACAGCTGTTTTATCGCGAGAACAGGCTGCTCGTCGGCGGGCTCAAAATCGGCGGGCGGGCGTGCGATCTTTCATCGGTCAACATGCCGGTGCTGAATATCTTTGCGCAGGACGACCATCTCGTGCCGCCCGCATCCTCGCAGGCGCTGGCAGGGCTAACGGGCAGTACGGACTACACCGCGCTGGAAGTGCCGGGTGGGCACATTGGCATTTACGTGGGGGGAAAATCGCGCCGTCTGGTGGCCGAAACCGTCGCGCGCTGGCTGGCTGCACGCAGTTGACTGGCGTGAGGGTCGTTGCTGTCGCGGGGGGGGGAAGGGCTGATTAAAAAGCCCCCCCGAAGACCGGCCGGGGCCGGTCGACGGGGGCAGAGGGGAGGTCAAACGTCAAACGAGAGAGAGCTCAAACACAAAAAATCGGGGGCTGGTTCAGGCGGCCTTGCGGGCAGTCGCTTTCGGGACCGAGGCTTCAGCTTGAGCCGAAATCACTTGAAAGCCTTTCTCGAACCAAACTTTGTACTCATCGCGCGAGGCGGTCAGGAGGTCGGCGGTTTCTCGGGCCGCGGCAATCATCTTGGCGCTATACTCGCTGGCCAGCTTGCTTTGCAGCGCGAACAGTTCAGGAAGCGCCTTCACTTCGCCCATCGCCGCAGCCCATTTGTTCGAGGCTTCGAACGCGCTGCTGGCCAATTCCATCTGTTTCTTTGACAGCTGTTCGATCAGCTTCAAGTTGAGCGCTTCGAGCGCCTTGCCGGAATCGAGCGCCGTTTTCATGAAGGCGTCCCACTGGGTCAAAACATGTTCCATGGTGCTTAACTCCTGATGTGCCAAGCGTGGTTTTGTATAACCGTGGCTTCGTTGTGCGAAGCAGCATTTGTGCGTCGCAGCATATGAAGCGAAGAAAATCTTGTCAACACTTTTTTGAAGATTTTTTGAGGGGCATGTCCACGGCCGTCGCAGGCCCCGCTTTTGCACTCATCAAGCCTGCGTTTTGCCGCATAGAAATGTCTTTATTTCCTTCAAATTAACGGGCCTCTTGGGTAGAGTGCCCGTTCATTTTTTTCACCCTTATCTGCAACCTGTGTCAGGCACTCCCCGGGCCCTCCGAACCTGGCGCACAACGGAGTAATTTCGATGACCACAAATCCGGCATTAGCTCGGTGGATTGAGGAGGTCGCCGCGCTGACAAAGCCCGACCAAATCCACTGGTGCGACGGATCAGAAGAAGAAAACGAGCGGCTTACCGATGCCATGCTGGCGGATGGCACGCTGCTACGCCTTAATGAAGACACTCACCCCAACTGCTATTTGCATCGCTCCAATCCCAACGACGTTGCGCGTGTTGAACACGTGACGATGGTCTGCACCCAGAACCAGGACGACGCGGGGACGAATAATCACTGGATGGCGCCAGCCGACGCCCACCGCAAAATGGATGCGCTTTACGACGGCTGCATGCGCGGCCGCACGATGTACGTCATTCCCTACCTGATGGGGCCGTACGAATCGCCGTATTCGCGCGCTGGCGTCGAAGTCACCGATAGTCCCTATGTCGTCGCCAATATGCGCGTCATGGCGCGCACGGGCACCCGCGCGCTCGCGCACATCGAGGCCGGTAATTCGTTCATCAAAGGCTTGCATTCGATCGGTGAGCTGGACCCTGAGCGCCGTTTCATCATGCACTTTCCCGAGGAACTGCTGATCAAGAGCTATGGCTCTGGCTACGGCGGTAATGCCTTGTTGGGCAAGAAGTGTCACGCCCTGCGCATTGCCAGCTGGCAGGCGCGGAGCGAAGGCTGGCTGGCGGAACACATGCTTATCCTGGGCATCGAGAACCCGGCGGGCGAGGTGACTTACGTCGCCGCAGCATTCCCGTCGGCCTGCGGCAAAACAAACCTCGCGATGCTGGTACCGCCGCAGGCCTATGCCGGCTGGAAAGTCTGGACGGTCGGTGACGACATCGCGTGGTTGCATCCCGGTGAAGATGGCCGACTGTGGGCGATCAATCCGGAAGCTGGTTTCTTTGGCGTTGCCCCTGGCACCAGCATGAAGACCAATCCAAATTGCATGCAGACCCTCGGCCGCAACACCATCTACACCAACGTGGGATTGACGGCCGATGGACAGCCCTGGTGGGAAGGCATCGACGGCGACAAGCCCGCCAACCTGCTGGACTGGCAGGGCCGGCCGCATACCGCAGAGACCGGTCCCGTGGCACATCCCAACGCCCGCTTCACGGTTGCCGCTGCGCAATGTCCTAGCTACTCGGCCAAGGCAAACGACCCCCGTGGCGTGCCCATTTCAGCCATTATTTTCGGCGGCCGACGCTCCAGCGTGGCACCGCTGGTGTTGGAATCTCTCGACTGGGCGCACGGCGTGTTCACCGGCGCTGCAGTAGCGTCGGAAACCACCGCCGCGGCGGTCGGGCAAGTTGGGCAGGTACGCCGCGACCCGATGGCCATGAAGCCCTTCTGCGGATACAACTTCGCCGACTACTGGGCGCACTGGCTGAGCTTTGAGGAACGCTGCGCCAACCTGCCGAAGGTCTTCCACGTGAACTGGTTCCGCAAGGATGCCGATGGCCGCTTCATGTGGCCAGGCTATGGCGACAACATGCGCGTCCTGAAGTGGATTACCGAGCGTTGTGCGGGCGCTGCCAAGGCGGTGTCCACGCCCGTGGGGATGATGCCAAGCCCGGCCGACCTCGATCTGACCGGGCTTACGCTGTCGTCGCAGTCGCTGGACGCGTTGCTGGCGATTGACCCGGCGGTGTGGGCGCGTGAAATGGACGATATTGAAGGCTTCTTTGCGGACTTCGGGCCGCGCTTGCCGCCGGCGTTGCGCCAGCAGGTAGAACGAATCCGGGAACAGATCGGACCGCAACAGGCCGCTTGAGAAACAGGCTACGGGGAGCCGGAAGGCTTCCCGTAGCGCTAGCGCTAGTCGTCCAGCGGCGGCTCTTCGCGTGCTGGCGATGCCGGCTTGTACAGGCCGCTCGATTTCATGAAGCTTTCCTGCATGCGCTGCCACATTTCGACATTCCGCTTCGCCGTGTCGGCGAACATGCTGGAAATGGGATTGGTCTGCATGGCGGAAGTGAACTGCTCCTGCATGCGCTTCTGCTGCTCATACAACATGCCCACGCTGGATTGCATGAAGTCGCCGGCGAAGGAACGAGCCGAATTGCCGTAAAAGCCAATCAGTTGCTGAAGGGCGTCGGTGGAAAAAATGGGATCGCCCGTTTCCTCTTGTTCAATGATGATTTGCAGCAGGATGTTGCGGGTGATGTCCTCGCCGGTCTTTTTGTCGATGACGCAGAACGGGGTTTCTTCCAGCACCAGTTTGCGCACGTCGTTCAGGGTGACGTATTTGCTTTCGTTGGTGTCGTAAAGACGGCGGTTCGGGTACTTCTTGATGACACGCTTGCCGGCGGCGTTTTCAGTCATTCGATGCAGCTCCGTGTGCTGGCACTTGGGCTCATGTGCCGAGGTTTTGCTGACGAGGTAAGGCCCCGCCTCCAGAAGATGAGTTGCCGTTCGTACGGGCAACGCTACTGGGATTTACACACGGCGGCACGCGCGTAAAGCGTCGTGCCGTGGTGCAAAAATCTGAACTTAATCTAAGTGCCGGCGCGGGGTATTGCAACCCGCTTGCACCGCGGCAGGGCGCTAGCCTGCCGATGCTGATTTACAGGTGGATCATCCGATTGTCGGTGCCCAGCGCCGCCTCATGCATGCCCTCGGCCAGGGTCGGGTGCGCGTGAACGGTGCGTGCGATGTCCTCGGCGGAGGCACTGAAGGCCATCGCCATCACCGCTTCCGCAATCAGTTCTGACGCCTGCGGTCCCACAATGTGGACGCCCAGCACCTCGTCCGAACCCTCGGCACTCAAAATTTTAATGAAGCCGTCGGTTTCGCCCATCGCGCGCGCGCGGCCGCTCGCCATGAACGGGAACTTGCCGCTGCGGTAAGGTGTGCCCGCTGCTTTCAGCGACTGCTCGGTGGCGCCCGCCCAGGCAATTTCTGGCCAGGTGTAGATCACCCAGGGAATATGCGCGTGCTCGATCAAGGGTTTCTGGCCGGCAATGATTTCTGCCACTGCAATGCCTTCCTCCGAGGCCTTGTGCGCGAGCATCGGGCCGTGCGTCACGTCGCCTATCGCGTAGACATTGGGCAGATTGGTGCGGCACTGGTCGTCGGTCACCACAAAGCCGCGCGCATCCAGCGCGAGCGCCACGCCGTCGGCGTTTAGTCCTGCGGTATTCGGCACACGGCCGACAGCGACAATTAGTTTGTCGACCGTGATTTCTTCAGTTTTTCCGGCATTTTCAACCGTAACCGCAACGCCATGCGGGCCACTGGCCACGCTCTGAACCTTGCAGTCGAGACGGATTTTTAGCCCTTGCTTGCTCAGCAACTTGTAGGATTCCGCCGCGATGTCGTCGTCGGCGGCGGCAAGGAATTTGGGCATCGCCTCAAAAACCGTGACGTCGGCGCCCAGTCGTCGCCAGACGCTGCCAAGTTCCAACCCGATAACGCCGGCGCCGATGACGCCCAGCCGAGCAGGAACTTGTTCAAAGGCGAGCGCCCCTGTCGAGTCCACGATGTTGATCTGATCCACCGGCGCTGGCGGAATCCTGGCCGGCACCGAACCCGTGGCAATCACAATCTTGCCCGCTTTGACCCGGGCGGTTTCGGCGCCGCTCTGGTCGAGAATGGCGACTTCGTCTGCGGACTTCAGGACCCCTCGCCCTTGCAGCCAGGTCACGCCGTTTTTCTTGAACAGCGACGCGATGCCCTGCGTCAGCGTGCTCACGATCTTTTCTTTGCGCTTCTGCATCACGCCGACGTCGAAGGAAACCTCGCCCGTGATGATGCCGTGCTCTTTGGCATGCTTGCGCAGGTGCTCGAAATGGTGGGAAGAGTCCAGCAAGGCTTTGGACGGGATACAGCCCACATTGAGGCAGGTGCCCCCTAGCGCCGGTTTGCCTGCGGGATTCAGCCAAGACTCCACGCATGCCGTTTTGAGCCCGAGTTGCGCGCAGCGAATGGCCGCCACGTAGCCGCCGGGGCCGGCGCCGAGGACGAGCATCTCGCATTCCATGTCGGCCGAGCCGCCGTATGTGGTGTTCGGCCCCAACGGCAAAGGCCCGGGCGTGGGCAAGGACACCTGGGAAAACCTGCTGGCGGTGCCCGAGTTCACGGTCAGTCTGGTCTGCGAAGAAGACGGGCCGGCGATGAACGCAAGCTCGCAGGCTTTTCCTGCCGGGGTGAGCGAATTCGAGGCCTGCGGGATTGCGCGCCTGCCTGGGCACCTGGTCAAACCACCGCGGGTCGCCAGCGCCAAGGCGGCGCTGGAATGTCGGGTCTATCAGTCGGTCGCGTTGCCGCGGCTGGCCGATGGCCGCGAGAACCGGGTGGTGATTGGCGAAGTCGTTGGCATCTACATCGCCGACGAGGTCATCCACGATGGCCGGGTCGACGAGCGCCTGCTCCAGCCGCTGACGCGGCTGGGCTATATGAACTACGGCACGCTGGGGACGGTGTTTGAGTTGAACCGCCCCGGCTAGGGCTCAGCGCGCGCGCTGGGCTGCCAGCGCCTGCGCGTCGACCGCCGCCACCGCGCTCAGGTTCACGATGCGCCGGGCCGTGGCCGATGCGGTCAGGATGTGCGCCGGCACCGGCAGACCGTGCAGCAAGGGCCCCACCGGCACGCCTTCGCCCAGCACCGTCAGCAGGTGCATGGCGATATTCGCCGCATCGCGTGAGGGCATCACCAGCACATTGGCTTCGCCGTGCAGGGCGGAGTCGTTGACCGCCGCCGCCCGCACCTGCGGCAGCAGCGCCGCGTCGGCCTGCATTTCGCCGTCGATTTCGAGCGTCGGATCCCATTCGCGCACCAGCTCCAGCGCATCGCGCATCTTGCGCGCCGAGGCGTCGTCGACCGTGCCAAAGTTGGAGGCCGACAGCAGCGCCACCCGCGGCGTCATGCCAAAGCGTCGCGCGCGCTCGGCGGCGGCCAGCGCAATGCCGGCAATTTCCTCAGCGCTCGGGTCAGCGTTCACATGCGTGTCGCCAATCACAAACGTGCCTTTCTTCAGCACCAGCACGTTCAGCGCCGCCAGCGCGTGCGCTTCGTCCTCCACGCCCAGAATGCCAACCAGCTGGTAGAGGTGGTCGCGGTAGGCGCCGGTCATGCCGCACAGCAGACCATCCGCCTCGCCCTTCGCCACCAGCAAGGCGGCGATGACGGTGGTGTTGGTGCGCAGGATGTTCCGCGCCTCGTTCAGCGACACCCCGCGGCGCTTCATCAGCTCGAAGTAAGCCGTGGAGTACTCGCGGAAGCGGGTGTCGGATTCGGGATTCACGATGTCGAAATCAACGCCCGCCTTCATGCGCAGCCCCAGCGAGGAAATGCGCGCTTCCAGCACGCTGGGGCGGCCGACCAGAATGGGTCGCGCCAAATCCTCATCGATCACCGTCTGCACCGCGCGCAGCACGGTGGTTTCTTCGCCGTCGGCGTACACGAGGCGCTTGCGGTCCTGCTTGGCGGACTCAAACACCGGCTTCATCAGCAGCACGGACTGGAAAATGAACTTGGCCAGCTGGTCGCGATAGGCGTCCAGATCGGCAATGGGCCGCGTGGCCACGCCGCTCTCCATCGCCGCCCGCGCCACCGCCGGCGCCAGCGTGGTGATCAGTCGCGGATCAAAGGGCTTGGGGATCAGGTACTCGCGGCTGAAGCGGAGCTGCTCGCCCGCATAGGCTGCCTGCACCACTTCCGAAGGCTCCTGCATGGTCAGTTCCGCCAGCGCTTCGACGCAGGCGAGCTTCATTTCTTCGGTGATGGTGCTGGCGCCCACGTCCAGCGCACCGCGG
>JAURHQ010000588.1 GCA_030833185.1 Gammaproteobacteria bacterium | reverse complement strand
CGAGCACAGCCGCCAGTGCGCCGTTGCCGCCGCCGCCGCCCGCCGCCGCCTGCTGCGCCACCAGCTGCTCCAGCGAGCGCAGCGACAGCGCGCCGTGGCGCAGCGGCAGGTGCACCCCGGGCGGCAGCGCCAGCGCGCCGCGGCGCCCGGCCGAGTCGCGCCAGCGCAGCTCCACGGCTTCGTGGTCGCCGCCGAAGCGAAGCACGCCGTCGTCGCCCACGACGCCGCCGCCGAGCGCGAAGACCGCGCCGTCGCGGGCCACGCCGTTGGCGGCGAGGAAATCCCAGACGCGGGCCAGTTCGGCGGCCGACTTGGCCGTCTCGCCGTCCGCGGCGGTGGCGAGCACGGGCATCAGTCGCGCGAGTTCGGCCGCGAAACCCGACTGCTCGGCGGCGACGCCGGGCGAGGTGAGGGCGGCGCAACGTCGGCCGGCCGCGAGCCGCCGGTCGGCGACGGCCAAGGCCTCCTGACGCAGGCCGGCGCCGATCCTCACGGGGTAGGAACGGTCGCCTAGTTCAACCTGCACGGTCTCGGCCGACATGAGCCCACCGTGGCGGGCGAAC
>JAURHQ010000587.1 GCA_030833185.1 Gammaproteobacteria bacterium | reverse complement strand
TGCACGCGACCCACCCCTTGCCGGCCTGCTTCTTGCCCTTGCCCTCCTCCGGCGTCGCCCCGCCCCCCTCGCTCACGCTGTTGCGCCGGCTGCTCCCCGCGCTGCCGCCGCCACCGGCCCCGGCGCCCTTGCCCTTGCCCTTGGCCTTGCCCTCCGCCGCCGCCGCGTCCGCTGCCGCGGCAGCGGCCCCGGCCCCACCCGCCAGCGTCGGCGGCGGCAGGCGCAGGCGGGCCCGCAGCGGCTCCACCGCGCCCCCGATAAGAGGGTCGGCAATGCGGTCGACGATTTTGTAGGCCATGCGAGGCGCGAAACGCAGCAGGGTGTTGGGCAGCCAGCCACCCGGCACGCGGGGCGGATTGACTGGGCAACGCAGTACCAGGGGTGCCAGGTGCATGGTGACCAAGGGCACGCCGGTTTCTTCCTGCGCGACCCGGGCGCCGAATCCGAGGGATGAGGCCACCACGACCCGCGGGCCTGATTTATTGGCGAAATTTCGGGCCAGGTCCCGCTGGGTGCGGATCATGTCCATGGCCTGAAAATCAGCCAGGATGGTGCGGGTGCCCTT
>JAURHQ010000586.1 GCA_030833185.1 Gammaproteobacteria bacterium | reverse complement strand
CATCATTCCCGACATCCGGCCGGTCGCGGCCTCGGCTGATGACGCATCGTCGGTATCTCGCGCCGCCCCGGTCTCCTCGGTCCCGCCGCCCCTTCCGGTGGCCGCGTCCCGCGCGGTGCCGACCGATCATCAGATCCAGGACTCGGTCGGCTTCCGCGGCGTGATCCCGGGCGCCCTGCGCGAGGCCTCCGAAGACCCCGTGAGCGCGATGGCCGTGGTGCTCGGCCTTATCCTGCGTCGCGACCCCGCGCAGCGCACGGCACAACTCGCGCAGGCCGAAACTCTCGCTGGCGGCGAAGTGGTCAAGGAGGCCCGTCGCCTCGACGCGCTTCTGCGCGCCGTGCCCGCAGGTTCGCGCGTGGCCTTGCTCGACCTTTCCATGCCGGCTTTGCGTCAGCTCTCGCCGGCGCAGGTCGCGGCCTTTCGGAAGGCGCTGGAACGCGCCGGATTTGAAGCCGAAGACGGACTCATCGTCCTGCTCATCCAGGCGTCGATGCGCCGTTACCTTTCGACCGAGAAGAATCCGCCGAGCCGTCCGGGCGATCTCGCCGCCGCCTGCGGCCTG
>JAURHQ010000585.1 GCA_030833185.1 Gammaproteobacteria bacterium | reverse complement strand
ACGTCGTCGCCATCGTTGCCATACAAATAATCGGCTTCGATGCCACCGTCGAGTCGGTCTTTGCCGTCGCCGCCCATGAGCGAGTCGCTGCCGGTGCCACCAAATAGCAAGTCGTTGCCCGTGCCGCCGTACACGGTGTCGTTGCCACTGTCGCCACTCAAGCGGTCGGCGGCGTTGTAGCCAAACAAAACGTCGTTGCCGTCGCCGCCTGACAAGGTGTTGCTGGCGGCGGTGCCGGTGAGGGTGTCGTCACCGCCGCTGGCCACGGCGTTGGTGGTGATGACTTCGAGGCCTGCTCCCATGATCACACTGAGCGACGCGTTGCCACTGCCGGTGGCGTAGGTGCTGCTCCAAGTGCGTGTGCCGGCGTTGTAGCTCCACGAAGCGAGGTCGGTGAACTGCGCTTTGTCGTCCACACTGCCCAAGAGTGTGAGCGCATTGGTGCCGGCCATGCGGTAAACAGAGGCTTGGTCGAGCACCATGATTTGCGGTGCTTCAGCGCCCATGCTGATGGTGTTGATGCCGCTGATGTTGGGCAGTGCCCAAGTGGGTGTGAAGTCAACTTG
>JAURHQ010000584.1 GCA_030833185.1 Gammaproteobacteria bacterium | reverse complement strand
GTCGGGCGGTGTACCTGCCGTCACGAACACGCCATACCAAGTGCTCATCTCAAAACCCGTTACACCAGCCTCTGCCAATGTGGGTACGTTGGGCAATTCAGCTGAGCGTTGAGATGTGGTGACTGCCAAGGGCTTGAACTTGCCGGCCTTAATTTGACCCATCGCAGAAGAAGTGGTGTCAAACATGATTTGAACATTGCCGGCAATGATGTCTAAGTGGGCTTGTGCGCTGCCTTTGTAGGGAACATGTACACTTTTAACGCCTGCCGCAATGTCAAAGCCTTCGCCCGCAATGTGCTGCGTGCTGCCAACGCCCGAAGAGGCATATTTGAAATCTTCTGGCTTGGCTTGGCATTTGCAATCGCCGCCGGAGCTCTGCTTGGTGCAGGGGTAGATTTTTTCTTCATGCGAGTTTTATTTAAACACGCGGTTTCTGGTGCTGCAGCTGTCGTTGCTCCTGTAATTGCAACATTGGGCTTACTTGGATTAATTAGAAGCATCGTGGGATTGATCTGGGGCGGGGAGTTCAAATCGATTAAGGCTCCAGCATCCACAGATGGTTTCAC
>JAURHQ010000583.1 GCA_030833185.1 Gammaproteobacteria bacterium | reverse complement strand
AGCCCGAGGAGCTCAACGAGTTCAAGCAGTTCATCTCCAGCCGCCAGCGGAACCAAGCCGCCGACGGACTGATGCAGGACCTCATCCCCGCGCCGAAGGCCGTCCGCTGAGACTCGCCGCCGAAGCGACCGCAGGGGAGGCTTCGGCCTCCCCTTTTGTTTGAGCGGGTTCGCCGATCCGTTGATCGGCCGCATCCCCCGTGTCCTCGCTCCCTCCATGTGTCTCAGGTAGGGCTGACCGTCCCGGTCGGCCGCCGGGTTCGCAATTCTTCCCGTGATCCGCAACGGTGACGCCCCGGACGAGCAGGGACGCTCGTCCCTACCTAGCGGCCAAAGACGCGCCCTTGGCCAACCTTTCAACCCACCCTCCGGAAGAACTGACCGTTACCGCTTCCGATAGACTTCGACGCGGCACTCATAGCCGCCGAGGTCCACCGGGCGGCGGGACTCGAGGCGCAGGGTCGGGTCGACGGATTCCAGGCGCAGCGGGTTCACGAAGACGAGGCGACCGCCCGGGCGCAGGACCTCGGAGGAGAGGCGAAAGAGGTCCGCGAAGAGACCGTGCAT
>JAURHQ010000582.1 GCA_030833185.1 Gammaproteobacteria bacterium | reverse complement strand
GTGCTCCAGCCGGCTGCGCAGCCTCTCCAGCGGATCGTCAACCGCCGCCGCCCGCGCGCTCGCTGTTGCTGGCGTTTCAGCCGACTCCGTTGATCTAATCGTCGTTGCCACGCTCACGCCAGATCACCCGATGCCGAGCACCGCGGTGCTGATCAAAGAGGCGATCGGTAGTCATCGCGCCGCCGCATTTGATCTGTCCGCCGCCTGCTCGGGCTTCGCCTATGCCTACGCCGTCGCGCACGGCTTTCTCACCGCCGGCCTTGGCCAGCGTGCACTCGTCATCGGTGCTGAGTCGCTTTCACGCATCGTCGATTGGAGTGATCGTTCAACCTGCGTCCTCTTTGGCGACGGCGCTGGTGCAATCGTGCTCGATGCGCTTGATCTGCACGATGATCAGATCATCGCCACGCGCCCAGGCACGCTGAGTTTTGAACTCTCCGCCGATCCTTCGGGCGCGTTTGCGCTATGGATTCCTGGCGGCTCAGGCTCCGACGCTGATCCTCTGATCAAGATGGATGGAGCGAAGACCTACGTCTATGCCACGCGCACCATGGCGGCGGTCGCGAC
>JAURHQ010000581.1 GCA_030833185.1 Gammaproteobacteria bacterium | reverse complement strand
GCTTTTGGCTGCGGCTGCGGCTGCGGCTGCTGCGGGCGGCGCGCCGCCGCCGCTGCCGCCGCCGCTGCCCTCGGCCGTGTGGACCTCCATCCCGGCGCTCACGGAGAGCTTGATGCTCGCGCCGCTGCCCGCGCCGGCGGGCGCCGACGGCTGCGCGCTCGCGGGCGGCGGCTCGGCCAGCGCCGCCTCGCCGCGCGCCAGCGAGTGCAGCGCAATGCGCCGGAAGCTGCCCGCGCCGGGCGCGCCGCTGCCGTCGCTGGCGGTGGATGACGTGGCGCCGCCGGTGCTGGCCGCCTTCCTGCTCTACCTGTACACCGAGGCGTATGACGTGGACGCGGCGCCCGTGGAGGAGGCGCAGCACCTGATGGTGTGCGCCGACGCGCACGGCTGCGAGCGCCTGCGCCTGCTGTGCGAGCGCCGCCTGGCGCACGGCTTGGACGTGCCCACCGCCGCGTACACGCTGGTGCTGGCGGAGCAGCACCACGCGCGCGAGCTCAAGGCGGCTGCGCTCGCCTACGTGGCGCAGCACGCGGTGGAGGTGATGGACACGGAGGGGTGGGAGCACCTG
>JAURHQ010000580.1 GCA_030833185.1 Gammaproteobacteria bacterium | reverse complement strand
TGCTCGAGGTCAGCTGCGGCCATGGTGGCGGCGCGGCCTATTTCGCCCGGACCCATCAGCCCGCCGAGTATGTCGGCTTGGACCTGAACCCGGAGGGCATCCGCCATTGTCAGGTCCGTCACCAGGTCGCCGGGCTGCGCTTCCTGGTCGGCGACGCCCAGCGGCTGCCGTTCGCGGATGCCAGCTTCGACGTCGTGCTGAATATCGAGGCCTCCCATTGTTATCCTGATTTCCCCGGCTTCGTCGACGAGGTCGCCCGCGTCCTCAAGCCGGGCGGACGATGCTGCCATGCCGACCTCCGCTACCGAAGCGGCGTGGATGAGTGGGTGGCCGCTTTGGCCAAGCACCCGCGGCTGCGCCTCGACGAGATGCGCCTGATCAATCCGGAGGTCATCCGCGGCATGGAACTGAACACGCCCCGCTACGAGGCCATGGTGCGCCAAGCGCTGCCTAAGTTCCTGCACAAGCTCGCGCTTGATTTCGCCGGCGTCCAAGGGTCGCGCCTGCATCGCGATGCCGTCAGCGGCGAGATGAGCTACCGGTCCTTCAGGCTGACGAAGAAAGCCTAAGCT
>JAURHQ010000579.1 GCA_030833185.1 Gammaproteobacteria bacterium | reverse complement strand
CGACGAGGAGCGGACCTCCCGCGGCGTCGAGCGCCTCGGCCATGGCGGCGACCACCTGCTCGATCGCCCGGAGGCGTGCCGTCGAGTCGCCGCCGACGTCCGCCCAGACCACGGCCGCCAGGTGGTGCCGCCGCAGGCGGTAGCCGAGTGCGCGCTCCGCCTCGGTGGCGCCGACCTCGCCGCCGCCCACGAGCAAACCGGCTCCCTCAAAGCCCGCGTCGCCGCCCTCGACGCCAGCCTCGACACCGCCCGCACCGAGCTCGCCGCGACCGCGGAAAAACTCTCCTCCGCCGAACTCCGCGCCGTCGTCCTCGATCACGACCTCTCCTCCGCCCAAAAACTCCTCACGTTCCACGAGCAAAACGCCAAGGCCCTCGCCGCCGAGGTCGCCGCCCTCCGCGCTGACCTCGACGACTCCCGCCACTCCAACGCGTCCCCCGAAGCCGTCGCCGCCTACAAAAACACCATCGCCGAACTGGAGAAACAGCTGGCGACGGCCCGGCAGGGGGCGACCGCCGGAGTCGGCTACGGTGCCGCGACCGCCGCGTTCACCAACCGCTCCGGCCGCGCCTCC
>JAURHQ010000057.1 GCA_030833185.1 Gammaproteobacteria bacterium | reverse complement strand
CGGCTAGGGCGCGGCCGCGCTCCGCAACGCTTGCACCAGATCCGCGTCGTCTTCGCTCGGCCGATTCACCCGCCGGTCGACCGGCCAGACCTGCAGCACGCCTGCCGCCGCCGGGGCCAGCAGCGGCGTCAGCGCGCTGGTCTGGGTCAATGCCGGATCCAGCCACCGGGCATAGTCCGCCGGCTCCAGAATCACCGGCATGCGGTCGTGCACGGTGGCGGCCAGCGCGTTGGCGGCAGTGGTGAGGATGGCGTAGGTCTCGACCTCACCCTCAAAGCCGCTCCAGTGTTCCAGCAAGCCGGCGAAGGCCAGCGGATGGCCGTCGGCGCGAGAGAAAAAATAGGGCTGCTTCTTGCCCGCCTCGAGCTTCCACTCGTACCAGCCGCTGGCCGGCACGATGATCCGGCGTCGCGCAAACGCGTGCCGGAACATCGGTTTTTCGGCGACGGTTTCGCTTTTGGCGTTGATGGGCTGGGCGAGTTTGCCGGGCTCTTTCACCCACGACGGCAAGAGCCCCCAGCGCGCCGGCTGCACCCGCCGCACCCCGTCCGGTAACTGACGCACCACGGGATGAAACGCGCCGGGCGTCAGGTTGTAACGCGCGAAATCGGGAAATTCGTTACTGGTAAGAAATTCGGCGGTGAGCCTGGCCGGCTCGGTATAGAGCGCGTAGCGACCGCACATGGCAGACGCCGGCTACCAGTGACGGCGCCGGCCAATATCGAGATGAACGAAGTTGGAACTCGCGTAATAGCCCACGCCGCCCGCCCCCAGTTCCAGTGCCACGTCGCGCAGATGGCGCGTGCGGGTGTCGGCCAGGCGCACATCAATGGCCTTGCCCTGCATGTGCAGACTGCCGGAAGCGACGCCGCTGGACTTGCGATGCAAGTTCGCGTTGGTCACCGGCGAACGGTAGGCGGAAATGATCTCGAACGGCGCATCGCTGCCAATCAGCCGGTGCACCACGCAAAGCTGGTCGAGCAGCGTCGGCGCGATGGGGTAAACCTCGCCGGTGCGAAAGTCGCGCAGCAGATGATCGATGGCCGCCAGCGCCTGCGGGTCGTAACGCCCGTTGCGGAAATACTTCACGGAGAGGGCTTCGCCAGTATGCAGATGCTTGAACGCGAGGCTGCGCGACGGCTGCGGCCGGGCGCTTGCCGGCAGCGCCAGTCCGGTCAGGCCGAGCGCGACGCCGCAGAGCCAGCCGCGGCGGTTAAGCAGGCGCGCGGGGCGCGGACTATCCGTCATTCATGGGTCTCCACACATGGGCGGGCAGGGCTGGCGCGCGTGGCGAAGGCCGCGGCGCGCGCTGCAAGGCCGTACTATTAGCAGACCCTTGTAACCCGGAACAAGCTTTATGTTTTTTCGCCTTGCGTCTGCCCGCCTGCTGGCCACGCTGCTGCTGCTCCTGCCCTGCCTCGTGCGTGCCGACCTGGCGAGCGTGTTGTCGGAAGTCAAAACAGGGCGCGCAATCGCCGGCCACAAAATTGATGCACCGCTGCTGCTGGGCAAACTCTACGTCGGCGCTCGCCCGCAGACGCTCTGGAACGCGCAAGCGCTGGCTTCGCTGGAACACGCCATCGCCGAGGCCGCGACCGACGGCCTGCAGCCAGAAGATTACTTTGCCAGCACGCTGGCGCGCCGCGACTTGGCCCCCGCCGCCCGCGAGGTGCTGGCCAGCGAAGCGCTCATCCGCCTCGCCTACAGCCTGCGCTTCGGCAAGATCAATCCGCGCCTCTTCGATCCCAACTGGAACTACTCGCGACGCCTCGACGATACCGACCCGATTCAATGGCTGCGGGCCAGCATCCAAAGCGGCGACATTGCCGGCGCCCTCCATGAACTGCGGCCGACCGGGCCGTATTACAAGGGCTTGCGCGCGGCGCTCGCGCAATATCGGGATTACGCCGCGCGCGGCGGCTGGGCGGCCCTGCCCCAGGGCGAGGTGCTGAAGCCCGGCATGGACGACGCGCGCCTACCCGCCTTGCGCAAACGCCTGCGCGCCGAAGGCCTGCCCGCGCCGGCCGCTGGCGGCACGATTTACGACGAGGCCACGGTGGCCGCCGTGAAGCTGTTTCAGCAACGCCACGGCCTCAGCGCGGACGGCGTCGTTGGCGCCGGCACCTTGGCACAACTGAACGTGCCGGTCGCGGCGCGAATCAACACGCTGCGGCTTAATCTGGAGCGCGTGCGCTGGGTGTTTCACGATCTGGGCCCGCAGTTCGTGGTGGTCAATATCGCCGCTTTTCAGGCGGCTTTCCTCGATCACGGCAAGCGCCGCTGGGTGGGCCGCGTGATCGTCGGCAAACCGTTCCGGCAAACGCCGCTGTTCAAGGCGGAAATTGCCTATCTCGAGTTCAACCCGACCTGGACCGTGCCGCCGACCATCCTGCGACAGGATCTGCTGCCCAAAATCCGCACCGACCGCAGCACGCTGAAGCAGAAGAAACTCGAGGTGCTGGACGGCCAGGGCAAGGTGGTCGACCCGTCCAACGTCGACTGGCAGCGCTTTCACTACACGCTGCGCCAGCAGGCCGGCCCGGACAACGCGCTGGGGCGGGTGAAGTTCATGTTCCCCAACGCGCATTCGGTCTATCTGCACGACACGCCCTCGCGCGAGCTCTTCGCGCAGTCCGAACGTGCCTTCAGTTCCGGCTGCATCCGCATCGAGCGGCCGCTGGAACTGGCGGAAGCGCTGTTGAACGACCCGGGCAAATGGAACAAACAGACGATAGATGCGGCGGTAGGCAGCAATCGCACCCAGCGCGTCAACCTGCCGCGCAAGGTGCCGGTGATGTTGATGTATCTCACGGCCTTCCCCGACCCGCAGGGCCAGATCCAGTTCCGTCGCGACGTGTACGCGCGCGACGCCGAGCGCCTCAAGGCGCTGGACGGACCGTTCGTGATCAGCGCCCCTGACGATTATCGGTCGCGCTAGGGCGGGCTATTTCTCGGTCAGCACCCACACGCCGTCCCAGTCCGCCGGCGGCGGGCTGGCCAGATAATGACGGCAGCGGTCGAGATACAGGCGGGACGGTTTTTCGTCTTCGTTGGCCGCCGCGCCGGCGCTGAAAAAACGCTGCGCGGCGACGAAGTCCCGCGCGCGATAGGCGGCGAGGCCAGCCTTGAAGGCGTCCAGCACTTCGTCCATGCGCGGGAAACTCTGCGCATTGTGATAGTCGAGCGCTTCAAACACCGCCACCGGGCGTTCCTTGCCCTTAACCCGCATGAGGTCAATTTCGCGCAGCACAAACGGCCGGGTCAGGTCCTGCACCGTGCTTTCACTCAACAGGATGCGCGTGCCGTAGTACTTGGTTGCCCCTTCGAGCCGTGAGGCGAGATTCACGCTGTCGCCAATGACGGTGTATTCCATGCGCTTGGGCGAACCGATATTGCCGACGATGACGTTGCCGGTACTCAGGCCAACGCCAATATCGAGCGCCGGGCGACCGTCGCGCGCCCGGCGGGCGTTCAGTTCCTGCAGCGCGAGCAGCATCTGGTTGGCGACGGTGACCGCGTTGTCGGCGTCGTGCGCGCCGCTGAAGGGCGCGCCAAAGAGCGCCATGATCGCGTCGCCAATGTATTTATCGAGGATGCCGCCGTTGTTGAAAATGACGTCGACCATGGTGGCGAAATACTCGTTCAGCATCGACACCGTGGCCCGCGCGCCCAGGGCTTCGGAAATCGTCGTGAAGCTGCGTACGTCCGAGAACAGCACGGAAATTTTCTGATCCTTGCCGCCCAGCTGGTCCTCGCCCGCTTCCAGCAACTGGTCTACCACTTCCTTGCTCATATAGCGCGCCATGGTGCTTTTCACCCGCTTCTCGGCGCTGATGTCTTCCAGAATCAGCATGGTGCCGATGGCGTCCTGATTCCCGTCGATTAGCGGCACAGCGGTCATGTTGACCGACAGGGTTTCGCCGTCGCCCAGGGTGACGCCGGCATCGACGGAAAAGTCCGAGTCCCCGGTCTGCTCTACCCGCTCCACCGCTTCCATGACCCAGCGGTTGGTCTCGCCAAAGAAGTTCGCCGCCGGCTGACCGACCAGCGCCTCGCCGTCGGCGCGCAGGATTTTGCCGGCCGCGTCGTTGACCGTCACCACCTCGTGCTGGCGGTTGAGGGTGATCATGCCTTCGCTGGTCGAGCGCAGGATGCTTTCGTTGTAGTTCTTCATGTTAAGCACGTCTTCGAAGAGACGGGCGTTTTCCAGCGACACCGCAATCTGCGCGGTAAAGGCGCGCAGGCGGGCTTCGTCCTTGCTACCAAACTGGCCGCCGCGTTTGTTGAGCACCTGGGTCACGCCGATGCACACGCCGCTCTTGTTCACGATTGGCATACACAGAATGCACTTGGTCTCGAAGCCCGTGCGGCGGTCGATCTCGGGGTTGAACAGCGGATGGGCGTAAGGGTCGGTGACGTTCAGCAACTGCGCCGACTGGAACACCTGACCGGCAATGCCGGAATCGTCCGGGATGCGAATTTCGCGGTGGGCGAGGCCCTCGGCATAGCGTGACCACAGCGTGTGGCTGCGGGCATCGTGCATGAACAGCGTGCCGCGCTCGGCACCGAGCAGTTCGATCGCCGCGCGCATGATGCGCTCGAGCAGCACGTCGAGATTGAGCTCGCCGGCCAGATCGTTCGTGACCTCCAGAATCCGCACTTCTTCGCGCAGGCTCGCCGTCATCAGGTTGTAGCCGCGGTAGAGATCGGCGTACTCGTCGGTGCCGGTCACAAACAGCCGGCGATTCAACACCCCGGACTCCACTTCGTTCATCGCGGCAATCAGCTTGGCCGCCGAGCGCGAGACCTCAGAGGCGGTGAGGATCGACATGATCAGCGCACCCAACATGCAGACGATGACCACCCCGACCACCCACACCCACAGCGGCGAGAGTTGCTCGAAGCTGGCCTGAACGCCGAGCTCTAGCAGCAGGCGGTCCACTTTGAACATCACCGAGACCGCGAAAAACAGCAGCGGCAGCGCGGTGACGAAAATCGACAGATAAAAGAGCTTGCCCTTGAGGCGGACGGAGATGAGCTGGCGACGGTATTCGTCCGGCAGTCGCGTGCAGAACTGCCACAGACGCTCCAGCACCGGCGCGATGTCACGCGAGATGGTGAAGTACTCGATGATCGCGTGGGTGGGAGACGCGAAGAACAGCGCCGTCGCGCCGAAGCCGACGATTTGCCAGGTCCGGAACCCGGCCTCCACCCAGACGTTCAGCGAAATCATGCCCGCCACCACCGTGAGCGCCGCGAGGGGCCCGTGCAGCAAGGTCACCCGCGCCATCGAGTAAAACGGCAGATTGAGGGCACGCACGATGGCGGGCGCGAGTTCCTCGATCGGCAGGGTCAGCCCGGCATCCAGGCCGTTAAGGGCCTTGCCGACAGGCTTGAAGTGGCGGCGGATGACGATGATGTCGGCGAGCACAAAAATGGGCACCGCGAACGGCGTCAGCAGGGCGATGATGCTCCACTGCCGCTGCGACAACTGCAGGCCGAGCAACATCAGGAACAGGGTCATGGCGGTCGCGGCCAGCGAGCCCACGACGTAAATCGCGATCAGGCGTCGCTGCAGGGCGCGAGCGCTCTGTCCGGTGGGCGCTTGTGTGCTAGGCGCGTCCTTAGGCGGCATCATGGGGGGAGGTGCTTCCAGCGGTAGGCTTGCGTGTCGAATCCTGACAGGTAGTGCCGGCTACGCTAGCACGAATCTGCGCCGGCTCGCCGCCCCCAAAAACCGTCGTTCAAAAAGCTGCCGGCGGGTCGCCCTCATACGCGGGCACCGCCCCGTCCATCGCATCCCAGCCCGGTGCTGAACGCGTGTAGATGTTGGCGTCCGGGCGAAACAGCGCCGGGTCGTCCAGCGTGCCGACCATCACCAGCATCAAGCCGGGCACGCCCTCACCCTGCCCGAACAGCCGGGCGCCGCAGGTGGGACAAAAGCCTTCACTGGCGGGACGCCCGGAATCGGCGGTACGCAGGTACCAGTGCACCTCGCCCGTAATGGCTACCGCTGCCTGCGGAAATCCCATGATGGGCAGATAGCCGGCGCCCGACATGCGCTGACAGTCGCGACAGTGGCAGTTGTACTGCATGGTCGGCTCGCCCGTCGCCGCATAGCTGACAGCCCCGCACAAACAGGCGCCGGTGTACGACATGGTGGCCCTCGTTAATCGCGATTGAGCAGTTCGATGAGGCTTGCTTCCAGCAAGGCGGTCTCCTCGTGAAAACGGCCCGGCGCCCCGGCGCAATGGCCGTAGGGCGAGAAGAAGGGCCGCAGTTCAGCACGCGGGATGAGCGCCGCTTCGGCGCGGTTATCGTCCAGCGTGAAGTAGAGATCCTGCGCGCCGGGCATGACGATGGTGTCGGCGGTGATGCTGCCGAGCGCCGCCGCCAGATCCCCGCCAAAGCGCTCCCCGGCGCTGGCGTCCGCCAGTTCCCAGGTGACGAACTTGGCCATCAGGTCGTTGGCGTCCCAGCACAGGTGTTCGTCTTCCCATGCGATGAGGAACTGGTCGATGTCGGCGTAGCCGAGATTGCGATAGAGGCCGTCGCGAAAAAACGTCTGCGAATAGGCCCAGCCGGCATAGACCCGGCCAAAGGCTTTGAGCCCGGCCACCGGCACCTCGCGGTAATGACCGTCGGCAAACACCGGGTCGGCGCGCAGCGCCGCGCGCACGCCTTCAATAAACACGCGGTTGTGCGGCGAGCAGCGTGCGGCGCCACAAAACGGCAGCAGGCGCGCCACGTAGTCGCCGTAGTCCACCGCCCACTGATAGGCCTGCACCGCGCCCATCGACCAGCCGGTGGCCAGCGCCACCCGGTTCACCTTGAAATGGTCGTGAATCAGCCGGAACTGGGCGGCGACGTTGTCGGCAATGCTCACCGCCGGGAAGGCCGCGCCAGCCTGGGTCGGATGCGCCTTGCTGGGTGAGGTGGAAATGCCGTTGCCAAACAGGTTGGGAATGACGATGAACCAGCGCGCCGGGTCGAGCGCGCGGCCGGGGCCAATAAGACGCGCGTTGGAATCGTGGCTGCCGGTGTAGTAGGTCGGGAACACCACGCAGTTGTCCCGCGCGGCGTTCAGTTCCCCAAACGTCTTGTAGGCCAGCTGCGCATCGCGCAGCACGCCGCCCCGCGCCAGCGGCAGGTCGCCGAGCGCGAGGGTCTGGTAGGCGCTGAGGGTGGGGAAGGCGGTCGCCTCCCCCTGCACGGCGGTGCCGGCCATCAGAACAGCTTCAGGTAGCGCGACTTCTCCCAGTCCGAGACGTGGTTGCAGTAGCTCGCCCATTCGTCGGCCTTGTAGTCGCTCCAGGCCTTGAACATGCTGCTACCGAACACTTTCTCGGACAGCGGGTCGGCCTTGAAGGCGTCCAGCGCCTCGCCCAGGCTGCGCGGCAGCATGCGAATGCCCAGCGCGTCGAGTTCGGCCGGCGTCTTGAGATACATGTTGTCCTGATGCGGATTGCCCGGGTCGAGGCCTTCTTCAATCCCTTCAAGGCCCGCCGCCAGCACCATCGCTGCGCCCAGGTAGGGGTTGCAGGCGCTGTCCGCCGCGCGCAGTTCCATGCGCCCACCGCCCAGCGGAATGCGGATGGTGTTGGTGCGGTTGTTGTCGCCATAGCAGCAGAAAATCGGCGCCCAGGTGAAGCCCGACATACTGCCGCGCAGGATGAGCCGCTTATAGCTGTTGACGGTCGGCGCGATGACCGCGCAGATCGCCGGCAGGTGGCGCAGCACACCGGCAATAAACTGATAGCCCAGCGTAGTCAGCCCGCAGCCGCGCGGATCGTCCTTGGTCGCAAACAGGTTGGCGCCGGTGGCGGGGTCGGCGAGCGAGATATTGAAGTGCGCGCCGCTGCCCGCACGGTCGGCGTAGGGCTTCGGCATGAAGGTCGCGAAGCCGCCGTGACGACGGGCGATTTCATGCGCCATCCAGCGGAAAAAGACAAAGTTGTCCGCCATGGTCAGCACGTCGAAGTATTTGAAATCGATCTCGAACTGGCCAATGCCGTCTTCGTGGTCAAAGGAATACACGCCCCAGCCCAGTTCGTTCATGGCGCCGACCAGTTCCGAGATCCAGCCGTAGTTGTCGAGCAGGCGGGCGGTGTCGTAGGCGGGCTTCTCCAGATGCTTGCGGTCGGACAGCGGCTTGTAGCCGCCGTTCTCGGTGTCTTGCAGGACGAAGAACTCCGCTTCCATGCCAAGGTTCATGGTGTAGCCCATGGCCGCCGCCTTGGCGGTCGCCCGCTGCAGGATGTTGCGGCTGCAGGCGTCGAAGGGCTGGCCCTTGCACCACAGGTCGGAGGCAAACCAGGCCACTTCGCGATTCCACGGCAGTACCCTGCAGGATTTGGGATCAGGATGCGAGGCGACTTCTTCTTCGCTGACTTCCTGCGGCACGCCGTCCAGCGCGGCGCCGGTGCACAGTTCGCTGCCGGTCAGCATGCGGTCGTAGTGGTCGACCGGCACCATCTTCGATTTCGACACCCCGTGCAGGTCGACATAGCTTGGCAGGAGATATTTCACCCCCAGCGCGCTCAGCGTGTCTTCCGTGACGGGATTGGGTACCAGGGTGGCAGCGGCAGCTTTGGCGGTCATGACGTCCTCGTTAAACGGTTAGTGGAGTCCGGGGAGCAGAGACCGTGCCAAACGCGGCCCGCATTCACTCGGGGGGTTTGGTCTCGGCGCGCCGTTAATGGCGCCCGCTCATGGTGCATGAACCCGGGCAGGCAGCAAAGTTTCGGTGCGGCCGGTGGCCGTAATGACGGACGGCCACGCAAGGCCGGTCGACCTGCACGGCTTGGCGGGTGGCGTCGCGGCGTTGCCGCTCCCACGGATTTTGTGGGAGGGGCATCGCCCCGACTGGGGCTGTCGATGACTTGGCGCTGGCGTCGCAGCGGTGCCGCGCCCACGGAGGGCACTGCCTGCCCGGCGCTTTTCGCCAACTCTGTCGCGACCGCTCGCGCCGGGTGAGCGCGCGCAAGGCTTCACTTATGATGCGGAGACTAACGACCGGCGCCGCCAGATGCGCCAGCGCAAGGGGAGTGCCGGATGCTACGTCTGTTCCAGTTGCGCGGCTTCGCTGCGTTTATCTCGATGGTGTTCCTCAACGCCTTCGTCGACCTCGGCCACAAGATCGTCATCCAGAACACCGTGTTCCGGGTGTTCGACGGCACCACCCAGGTCACCCTCACCGCCATCCTGAACGGGCTGATCCTGCTGCCCTTCGTGTTTCTCTTCACCGGTTCGGGCTATCTGTCGGACCGTTACGCCAAACCGCAGGTGATGAAACTGTCGGCCGCGGCGGCCGTTCTGCTCACCGCGCTGATTACCGTGTGCTACGCCTACGGCTGGTTCTGGCTCGCCTTCGGCATGACGCTGCTGCTGGGCGTACAGGCCGCCATCTACTCGCCGGCCAAGCTTGGCTACATCAAGGAACTGGTAGGTATCACGCGCCTGACCAGCGCCAACGGGCTGGTGCAGGCGGTATCGACCATCGCCATTCTGGCCGGCATCTTTGTCTTTTCGATTTTCTTCGAGCGCCATCTGGCCGGCGTTGTCGCCACCACCAGCGATGAAGTCCTGACCCATCTCACGCCGCTCGGCTATGCGCTGGTCGCCTGCTCGCTGCTTGAATTTGCGCTCGCCTTCCGCCTGCCGGACAGCCCGGCGGCCGACCCCGAACTGCGGCTTGATCCGGCGCATTTCTGGCGTGCCGGCTATCTTCGCGACAATCTGCAACGCCTTGCGACCCAGCCGGCCAGCTTGCTGGCCATGCTGGGGCTGGCGCTGTTCTGGGCCATTGCCCAGGTGGTGGTGGCGGCCTATCCGGAATATGCCGAGCACGCGCTGGGCCTGACCAATACGGTGATGGTGCAGGGCTTATTGGCCTGCTCGGGCCTCGGCGTGGTGCTGGGCGCGCTACTCGCCGGCGTCTTCTCACGCGACCACATTGAACTCGGTCTGGTGCCGATTGGCGCGGCCGGCGTCACCGCCGCGCTGTTGACGATTCCGCTGATCGACAGCCCGCTGCTGCACGCGGCCACCTTCATCGCCTTCGGCACCTTCGGCGGCCTCTTTGTGATTCCGCTGAACGCGCTGATTCAGTTCAACGCGGCCGAACACGAGCGCGGCATGGTGCTGGCCGGCAGCAACTTCATCCAGAACGCGCTGATGCTGGCGCTGCTCGGCGTGACCGCCCTGCTCGCCAGCGGCGGCCTGCAAAGCCGCAGCATTTTTGTGGTGCTCACCCTGCTGTCGCTGGCCGGCACGGTCTACACGGTGTGGAAACTGCCGCAGGTGCTGGTGCGCTTCATCGCCAGCATGGTGATTTCGCAGCGCTACCGGATTGAAGTCAGCGGGCTGGACCGAGTACCGGCGCAGGGCGGCGTGCTGCTCTTGGGCAATCACATTTCCTGGGTCGACTGGGCCATCCTGCAGATTGCCTCGCCCCGCCCCATTCGCTTCGTGATGGACCGCGGGCTGTATGAACGCTGGTATTTGCGCTGGTTTCTGGACTCCTTCGGCGTCATTCCGATTGGCAGCGTTGGCGCGCGCGATGCGCTGAGCGAAGTGCGCGAATGCCTTAACCGCGGCGAAGTGGTTGGCCTCTTTCCGGAGGGCGGGATCAGCCGCACCGGGCACCTCGGCGAATTCAAACGCGGTTATGAAACCGCTGCCGCCGGCGCCGACGGGGTGATCGTGCCGTTTTATCTGCGCGGCCTGTGGGGCAGCAGTTTTTCGCGGGCCAGCCCGAAGCTGCGGACCATTCGCGGCGGCGCGCTCCGGCGCCGGATCATCTGCGCCTTCGGCGAACCGCAGCCGATGTCGCTGCCGGTGGAGCAGTTGAAGCGGCGCGTCTTCGAGTTGTCGATTGAAGCCTGGCAGCAGCACACCCGCCGGCTGCCCACGATCCCCGAAGCCTGGCTAGCAACCGCCAAACGCCTGCGCGGCGACATGGCGATTGCCGACACCCTGACCGGCGGCCTGTCGGGCTGGCGGATGCTGACCGGCGTCATCCTGATCGCGGGCTTTATTCGCCGCCTGTGCAAGGAACAAAACGTGGGGCTGCTGCTGCCGACCACCAACGGCGGGGCAATCGCGAACCTTGCCGCGCTGTTCTGCGGCAAGACCGTGGTGAATCTCAACTACACCGCGAGCGCCACCGCCGTGCAGGCCGCGCTGGCCAAGGCGCAGGTGCGCACGGTGTTCACGTCCAAACGCTTTCTGGACCGCCTGCGCCAGCGCGGCATCGACCCCGACGCGCTGCTGGCGGGCGCGACCGTCTACCCGCTGGAAGATTTTGGCGGTCAGATCACGCCGCTGCGCCGCGTGCTGACCCTGTTGCAGGTGGTGCTATTCCCGACCACGCTGCTGAAACTGCTCTACCTCACGCCCGTCGCCCGCGACAGCGTGGCGGCGATTCTCTTTTCCAGCGGCAGCGAAGGCAGCCCCAAGGGCGTGATGCTTTCCCATCGCAATATCGTGGGCAACATCCAGCAGATTTCCGACATGATGAATGCCGAAGCGAACGACGTGGTGATGTCCACGCTGCCGCTGTTCCACGCCTTTGGCCTGACCGGCGCGACGCTGATGCCGCTGGTGGAAGGCATCCCCGTGGTCTGTCACCCCGACCCGACGGATGCGGTGAACATCGGCAAGGCGGTGGCTGAATACCGCGGCACCATGCTGCTCGGCACCTCCACGTTCCTGCGGCTCTACGTGCGCAATTCGCGGGTGCACCCGCTGATGTTTGAATCGCTACGGCTGGTCGTAGCGGGCGCGGAGAAGGTGTCCGACGACGTCCGCGAAGGCTTCAAGAACAAGTTCGGCAAAGAGATCTACGAAGGCTACGGCACCACCGAAACCACCCCGGTGGCGGGCGTCAACCTGCCCGACCGTCTGGATACCACCTATTGGAAAGTGCAGGTTGGCAGCCGCCACGGCACCACCGGCATGCCGGTGCCGGGTGCGAGTTTCCGCATTGTCGACCCGCAGACGCTGGCCGAACTGCCGACCGGCGAAGACGGCCTCATCCTCATCGGCGGCACGCAGGTCATGCTCGGCTATCTGGACGACCCCGAGCGCACCGCGCAGGCCATCGTCGAACTGGACGGCACGCGCTGGTACAAGACCGGCGACAAGGGGCATCTGGACGCGGACGGCTTTCTGACCATCGTCGACCGCTATTCGCGCTTTGCCAAAATTGGCGGGGAGATGGTCAGCCTGACGGCGGTGGAAGAGCAGGTGCGCCGAGCGGTCAACAACCCCGAACTCGATGTCTGCGCGGTTAATCTGCCGGACGAGAAAAAAGGTGAAGCGATCCTGCTGCTGGTGGCGGGCGAAGGCCTCGTCGTCGACGAGCTGCGCAAAACCATGCTGGCGAGTGGCGTTAACCCCTTGAGCCTGCCGGCCGAGTACCGGCTGGTCGAGGCCATCCCCAAACTGGGCAGCGGCAAGACCGACTTCACCGCCGCGCGGGCACTGGCCACGGCGCAGCGCGAGGCGTAGGGTCAGGGCAATCGGAAACCTGACGCTCGCGCCATGCAGGACGGACCCTCGCAGCTGCTGCGGAAAACCCTGAAACTGGTCAGCATCTTTGAAGGCCTGACCGAGTCCGAAGGGGCAGCTTTCCTGCGGCTTGCCCGCCGGCAGGAGGTCCGTGCCGACGACGTGGTGGTTCGCGAAGGCGAACGCGGCGACGATGCCTACATCGTTGTGCGCGGGCACCTGCGGGTGAGCAAGCGCCACGCCGGCGTGCCCGTTGAGTTGGCAGCGCTGGCGCCGGGCGACGCCTTTGGCGAACTCTCGATCATTGACGACGGCCCGCGTTCGGCCACGGTGAGCGCGCGGACCGACGCCACCCTGTTGCGCTTTAACCGGGAAAGCCTCGGCCTGCAGCCGACGCTGCTGCTCAAGGTCGTCACCAACATCGCGCGCCTTTTGGCGAAGCGGCTGCGCGAGGCCAATCAGCGGACGCTGGACGCCTCGCTGGCGCCGCATAACAACCAGGCCGCGCGGGAGGACAGCTTCCCGCCGCCATTGGAGGACGGATGAACACCAATCACGCCGGTGCTTGCGGCTGGCGGGCCGCGCTGCTGCTCTGCCTTGCGCTGGCCAGTGGCGCCACGCAGGCGCTGGGCAACGATGCGTTGACCAAAATCCGTGAGCGCGGAGTACTGAGTTGCGGCGTCAGCAACTCGATCGCCGGCCTCGCGCAGCAGCGGGACGACGGCGAGTGGGCCGGCATGGACGTCGACTTCTGTCGCGCGCTGGCCGCCGCCCTGTTTGGTCCGGCGGGCAAAATCCGCGTCGTGCCGCTGTCGGCCGTGGAGCGCTTCCCGGCCCTGTTGGCCGGCCGCGTGGACCTCATCGCCGGCGGCGCGACCTGGACCTTGGCCCGCGAACTGGGGCTCAAAGTTGCCTTCGTCGGCCCGGTGATGTTCTCCAGCCAACGCCTGCTGGTGCGCGCCGACAGTGACATCAAGTCGCTCGCGCAGCTGAACGATCGGCCCATCTGCCTGGCCCGCGCGACCACCCATCTGCAGCACTTGCGGGCGTATTTCGAGCTGGAAGGCTGGCTGCTGAACGACAAGGCCAGCGACTCGTTCGTCGAGGCGCGCACGGCCTTCGACCGCGGCGCGTGCGACGCGCTGACCGCGGACGAAGTGGCGCTGGCCGGCCTCAAGCCCGCAGGTGACGGCGCGCCAGGCTATCGCCTGTTGCCGGATACCCTCTCCAGCGAACCCTTGAGCGCGGTGGTGCCGGGCAACCAGCCCAGCCTGGAACGGGTAGTGCGCTGGGTCTTGTTCATGCTGATTGCTGCCGAGACCAACGGCATTGACCAGCACGCCGCCGCCACGCTGGTTGGCGGCACGCGGGCCGACGCCATCGCCGCACAGGCGCGTCGCTACGGCAAGCCGCTGGGGCTCGATCCGCTGTGGGCCGAACTCGCGGTCGCGGCCGTCGGCCACTACGGCGAAATCTTCGAACGCAATCTGGGCAGCGGCAGCCCGATTGGGCTTACGCGTGGCCCTAACCGGCCGTGGAACCAGGGCGGCATGCTCTACGCCCCGCCCTTGCATTAGTCGCTTCACCACAGCTTTCGCGCGGAGACTCTCACCATGCTCTGGGACTTTCAGAACATCCTCATCCTGGCCGTGTTCTTCGGCGTGATTCTGGCCATCGCCTTCGACCTTATCGACATGGTGGTCGCGGGCCTCGTCGGCGTCAGCCTGCTGGTGCTGGGCGGGGTGCTGGATGGCAACGACGTGCTGGAAGTCTTCGGGACCGCCAACGGCGCGATCGCGCTGCTCTTCGGCGGCATGGTGGTCGCACGCGTGCTGGTGCCGACCGGTCTGTTTGACCAGCTTGGCGCGCGCTTTCTGCGCCTGACGCGCGGCAGCGGCAAACGCTTTGTGCTGGGCATCGTGGCGATGGTGGTGCCGCTCTGCGCGGTGCTGCCCAACGCCACCACCGTGATCCTGCTTGCGCCGATCGTGGTGCGCACGGCGCGCGCGCTCGACGTCGACTTCATCGGTCCGCTGGTGCTGATGGCCATCCTCAGCAACTCCGCCGGCCTGCTGACGCTGGTCGGCGATCCGGCGACGTTTCTGGTCGGCAGTTCGATCGGCATGGACTTCACGACCTATCTGCGCGAAGTCAGTCTGGGCGGCGTGCTGGCGGTCTGCGTGGCGGTACTGATGGCGCCGTTCCTGCTGAAGGACGTTTGGCCCACCCGCCGCGAACTGCCGGCCGAGCTGCCCCTGCCCCCACTTGAGCGCCCGTGGTTTTGCGTCTTTGCGCTGGGCGTGCTGGTGATGATGGTCAGCCTCTTCATCCTCGGCGATCTGCTGCCCTTCCCGGTTGCGCCGCAGGCCACCGCC
Source organism: Gammaproteobacteria bacterium (assembly GCA_030833185.1). Classification (GTDB taxonomy): domain Bacteria; phylum Pseudomonadota; class Gammaproteobacteria. Next base: position 3,592 of record JAURHQ010000057.1, on the reverse strand, counting down.
ATCATCGCGGCCTCATTCGCGCTACTGGTCATCCACAGCTGGAAAGTCGAACCCGTCGATGCCGTGCTGCGCGACGTCGACTGGAAGACGCTGGTGTTTCTGGTCTGCATGTTCTGTCTGGTCGACGCCTTCGCGGAGACGCATCTGCTGGACCTGCTGTCCGCCACCGTCTACCGCTGGTTCGGCGCCGATCTGCTACCGGTCGCGATGACCATGCTGGTCGCGGTTGGCGTGCTGTCCAGCGTACTCGCCAACATCCCGGTGGTCGCCGGCATGCTGATTCTGGTGAAAGGCTTTCTGGTCACCGCCGAAATCGTGCCGGAAGACGCGCTGGGCAGCCTCTTCACCGGCTGGCCGGGGCACACCATTCCGGTGTTCGTCGCCATGATGTTTGCCGGCACCCTCGGCGGTAACGCGACGCTGGTCGGCGCCTCCGCCAACATCGTCGCCGCCGGCATTTGTCGCAATAACGGCCAGACGCTCAGCTTCGGCCGCTTCCTGCGCTACGGCCTGCCGATCACCATCGGGCAGCTGCTGGCCTCGGCGCTGTATGTGGTCGCGATGTTTGCGCTGCCCGCGTTCAAATAAATTTGGGCGCAGCGTCAAGATTTGCGGCCTGCAAACGCGACGACAGTTATCTGGTTTTCACAAACCCGCAAACTCCCGCAATGGCCTTGTGAGAAACGCCAGCAGCAATGCCAGTCGCTGTCCAAGCGAGCTTTTCCTGGACGCGGACTTTCTCTGACTCAAATGAGACGCGAGCGCGAAACCACATGCCTCAAGCACTCGACACCGCACGGCTCTCGCAACTACTAACGCACGGTATCGGCGTCGCACCCGAGTATCGTCATGTGCCGAAGGAGGTCGTTCCCGGCGACATCGTGCAGACGCCTGCGGTGTTGCTGAAGTGGTATGACATCCATCCGCTCGGGCTGCCCATCCCGCCCGCGATCGGCGCGCTCGCGCGCGCGGCCGTCGAGTCCGGGAGGCTGCCGATGCACGGCCTCGGGTTCGTCGTGCTGCATCGCTGCGCCGGCGATTTCTATTTCCTGATTGCGTGCAACTGGCGCAACGAGAACGAGCTCTGGGAAACCATCTGGTACAAGAACGGCGATGCGATGGACGACTTCACGGTGTTTCCGCGGGAGCACGCGCATCTTCCCACCTACTGCGTCTGGGAGCTGGTTCCCATCTGGCATGAACAGCAGGCATGGAGCCGCTTCCTCAGCACCGACAGAGGTGTCGACAACATCGTCAAGTGGTCAGAACAGCAATATCGCGGCAGCGCCTGATTCGGCTTGCAGGCGTCCGGCCACGACATTCCGGGTCAGCGCAAAACTTGTGGAACTTCCGCTGACCCAACATGATTCTGCGAATTTTTACGCTGACCAACATGGGAGTTTTTATGCACTATTCACTTGACGACCCGTTTGAACACCGCAAGCACGGGATGCGGCACGATCCGTTCAAAGCGCTGGTCGCACCGCGCCCGATCGGCTGGATAGGCTCTATGAGCAAAGCAGGCGTGCTCAATCTCGCGCCTTACAGTTTTTTTAACGCGGTGAGCGACGCGCCGCCGATGGTGATGTTCTCGTCGGTGGGGCGTAAGGACAGCGTGAACAACATCGAGGAGACGGGTGAGTTCACCTGCTCGATGGCGACCGAGGCCCTGGTCGATGGCATGAATCTCAGCTCGGCGCCCGTCGCGGCCAACGTCGACGAACACCAACTGGCGAAACTCGCCACGGCGGCCTCTCTGGTGGTGAAGCCGCCAAGAGTGGCGCAAAGCCCGTCCGCGCTCGAATGCCGGCTGTGGAAGATGATCTCCTTACCTCGCCTGGATGACAGCAAGGCGGAAATCGTGATGGTGTTTGGCCAGGTTGTCGCCATTTATATCGACGACGCTTTTGTTCAGGACGGCATCGTCAATACGGGCGCCATGCACCCGCTCGCCCGCATGGGCTATATGGATTATTCGGTGGTGCGCCCCGACACCGTGATTACGCTGAACCGGCCGATTGCGAGCGCGGACAAACAAAGCGCAACCGTGCAGCCCGGACCTTGGGATGGTGTTTATCGCTAACGCTTGCCCGAGTTTGGGGTCAGCGTAAAAACTCCCTGCGAGAGCGTTGCGCTCAACGCACGCAAAGAATCTCTGGGGGAATGCTGTAGCGTCCCCACGCGCTCCATGATCACGAGCGATGCATGGCTCGAGTACCAAGCATGCGCTGCGGGGCTGCCCCTACGGATCCTCCAGCGTCGCCGCAATCGCCAAATCTGTTGCGGCAGTGGCGATTTCACCGCCCGCGCGCATTGGCTGGCGGCGTGAGGGCTAAACCTCAGACCCGGCGATTCATGTCGGGGATCTGATGAGCTTGCACTCCCGTGGGCGGACCCAATCCTGAGCAATCTAATCGCTCAGGCAGCCAGGCAAAGCATGGTCACAAGTGACTGCCAACTGGTTTTTTCTCTGACCCTGAGGCAGCCCCACGAATTTCGGCGTAATCCACGACGATAAGCGGGCGCTGTCATGAGCAAAAGATGAGCCGGACCCGACAGGATGGGGGCGCTGGCGACCTTATCGTTTTGGCGAACAATCAGATCGCCCGACACCATGCCGGCGCCCCAACACTGATTCGTTGGTTCACAGCATTATCTTCTGGGGAGCCGACAGACCCAGACTACAAATTCGGCAAGTTCGTCTTGTCGCGGAATTGGTGCGCAGGTTTCGGAGTTTCGCCGGACGCCGCCGGCGCTAGATTGGGTGCCGCTTCAATCAGGAAACGCCCCCATGTCTGACGTGCCCCTGCAAACCATTGCCCTTGAACCTGCCATTCTTTACTTCGGCACACCCGTGGTGCTGATCAGCACGCAGAACGAAGACGGCACCTCGAATCTCGCACCGATGTCCTCCGCGTTCTGGCTGGGCTGGCGCTGCATCCTTGGACTCGATGCCTCCTCCAGAACCACCGAGAACCTGCGCCGCACCGGCGAATGTGTGCTCAACCTGCCGTCGGTGGATGAGGTGGGTGCGGTGGACCGCATCGCGCGCACCACCGGAAGCAATCCCGTGCCGGGCGCCAAGCAGATGCGCGGCTACCGCCACGAGCAGCAGAAGTGGGAAGTCTCCGGGCTCACGCCCGTGGACTCAGAGACCGTCGCGCCGCCGCGGGCGCTGGAGTGTCCAGTGCAACTCGAGGCGGTCCTTGCCGCGGAAAACGGCTTCATGGCGGACGACCCGATCTGGAAGGATGGCATCAAGGTGTTTGAGGTGAGGATTCAGCGAGTGCACGTGCATCCTTCGCTGCGGATGGCGGGGCAGGCAAATCGGATCGACCCGGACCGCTGGCGCCCGCTCATCATGAGCTTCCAGCAATTCTATGGCCTCACGCCCGGCAAGCTGCAGGCCTCACGTCTGGGGCAGATCGAGGAGGCGACCTATCGCAGCCCGGATGTGGACCGCGCACGCGCCATCGATCAACTCACCTGACCTTCAGCGAGTTTGGGGTCGGAGTCTGTCGGCTCCCCAGAAAATAATTCCTTAAACCAACAGATTAGTGTTGGGGAACATGCATGGCGTCAGGCGATCTGA
>JAURHQ010000578.1 GCA_030833185.1 Gammaproteobacteria bacterium | reverse complement strand
CCGGTCACAAAGGTTCCGAGACAGCGGCGCAACTCAGTGGCATCAATCACAGGCAAAGTTGCTTCAATGGTGTCGGGTTTCATTCAATGTCTCAGGAAAATATAGGTAAGTCGCTCAAGCAAGCCTTAGATTGTCGTTGATACGCGGCTGCCTCCCTTTATTGGCGATTAATTCCTTGAGACAACGAGTTTTCATGCCAAAAGCACTCAAAATCCTACGCGGTGCACTTTGATAGCATGCTTTGTGTAAACAGAAAGACAACCCATGACGCTTAAATCACTGCTGTTCGTGCCGGGCGACAGCGAGAAAAAAATGGCCAAAGCAGCAAGCACCGGTGCTGATGCCTTGCTGCTGGACTTGGAAGACGCTGTGGCGCAAGACCGTTTGCCGGTCGCACGCGGCATGGTGCTGGACTATTTGAAACACCATGACCGCGCACACCAACAAGTGTGGGTGCGGATCAATCCTTTAGACACGGCTTTGTCGCTGCCGGATCTGGTAGCGGTCATGCCCGGCAAGCCTGACGGCATTGTGTTGCCCAAACCATTGAATGCCGATGCGGTTCGCCAGTTAG
>JAURHQ010000577.1 GCA_030833185.1 Gammaproteobacteria bacterium | reverse complement strand
AAGGCTGATGAACGAACGCGGGGGCCGCGGCCGCGGAGGCGGCGGCGGCGGCGGCAGTAAGGGCCGCGGATTTGGTCGCCGGAAATTCTTCCGGCCGCGTCGTGGAGCGAAGCCGGACGGCGAAGGCGCCGCCGCGCCCGCCGAAAGTTCAGCCCCGGCGGCGGAACCACCCGTCGCCGCCGCCCCGCCCTCGCGCTCGCCGGTGACGCGGAACTCCTGCAGCTGGTAGACCGCGGAGCTGAGGTCGAACGCGCGGGTCAGCCGCTGGCCCGCGGCGACGGTCACGCTGGCCCGCGCGGCGTCGAAGGCGAAGGTGCCTGTCCGGGAGGACCTGACCGAGACGTTGCTGCATCTGACGGCGGCGGCAGAACGGTTTGTGGCGGGCGTGCCGGCCTCGAAGCAACGGCACAAGGATCGGACGGCATTGCTGAAGGCGATCGCGCAGGCGCAGCGTCTCTTGTCAGACGAGCTTCCGCGCTAAAGGGGCGCCGGGTGGGGCGCGTGCCTGGTTTGGCGGATGCCCGCCGTTTGTGCGAGACTCGCCGGGCGAATGTGATCGTCGGGCGAAAAAGTTG
>JAURHQ010000576.1 GCA_030833185.1 Gammaproteobacteria bacterium | reverse complement strand
GCCGGCAGCCGGCGGCGAAGGCATGGGCTCCATGAAGTCGCAGTTCAAGCGGGCCGATGCCAGCGGGGCGGCCTTTGCGCTGATTTTTGGGCAGGACGAACTGGCCCAGGGCTGTGTGGCGCTCAAGCCGCTGCGCGCCGGTCAGGAGCAGCGCATCGGTCGGCCCGTCGGACTTCGTCGGCGCCATCCCCGGCTTGCTCATGCGGCTGAGGCTGCCGTGCGCGGCGGGGAAGGGGTATTGCGGGTTGGTGATCCGGCCTTCGAAATCCTGATGGAGGGCCAGCGCGGGGGCCGCCGGCTTGGCGGGCCGCGGCGCGGCGGGCGCGCGCTCGAAGGTCGCGGCGACCTGGCGCCACGCTTCGCCGATCACGCCCATCTTCTCCACGGCGAGCGGCTGGAAGCCGAGCGCCAGGGCCGGCGAGCCGGGGCGCAGGCGGAAGTCGCGCTTCGCCGCGTCCACGAAGAGCGGGTCGGCCACGACGGAGCCGATATCCTGGCCGGTCCGCTGCCAGGCCGCGAGGCTGGTCTGGCGCGCGGGCGGGAAGAGCACGGGCCGTCCGGAATAATCCCAGTAG
>JAURHQ010000575.1 GCA_030833185.1 Gammaproteobacteria bacterium | reverse complement strand
CGCCGGTTTGTTGCAACGCAAAAGGGGCACCAAAGAAGCAGAAACCGCAGCGCGGCCAAAGGATGAAATATCAAACACGGTCAATCTCCTGAAGAATGAAAACGGCCGGCCAGCCAGACCAGCAACACCACCGGCACACCCAAACAAGCCGTGCCGGTGAAAAACCAGGCGTAACCGGCAGCGTCGACCGCCAGTCCGGAAAAGCCTGCCAGAAACTTAGGCCCAAGAAGCATCAGTGAACTGAACAAAGCGTATTGGGTGGCCGAGTACTGCACATTCGTCAGCGACGACAAATAGGCGATGAAGGCCGCAGACGCAATACCGCTGGCCAAGTTGTCCGCCGACACCACGGCGATCAAGGCATACACATCGTGGCCGTGCAAAGACAGCCAAGCAAACAGCAAGTTGGTCAATGCGCTCAAAACCGCGCCCAGCATCAGCACCCGCATCACGCCAAAGCGCAGCACCAAGCCGCCGCCCAAGAAGGCACCCACCAAGGTCATGATGACGCCGTACAACTTGGTGACGGTCGCTACCTCTTCTTTGGTGTAACCCATGTCCACATAAAACGGGTT
>JAURHQ010000574.1 GCA_030833185.1 Gammaproteobacteria bacterium | reverse complement strand
GCGCACCAATCTAGTGCTTATGCCTTATAAGGACACCATGCCACCGCAACACCTAGGAACGGATATTTTATACGCCTAATATCTTTCCTATGGGATCAGAAAGTTTTCCACCACCCTTTAGATGATCATGAACTTGCTCAAAATAAAATGCAGCATCTTCATGTCCATATTCTTCTAATACTTCTTTTGCTTTTCTAAAGAAGGCATACAAAGTTCTATCGTTCGCATCAGATATATTACCTGATGCTGCCGTCTTGTGAAATTTACCTTTTCTTTGATTTGTCATGATCAGATACTATCTTAGTTATAGAACATTGTCAATACAAGATTGGTGCCAGAGGAGAGGATTGAACTCCCGACCTTCGGTTTACAAAACCGCTGCACTACCGCTGTGCTACTCTGGCTAAATTTTTTATCTACTATCGCGTCAGATGGCGCCAGTTATAGTGACGGCCGTAATTGTGTCTATTGTAATTACCTTGGCTTCTATAATGACGGTGACCATTATTATTAAATTGACTGCCAACTGCCGCACCTAGAATGGTACCAAAGAGAAACATACCAGCATCTCTTGA
>JAURHQ010000573.1 GCA_030833185.1 Gammaproteobacteria bacterium | reverse complement strand
GGCGCCGAGCCACAGCAGGAGCACGTTCGAGACGAACCAGCTGTGGGCGAGGGACTGCACCACGCCCGAGGCGGGCGCCCAGAGCACCATCAGCTGGGCGAGGAGATAGACCAGCGGGAAGACGAACGAGGCGCCGACCACGAACCACTGGGAGGCGAACGTGTGACCCGTGGGACGACGGGCGAAGGCGACGATGGGCCAGAACGCGGCGAGCAGGAAGGCCACGGCGAGGACCGGGCCGACTTCGCGCGGCATCTCCAGCAGGGCGAAGCCGTTGAGCTCGCCGGCGAAGATCCGGGCGACGCCGTAGGTCAGCGCGAGGTTCCAGACGGCGCCGCCGAGCGTGGCCAGCCAGCCGTTGCGGAACTCGAAGCGACCCAGCTGCGAGAGCAGCCAGAGGTTCACCGCGAAGAAGGCGTTGAAGCCCCAGCCGTAGACGAAGAGGTCCTGCTGGGCGGCGGCGACGCGTCCGGGCGTGAACCACGGGCAATCGCGGAAGACTCCGCCCTGGAGCGAACCAAGGTCGAGCGCGGCGATCACGCCGAGCACCGAAGCGGCGAGGAGCCAGACGACGG
>JAURHQ010000572.1 GCA_030833185.1 Gammaproteobacteria bacterium | reverse complement strand
GTGCTGGCAGCCGCGCTGGTGGGGAGCGCACCGCTCTGGCTGCCGCTGCCCGACGAGCTATTACCGGTGGCCTTCGGCTATTGCGTGATCTCGCTGCTGGCGATCCGCACCACCCCCACCGGCCTGCTGCGGCTGCGCTTCGCCTCTGCGCGCTCCACCGCGGCCGAAGCGGTGCGGCCGGTGGTGCGCGCGGCGGGCGCGGCAGCTGCCGCAACACGACGCTCGAGCTCCAGGGCATGCGCGGGGCGCTGAACGCGAGCGCGCCCGCCGCCGCCTCCGCGCGGCCGTGCGCCTCGCGCAGGCTGGCCACGCTCGCGGGTGCGGGCGGCGGCGCGGGCGGTAGCGGCGGCGGCGGCGGCGTGCCTCTCACGGCGGTGCGCGCCGCGGCCCGCGCGCTTACGTACATCTGCCGCGACCCCGTCCCCTCGGGCTCTTCGCACTCTCCGGCGCCCCCTGAGCTCTACTCGGCCATCGAGCCGCTCGCAGCGCTCATCAACGGACCCGACGGCGAAGCAGCCGGCAGCGGCCCCGTGCGCGTGGACCCGGAGGCGGCTGCGAGCGCGCTCGTCGCCCTGGG
>JAURHQ010000571.1 GCA_030833185.1 Gammaproteobacteria bacterium | reverse complement strand
TCTTTAACGCGAGCCTCACACGCTTCGAGGCCCTCGCCAGGGAATCCCGCAATGCCTAAGCCTTTCGCCCGCCGTTTCCTCGTCTCCGCCTGCCTGCTGCTGGCCCCGGCGCTCGGCCTGGCCCAGGCCGCGACCCCGGCCCCGCTCCCGAGCCCGGTGGAGAAGGTGCCCAACGTGCGCGCGATCACGGTCAAGGCCCAGGGGGGCGCGGTCTCCGAGTCCTTCGTGCGCGGTTACGTCGCCCTGCGCGCCGGCGAACCCTTCTCCCGCGACGCGGCCGCCAGCACGGTCCGCGCGCTCTACGCGACGGGCCGGTTCAGCCAAGCCGTGGTGCTTCCGCACCTCGACCCGGCGACCGGCGAGGTCGACGTGGAGATCGTCGTCGAGCCCCGGCCGGCCCTCCTCGCCGTCACGTTCCGCGTGACCGATGGCGACAAGGAGCTGCCCGAAGGCTCGCTGGGCAGCCTCGAGCTCGAGCAGATCCGCTTGGGCGAGCCGCTCGACCTCACCGCCCTCCGCCAGGCCGAGCTCAAGCTCCAGACCGAGCTGCGCAAGAAGCGTCCCTTCACGGTCGTGA
>JAURHQ010000570.1 GCA_030833185.1 Gammaproteobacteria bacterium | reverse complement strand
GGCGAAGCGGACGACGAGGCCCCCCAGGCCTGGAGGGCGGCGGTGGCGGCGGCGACCACGGCGGGGTCGCGCGCCAGCCCGAGGTAATCGTTATCGGCGAGGTTGACGCGACGGTCGTCCGCGGCGCGCGCGACGAGCCGGCGGCGCAGGGCGGAGCCCTCGCGCTGCAGCAGCGTCTGGCGCAGGCGTTGGAGGAGCGCCGCGTTCATCGCGGCAGGAAGTGGAAACGGACGGAACGCTCGCCCCGGCCGGATTCACCGAGCAAGGGAATGCCCGCCGCGGCGAGGCCGGCGCGGTTCGACGCGGCGACGTCGGCCGAGGGCTTCTGCACCGCGTTGAGCCAGACCCCGACCGGGCCGTCGAAGCGGCGTCGCAGGTAGGCGATGGCCAGGCGGGACTGGTTGATCGCGCCCAGGCGGTCGGCGACGACCACCACGGCGACCGTCGGGCGGATCGCCGCGGCGAAGTCGGCCCAGTCCTTGCCGGACGGATCCAGCGGCACGGCGACGCCGCCGGCGCCTTCGACGACGCGGCACGGCGCGTCCGGGAGCGCGCGGTAAAGCTTGAGGATCGTCGCC
>JAURHQ010000569.1 GCA_030833185.1 Gammaproteobacteria bacterium | reverse complement strand
TCTGACCGTCGACTTCAACGGTGAGCGTACGATCGTGCTCGCTCTCGAGGCCTCGCCGATGAAGGACCGCCCGGCCGAGGGACACATCGGTTTCCAGGACGAAGCCAAGCGCGTCTGGTACCGCAACGTGCGGATCAAGGAGCTGCGCTGATCAGCGGCGCAGCCAGCGGCGGGCGAGCAGCCACAGCAGCACCGGCACGACCACGCTGAGCGCCAGCGCCCACGCGGGTTCGGTCTGGCCGAGCGCGCCGATGGCCGCGAAGAGGAAGCCCGTCGGCACGCCGCCGCAGAGCAGCGCGAAGACGAAAGTCCGGAAGGGCATGCGGTGCAGTCCGGCCAGGCACGCGATCGCTTCGGGGAGGATCGGGACGCAGCGCGAACCCGCCACCAGCCAGGCGCCGCCGTCCGCGAAGAGTTTCTCGCCTGACTCCAGCGCGTCGGCGCCGGCGAGACGCACGGCGAGCGGCCGGCCCAGCCAGCGGCTGAGGCCATAGGCGAGCAGGCCGGCCACGACCGTGCCGGCCGCGGCGTAGAGACCGCCGACGAGCGTGCCGTAGGCGAGGCCGAGCGCCGACATC
>JAURHQ010000056.1 GCA_030833185.1 Gammaproteobacteria bacterium | reverse complement strand
CGCTACGGTAAATCCGCCGAAGATTTGGAAATCCGGGTCCCCGCCGGGACCTTCGTGTACGACGAATCCACCGACGAACTCATCGGCGAACTGCTCGAGCCGGGATCCCGGCTGCTGGTTGCCAAGGGCGGTCGTCATGGCATGGGCAATGCCTACTTCAAAAGCAGCACGAATCGCGCGCCGCGCAAGATTACCCATGGCCTGTCAGGCGAAGCCCGCGAACTGCGGTTGGAACTGAAGCTGCTGGCTGATGTTGGGCTCGTTGGCTTGCCCAACGCCGGCAAGTCCACGCTGATCAGCCGCGTCTCGGCGGCCCGTCCCAAAGTCGCTGACTATCCGTTCACCACGCTGCATCCCGTGCTGGGCGTGGTCTCGCTGGGACCCGACCGCAGCTTCGTCATCGCGGATATCCCCGGCATCATCGAAGGCGCCGCGGAGGGCGCGGGCCTTGGCTTGCAATTCCTGCGGCACATTGAGCGCACACGCCTGCTACTGCACGTGGTGGATGTCTCTTCGGTCGATCCGGAACGCGAGCCCGTTGCAGACATTCGCACCGTGGCGGCTGAACTCAAGAAGCACAGCCGGCAACTCGCGACCCGCGAGCGTTGGCTGGTGCTGAACAAACTCGACACGCTGGCGCCCGACATGCGGGACGCGGTAGTCCGCAAAATCCGCTCGCGCCTGCGCTGGAAAGGCCCGCTTTTCGCGATTTCGGGCGTGACCGGCGAAGGCTGCCACGACCTCATGCTGGCGGTGGAAGAACGCCTGCGCGCGGCCGCGGAGGCGTCGCAGACAGGAGAGTCCCGCCCATGAACACCGACGAATCGGCCCGCCGCGAGGCCATTGCAACAAGTCGTCGCTGGGTCGTAAAAATCGGGAGCGCCTTGGCGACCCGTGAAGGTCAAGGCCTAAACCTCGAAGCCATCGCGGACTGGGCGGCGCAAATTGCCGAGATCCGCGCCGGCGGCAGGGAAGTGCTGGTGGTGACCTCAGGGGCCGTGGCCGAAGGCTCGGCCCGTTTGGGCTGGCGTAGCCGCCCGGCCTCGCTCAATCAACTGCAGGCGGCCGCCGCCATCGGTCAGATGGGCTTGGTGCGGGGCTGGGAGCTTGCGCTCCGCGAGTCCGGCTTGCTGGCCGCGCAAATTCTGCTGACGCACGAAGACATCGCCAATCGCGAGCGCTATCTGAACTCCCGCAGCACCCTGCTCACACTGTTGCAACTCGGTGCGGTGCCGGTGATCAACGAAAACGACACCGTGGCCACCGAGGAGATCAAACTCGGTGACAACGACACGCTCGCCGGCATGGTCAGTAATCTGGTGGATGCGGATTTGCTGATCATCCTGACCGACCAGGCCGGCTTGATGACCGCCGACCCGCGGCAAGATCCCGATGCCACGCTGATTAGCTGTGCCCCGGTTGATGACGCGCAGTTGCTTGCGATTGCCGGCGGCGGTGGCGCCTGGGGCAGGGGCGGGATGCGCACGAAGGTCACAGCGGCCCGGCTGGCGGCCCGCTCGGCGACCTCAACCATCATTGCATCCGGGCGTTCGCCCGGTGTCCTGCGGCAGATCGGCGCCGCGCAGCCGGTTGGCACGCTGTTGCGGGCGCCTGCGACCAAGCTCGCGGCGCGCAAGCAGTGGCTGGCCAGCACCCTGCACGTGCGCGGTAGCCTGCGTCTCGACGCCGGGGCATGCACAGTTCTGCGTGAGCAAGGAAAAAGTTTGTTGGCGGTCGGCGTGACCGCGGTAGAAGGGGATTTTGAGCGGGGCGAACTGGTGTCCTGCATCGGACCCGATGGGCAGGAAGTCGCGCGAGGGCTGGCAAATTACAGTGCGGCAGAAACCCTCTTGGTCAAGGGTCTGCCGAGTTCAAGATTTGAGGAGCGCTTAGGCTATCTGCGGGATCTGGAACTGATCCATCGCGACAATCTGGCGCTCGTTTGAGAGCGCCAGCCGCCAGTCCTCAGGCTTGGGCCATCGCCTTGATGCGAGCATTCAGACGCGATTTGTGCCGGTTGGCCTTGTTGCGGTGAATGAGGTCGGTCTTGACCATCCGATCGATGACCGGGGTGGCGACAGCGTAGGCGCCTTCAGCGGCAGCCTTGTCACCGCCATCAATGGCCTTCACGACCTGCTTGATGCGGGTGCGCAGCAGGGAACGGCGGCTGGCATTATGAAGGCGATGCTTTTGAGCTTGACGGGCGCGCTTACGGGCTTGAGCGGTGTTGGCCAACGGAGGCTCCAGAAGATCGGGATAAGGGCCGCGAAATATGCTATTCGCGGCGCCGCAAGTCAATCCCGAAAACCCGCCTTGCGTGAGCATCCTCTATACTCAGGCTCGCTTCCACCTCAATCAGCCCCCGGCCGCGCAGGAGTTTCCCCTGGCTAGATCGCTTTTGGGCTCGACCGCACTGGTCGGGCAGATGACGCTTCTCTCGCGCATTCTCGGCCTGGTGCGAGACAGCCTGCTAGCCGCTGTCTTCGGCGCAAGCGGCGCGATGGATGCCTTCGTGGTGGCCTTCCGCATCCCTAATTTCTTTCGACGCTTGTTCGCTGAAGGGGCTTTTTCTCAGGCATTCATTCCCGTGTTGGCCAATTACCGGCATTCGAGTTCAGACGAAGAACTGCAGCGCCTGATCGATGCCGTGTTCAGTGCCCTCGCGATCGCGGTGTTCGGCCTGGTGGTGGTGGGCATTGCGCTGGCGCCGTTCATCATCACCGCTTTTGCGCCGGGCTTCGTGAAAGACCCGCATCAGTTTGGCCTTGGCGTCACCCTGCTGCGAATGACCTTTCCTTATCTTCTCTTCATTGCGCTGACCGCGCTGGTTAGCGGCGTGCTGAACACCTACGGCAGGTTTGCGATTCCTGCCCTCACCCCGGCGCTACTGAACGTGGCGTTCATTTCGGCCACGCTTTATCTGGCGCCGTTGCTGGATGAACCCATTCTCGCGCTTGGTATCGGCGTGCTGGTGGGTGGCGCGCTACAACTGGCGGTGCAACTTCTGGCGGTCCATCGTTTGGGCCTGCTGCCACGCCTGTCCTGGTGGCCACGCCATCCGGCGGTGGGCCGAATCATGCGCCTGATGGGGCCGGCAATTTTCGGGGTGTCTATCGCGCAGATCAATTTCTTGGTCGACACCTTTCTGGCGTCCTTCCTGCAGGCCGGCAGCATCAGTTGGCTGTACTACGCCGACCGCCTGATGGAGTTCCCGCTGGCGCTGTTTGGCATCGCCCTTGGCACGGTCATTCTGCCGAACCTGTCCCGCCACTATGCCAAGGCCGAAACCGAGCTGTTTTCCGACACCCTGGATTGGGCGCTACGTGCCGTGCTGACCGTGACCTTGCCGGCCGCCGCCGGCTTGGCGGTGCTCGCCTTGCCGATGGTCACCACGCTGTTTCACTACGGGCAGTTTGGCGCCCTCGATGCACGCATGAGCGCGTTCGCCCTGATGGCCTATGCCTTCGGCCTCACCGGTTTCATCCTGGTTAAAGTGCTGGCGCCCGGTTTCTACGCACGGGAAGACACCCGGACGCCGGTGCGCATCGGGGTGGTGGCCATGGTGACTAATCTGGTCGGTTGCTTGTTGCTGAGCGGCCCGCTCCAGCATGCGGGCCTCGCGCTGGCCACCTCTATCGCGGCCTTCGTCAACAGCGGGTTGCTGTGGCGGGGCTTGGTCAAACTCGGCGTCTATCAGCCCCGCCCGGGCTGGCGGATGCATTTGCTGCGGGTGAGTTTCGCCACCTTGCTAATGGCCGCCGGCCTGCATTATGCGGCCGCTCTAATCCCGGACTGGTCGGCGCTCACGGTCTATCTGCGGGCCGCCGCACTGGGCGCGCTCATTGTGGCCGGGATGCTGGTCTATGCGCTCGCGCTGTGGTGCTGCGGTGTGCGGTTTTCAGATATGGCACAACCCGGTGCCCGGGTATAATCCACCCGCCCCCGCTGGAGCCGATTGCGCAATGGAAATCATAAGAGGCGAACACAACCTACGCCCCCGTCATCGGGGCTGTGTGGCCACGATCGGCAATTTCGACGGCGTGCATCGTGGCCACCAGGCGGTGCTCAAAGCCCTTATCGCCAATGCGCGCGCCATCGATGCCGTGCCGACGGTGGTCATCTTCGAACCCCAGCCCTCGGAATATTTTGCGACCGGCACGCCGCCGGCCCGTCTAACCCGCCTGCGCGAGAAAGCCGAATTACTCGCCGCGCTGGGCATTGAGCGTTTGCTGGTGCTGCCGTTTGGCGCGGCGCTGGCGTCGCGTCCGGCCGACGATTTCGTGCAGCGCCTGCTGATTGATGGTCTGGGGGTGCGCGGCCTCATCGTGGGTGACGATTTCAAGTTCGGCAGCCATCGCCGCGGCGATTTCGCCATGCTTCAGCAAAGCGCCGAGCGCCACGGCTTCTTTATCAAGCGGGCAGATTCTTTCCTCACGGCCGGCGAGCGGGTGAGTAGCACCAGCATCAGGGCACGCCTGCGCGAAGGCCTGCTGCGCGACGCCATTCCCATGCTCGGCCGGCCTTATTTCATGTCCGGTCGCGTGGTGCACGGGCAGGCCCGGGGACGCACGATGGGGTTTCCGACCGCCAACCTCGACCTTCATCGGCGCGCCTCGCCGGTGCACGGTATTTTTGCCGCACGGGTGCGCGGTCTGGGAGCGGAGGCCTTGCCGGCCATCGCTTACGTCGGCAATCGGCCCATCGTGCCCGATTCGCGCTGGGTGATTGAAGTCCACATCTTCGATTTCGTCGGCGATATTTACGGCCGGCATCTGCAGGTCGAGTTTTTCGAGAAAATTCGCGACGACCAACCCTTCACCGATTTCGATACCCTGGCTCGCCAGATTGCCGAAGACTGCATCGCCGCCCGCCGCTTGCTGGATGCTGGAAAACTGCTCGATGTCTGAGGCACGGGGGCGGGTTGCGCCGTGGTTGCTGAGCGCGCTGGTGCTGGTGATGCTCGATCAGGCCAGCAAATGGTGGGTCACCAGCACGCTGGACTACGGCGTTCCGGTGCCGGTGTGGCGCTGGTTCAACCTCACGCTGCTGCACAACACCGGCGCCGCATTCAGCTTTCTGGCCCATGCGGATGGCTGGCAGCGCTGGTTTTTTGCCGGGATCGCGCTGGCTGTCAGCGTCTGGATTGTCTACATGCTGCGCCGGTCAGCCCCGGACGCCCGCTGGTTGCCCGTCGCGCTGACGCTGGTGCTGGGCGGGGCGCTCGGTAATCTGTGGGACCGCCTCGCGCTGGGTTACGTGGTGGACTTCATCCATTTCTGTCAGGGCAACTGGTGTTTCCCGGCCTTCAATATTGCCGACAGCGCCATTACGGTCGGCGCGGCGATGCTGGTTATCGATTCATTTCTGGACCATCGCCGCGGTACGACGGGTGCGGGTTGACGCCAGCCCTGCGTATAATTCGGCCCAACTTCCCCTCCTTTTTACGGACAACAAGCATGGAAATCCATCTCGCCAACCCTCGCGGCTTCTGTGCCGGTGTCGACCGAGCGATCGGCATTGTCGAACGCGCGCTGGAGCTTTTCGGCGCGCCCGTCTTTGTGCGACACGAAGTGGTTCACAACAAATACGTGGTCGATGGCTTGCGCCAGAAGGGCGCTATTTTTGTCGACGAACTGCACGAGGTGCCGGACGACGCTACCGTCATCTTCAGCGCCCACGGGGTTGCCAAAGGCGTGCGGGAGGAAGCCCGCAAGCGCAAGCTGCGCGTGTTCGACGCCATCTGCCCGTTGGTCACCAAGGTTCATATGGAAGTTGGGCGTTACCAGCAAGAAGGCCGCGAGTGCATTCTGATTGGCCACGCCGGACATCCGGAGGTTGAGGGCACGCTGGGGCAGTACACCGCCCGCAAGGGGCGCGGTGGCATGTACCTCGTGGAATCGGTCGAAGACGTCATGAAGCTGGAGGTCAAGGACCCGGAGTTTCTGGCCTTCGTCACCCAGACCACGCTCTCGATGGACGACACGGCGGTGGTGATCGAAGCCCTGCGTCGGCGCTTCCCCAAAATTGTCGGACCGAAGAAAGAAGACATCTGCTACGCCACGCAAAATCGGCAAGACGCAGTGAAGCGCTTGCTCGCCAACTGCGACCTCATTCTGGTGGTGGGCTCGCAGACCAGTTCCAACTCCACCCGGCTCAAGGAAATTGCCGAGAAGCAGGGCATCGCGGCGTATCTCATCGATAACGCCGACGAAATCCAGCGCGAGTGGCTGGCCGAGAAGCGCAGCGTGGGCGTGACCGCCGGCGCGTCGGCGCCCGAAGTGCTGGTGGAACAGGTGGTCAACCGCCTGCGCGAATGGGGTGGTCAGGCGGTGAATGAAGTGCCGGGCATCAAGGAGCAGGTGGTCTTCAGTCTACCCAAGGAACTGGCCCGGGCGGATGATCCGGTGGGCGAGCACTACGCCCACTAGCCCTCAGGGCTCGCGACAATACTCTGCAGCCTTGCGCTCGGCATCGGCCGTGCGCTCGGCTTTCATCTCCGGCGACATATAAACCCGCTGACCCTGCTCATTGATGTAAGGCGAGCGCCCGTGTTCCTGCATCACCCTGAGCGCCGTGCGGGCCTGCTCGCAGCTGCGGGCAAGCTTGGCTTTGTCTTCGTCACTGAGTGGTCGCGGCGCGCTGGCTTGCGCGGGCGGCGCGGCCGGGCGCGTGGGCGCGACGGGGGGCGGGAGGGAAGCAGGGGCCGTCGGCTTGCCGATTTTTTTCGGGACCTTGACCGCCTTACTGTCCGCCGGGGCCCGCTGTGAAAACACCGTGCGGCCTTGCTCGTCTTTCCACTGGTAGACCGTATCTGCGTGTAGCACGCTGCTGCCAAGCGCCGCCGCCAGCGACAGCGCAGCGGTGACTGTTCGCTTGTGGCTGATTATTTCCAGCACTTCGCAATGACCGCCGCATCGCTGCTGACCGAGGTTCCGCGGGTGCCGCGCGAGTCGAGTGTCAGGTTCCCGCAGGTGCTGTCGGTAACGGCGGGGGTGACGGTCAGTGCATAGCTGGTGGCGATACTGGTGCTGGGCCCAGCCGCCGCAGCCGCCGTGTAGTGACCCTGCGAGGAACTTGGGGAGGTAGAGCTAAACCCTAGAGCGGTCAGTGTCGTGGTGTAGGTGTTGTTATCGGTGTAGAACCGCTCCTGACGGGCCGCGATATCCATCAGCAGCGCAACACCATCGGTACGCCGCGCCCGCTCTACGTAGCTGCGATAGCTTGGATAGGCGATGCTGGCCAGCACGCTGACCACGACCAGCGCAATCATCAGCTCCACCAGCGAAAAACCCCGCGTCTTGCCTACGGTAGCGACCCACTGCGAACGACAAGTCATGGCTTTTCCCTGCGCGCCTTGCGCGATGTTCATCATCATAGTCTGCGCCTTATTGTCCCCGATATTCGCGCCAGGAGATTTCGCTGGCCGGGTCGCCGCTGCCGGTGTTGAGCTTATTGGCTTCGAGTTCGCCGCGCGAGTCCTGGGTGACGACAGTCACCCGGCCTTCGATGGTCTGCTCGCCGAGGTGGATGCTCGCGCTGGAAGAGTAGCCGCCACCCAGCGACACGCTTTCCGGAAACGGCACCGTGTCGGAGCAGGTGCTGCACGGAAACACCCCCAGCAGCGCAGCGGCGCCGGTGGTGAAGTCGAGCCCCAGCAGGCGACTGTTGCCATCCGCGCCGCACAGATCGGTGCTGGGGGTAAACATCGAGCCGAAGAGGATGCCGCCAAAAAGGCTGAGCCGGTTGGTACTGCGTTCCGACGGTCGGTTGGTCGTGATTTGGAGGTTCTTGCGCCAGCCGCCGGCCGCCACCACCGCATTGCGCAGTTCCTGAGTGCTGTAGGAACCGTTGCCGTCAGCATCCGAGCCCGCGGCCAGCGTCACGCCGGTCACCGTGTTGTTGCTGAACACCTGAGCGTTGGAGACATCCACCAGATCGGCCGTGGTCGTCGGCACGGCCGCACCGGAGAAGGTCTTGTCGATGATGCCGTAGATGGCCTGTTGGTCCTCGGTCGCCTTGTCGGCATTGACCAGCAGCCGGCCGGTGCCTGCTATCACCCAGCGGCGCAACTTGGTATCGACCGTCACCGAGGGCTGGGAGGCAAAGGGCTGGTTGAGATCTGACAGCACCGCGGTCGCAGCGCTCCAGTTGGCTGGGTCGGGGTCTTCATTGACGAGGACCCTGAACAGGCTGCCGCGACCGTTGGAGGTGGTGCCGGGCGCCACCGGGGCACCCACGGCGCCGACGTAGATCGCTTCGTCCTTCATGTCGAGGTCGAAATCTGCGCTGCCAGGGTCACCGACATAGCCATTGAAGGTGCCAGAGAGGCGCACTGGCAGGGTTCTGGCGGGCGCCGGGACAGTGGTTGCCGCTCGCACTTGCCCCAGGTCGTAGATGAATAGCTGGGGACGGGCGACGCCATCAGGGAAGGTGCCGGTCGTGAGGCTGGTCGGCCCGGTGCCGAAGACAAGGAACCACTTGCCCGCTGTCGCGCCCGACGCATCACCCACCGCCACCACCTGGGGCAGCCCGGTAGTGAACCACTGTCCGTTAGGCGAGAGTTCGGCCAGCAGCGTCGGCGGCGCCTCGGGGTTGGTGATGTCCAGAATCACGTAGGCCGATTTGGTCCTTACGTTGGGAGTGGTGGCACCATCGGCGCCCACGTCGACCACGATGCCAGAATCGTCGGCGCCGCCACCCAGACGCATGCCGGCAACCAGGATGGTGCCCCAGCCGCCAGGGTGTGTGGCGTCGCCAGTGGTCGGCCAGATTTTGACGTCAAACACCCGCATCGGGAGATCCATGGTGTAGACGTGGGTGTAGTCGGGACGAGCCATCCACTGCAGTTGGGGCAGCAGGTTTTTCGGCACGTAGGCCCAGACTTCGCTACCCAGCGGGTGGGCGGAGAGAGTGCTGGTCGCGCTGGGTTTGAGCTCGAATTTTTTCAGCGAGGGATTGAAGAAGCCGCCGTTGAAGGCGTGGATCATGCCGTCGTTGGCGCCGACGTAGATCATCTGCCGGCGGTTCTTGTAGGTCTCGCGGAAGGTGGCGTAGGAGGGATCCAGCGCCGACTGATCAAAGGCGGCAAAGGGCGCGCCGACCGAGACGGGCGTGGAGTTGATGATGTCACCGAGGCGCATGACCTCGGTCGAGCGTGAGCCGCTGGCGCCGTCATAGTCCACCCGGCGCGAGCGGAACTCGACCGAGGTGGTGTCCTCATAGCCGCGGGTCCAGTTGACCAGACGCCGGGCGCCGGCTTCCGCGGTGGTTTCGCCGGTTTTGAAATAGTCGAGCCAGTAGTAGTTGCTGCTGGTGACGTTGCTGCTGATGAAGTCGGTTACTTCACCCGTCTCGACAACCCCGTCCGCATCGTCCAGCCAGGTCAGGATGTGGCGGCCGGTGTCGGCGGTTGCGGAGTAGGTGCGTTGGGTGGCGATGGTGGAATTGCTCAGCGACGACAGACGCTCGCGGGCATTCCAGATGGTTTTAAGGCTGCCAAGTTCCGCCGGTGCGGCAGCAGTGAACTGCGCAGGATCGCTGGGGTTGGGATTGTTCACATCCGGCGCCACCGGCGTGTAGCGCACGACCACCGTTCGCCGTTCGGCCTCGGGGGTGGTGACGGCATCGTCAAACTTCACGCGCACCACCTTGTCGGTGCTGAAGCTGTCGATCTGGCCGTCGCCGTCGCCGTCTTCGCGAATGAGCCCGAAGTTGTCGACGAACAGCGCTTGCAGAGTGCCGATCCAGCTCACCTCAAGACCGTTCTGGTCTTTCTTGGTGGGGTCGTAGAGGGCCTGGAAGAGCGCGCCATTACCTTTCTGCTCATTGGCAACGACCGCGGCGGCGGTGCCGGCGGCGATGCGCTCGAGGATGGTGTTGAACACACTGCGCAGCGTGGTCTCGAGTTCGCTGGGGTTGGTCACCAGAAAGAAGCCGTCGGGCAGGCTGTCGCCGTCGCCGTCCCATTCGCCGGCGAGATCGGGCGTGCCGCTATTGTTGGTGTCGTCGAAGCCGCCCCACTTGGCGGCGTAGAACAGCGGCGACTGCAGCAGGTTGGCCGAGCCGGTGCTGGCCGTGAAGGTATGGGACTGCTTGTCGATCTGGTAAGTGACAGCGTCGGAGTAGACGGTTGAGAACTCCTTGTTGGCGCGACAATTCGTACAACCTTTGACCCCCGTCGGGTCCAGACGGCCGGGGGCGCCCGAGTAATAGTTGGCCCCGAAAATCCCCGAATAGGCGTGAAAGCCGTCTTGCGTGGTGCCCGAGGTGATGAAGCCAAAGAGCTGGGGATTGGAAGTAGACGCAGCCACCGCCTGAGTCGAAACGGTCACGGTGGCGGGGGACACGTTGGTGTTGAGCACGTATTCGATCGTCCCGAACATGTCTTGGTCGAAGTCCCCACCCTGTTCGGAGTCCTCCCAGTTCACGTAGTACTTGGCGTTGTAGTAGCCGGTGCCGGTGGCGGCGGTCATGTTGGTGGCGCTGGCCACCTCGGTATGCGGGCGCACGATCTTGAAATCGACCATTGCCCCGCCGCCGTCTCCGGCCGGTGTATTGCTGCTTTCATTCGCATTGTTGCCGCCCGTACGCAGGCGATAGGCCGGCAGAATGGACACAAACTTGCCGCCGCCCAGCGGCACGCGAATAACGGGCGAGGAGGTCTGCAAGGACACGGCGAAGGTCCGCAGCTTCTGGTCGCCCGAGAGCGTGGAGGACATGTCGTTGGTGTGCGCCCAGTGGGCGAGTCCGGCCATATGGAAGCTGCCACGCACGGTCGGAGACTCCGGACAAAGCCCGTAGGCGTCACCCAGGCCGTTGGTGCCGCTGATGCTTTTGGCCGAACAGAATTCGTTGTTGTCGGTGCCGTTCTTGCCGACGAAGTAGCTGTTACCGGTAATGCCTTCACCGTCGCCGACCGCCTTGGTTAAGGCCGCGCCGGAGGATGAGGTGGTCAGCCCGGCGCCCGATGTCGCGGTTTGGTCGTCGTCGTAAGACGAGACGCTGGCATTGAAGACGATGGCATTCAGCGAGGCGCAGGCGTTGGCGGCGGTGATGGGCAGCGTCCAATCGGTGTCGCGGGTCAAGCCCGTGATGTAGCTGCTGTCGTCGGCGTTGAAGGCGGCGGTGGCCGAGCGCGTGGTGGACGCAAAATAGCGCACCGCCTCCAGATAAATTTCTGACATCGGGTTGCCCCAACTCGCGCATTTGCCTTCGCCCGGGCCACCGCCCGAGGTCAGAATGTCAACCAGCTGGTAGGTGCAGTTGTCAAAGTTTGCCCCTCCTCCAAGGTATGCGCCGTTGGAGTAGTTGTAGCCCCAAAGCCGGACCGCATTCAGCGTCTTGATAATGCCGGGCGTGGTGGCAGACAGCGTCCTGAAGGTGCCGTCGGTGAAATTGATTTCGTCGGCCAGGTCGCTGATGCGTTTGCGCAGCACGCCGCCGGAAATGTTTTTCTGATAGCTGCCGGTCAACAGGCCGAACTTCATCAGCCCGTCGGCGCTGTATTTCTGCAGCAGGCCTTCGGGCTTCAGATTGCCGGCGTAGTTGGTGCAGTTCTCCAGATTACGCGCGCTGTCATAGGTGCTGCTGATGCACACCTGAACCCGTACTTCGTGGTCCTTCTGGGTGCCGCCCGGGGTGAACAAGCTGTCGGTGCTGGAATTTGGATCCGAACTGTTGGCCGCCAGCCCGGACTTGGTGACGTCGTTGCCGTTGGCGTTGTCGCCGTCTTCATTATCGAAGGTGCACTGCCAGCGTTCGTTGCCGCCCCACAGGCTGAAATTGCCCTTCACCACCCGCATCAGCGGCGGCGCGGTAGTGCCCTGAGAGGAGTCGGAAGAACTGCCGCGCGAGGTGTTGCAAAGGGTGATGCCTTCAGCCGCATCGTCATAGCCGTCGCTATTGCCGCCGTTCGTGGTGTCGGACTTCACCGTGTCGTAAGGGGTGAGGCTCGCGATGTCACCGCCGTTGTAGTACTTGGCAAAACTGTGGGCGTCGTGCGGCAGATTGGCGCGGACTAGCGAAGTCTCGGTGGCGGAGTCGGTGGAACGCTGGCCGCCGTAAAGCACCTTCCGCACGATGTCCATGCGGGTCATGGTGGCCCAGTTGAGGAAGTTACCGCTCCAGTAGGTGCTGGAGGCGCCGGTGCAGTAGTGCTTGTTGGTGCCGGTAGCGGTGGCTTTGGGGACGAAAAGTTTTCCGGTGTCGGAATACTCGTAACAGCGTTCCGAATGAAAGTAACCGTAGTACTCGATGGTGTCGGTGTAGCTACGGTCGACCGTGCCGTCGTTGTTGAGATCGGTGTAGTCGTTATAGGCCTTCTGGAAATACTGGTGGTCCATCGACATCACCAGCATCACCAGCGGCGGGACCGATTGCACCGTCAGCAGGGGCTGCGCGGCGAAGTCGACCATGTTGCGGTTTGACAGATTGGCCGCGGCGGCGGTGCCGCTCCAGACGGCGGGCAGAAACGCCAGGCTAAGCGCGAGGCCGCGCAAGAGGCCGCTGAAAGACGAGCGAATCGACATGATGGACTCCTGTAAACGCATGGCTTAGCGCACGAGCGCGCGGTAATCGGCGCCAGTTCGCGAGGTGGCATTGCCCATGGCTACGCCGGTCGAACGAAGATCAAACAACACATACTTATTGGCTGCACCGCCGCCCACACCCTGATCGGCCGAATTGGAGTTCATGGTGTTGCCGGCCGCAGGAATGGTGCTGATGCGGGTAACCCACAGATCGGCCTGAACCCGCATCATGCTGCCGGCGCTGCCGTCAACCATGGTCATGTCGGCCGTCGGCGCAGGGCTGTTGTTAAACCGTGAGTAGGTGCCGTTCGCACCGAGATCAAGACGTGTCGTGGCATCGGTCACCGACATGCCGGTCGGCGCCGGAAAACTACCGTTGTCGATAGTGCCGCCCAGCGAGGTGGGCCAACCGTGATAGAACACATGCGCATCCAGCATGGGGGTCATCATGTCCCGCGCGCCGTCCGAATTTTCCAACGCGCGACGCGCCTGCATGGTATTGGCCGACATCTTGATATCCATGGTGGTGGAGCGCATGGCGACCACGGCGATCATGGTCATGACCAGCAGCAGCACCAGCGAGACCATCAAGGCGATGCCGGTGGGGCGGCGGGGAAAGGCGTTGCGGTGAGTGTTCATGCTGTATCAGCCTCGGTTCATGTTCCGAATCTGGATGGTGGCGTTGTAGACCTTGCGCCGAAACTGTCGGTCGGCGGCCGGGACTGTGTAATTAAAGGTGGCCCCGGCTGTACCGCCGTACAGGCGATAGGTCGTGCCGTCGGAGTAAGTGGGGTCGCGGGCGAGATTGCGCAACAGCAGACTCATCTTGACGTTGACCACCCGCGTCCACTGGTTGGCGGCGGTCACTTCGGTGGCATTGCGGTAGACGTCAGCCGAGCGGTCGCCGTTGGTGTCGACGCCGTAGGAGAGTTGCATTTGCTCGACGCCGGCAATGACATCTTCCGCCACCATGCTCATGCCTTCGAGGCGATACCGCGTCAGCGTTGGCGTAGTGTCGTCGGCGGCGTCGCAGACGTTTGCCGTGCCGCTGGCCTGGGAAGCGCAACGACGGATGAAGTACACGATGGTGCGCACTTCGTAAGTGGCCATCGACGGGTCTTCCAGCAGCACATTGGTTTCGGTCCAATTTGCCGGCAGCAGGTCACTGGGCAGGGAGGTTTTGTCGGCGCCCTCAAACAGCATGCCCCGGCGGCCGATGGCGGTACGCAAATAGACCGCGCTGTTTTGGACGGCGCCACTGGCCACCCGATCCGGGGCCGCATAGCGCAGCACGAGCACGTCGGTGTTGGCGAGGTAGTCGGCGGTAGGAATACACGCAATGGGCGTGCCGCTAGCGCCATCCAGTCCAAATACGCCCGAAGGCATGACGGCGGCCGCATTGCCCGTGCAATCGTCGGAAATGCTGCCCATGCCGGTCAGCGTGGTGACGGTATCGCTCTCCACACCGCCCCAATGGTCGGCCATGCGGATGTCGTACTGAAGCTGATCCATGACGTAGCGTGAATTCTCGTTCACCACGTTGCTGGCTTCCTGAATGCGGTAGGCCTGCTTGTTGCTGACAAACAACTGCACCATGCCGGCCATGAGGATCAGACCCACCACCAGGGCGACCATCATTTCAACCAGCGTGACCCCTAGCTGTTGTGCTGGCCCGCTGGCAGATGCGCGTCGCGTCATTGCATAACCCTCATGACCATTGTCTTTTCGCTAGCGTCGGTGCTGCCGCTGCTGGCGCGCTCGTCCCAGCGCAGCTTGATGGCATAGATCGAGCCGGTGTTGTCGCAGGCCCAGCCTGCCGAGCCGCCGTCGTTCGGTGTGGCGTCAATGCAGACCACGCCGGCCCCGCCGGGCAATACATCGGCATTGCTTTGGGCGGGCTTGCTCGCGCCGCCGCTGGTATTCCAGTTCACCAGGTCGTAGGTGGCGGTTTCGGCGGGCGTGCAGGCTACGGTCGCGCAATCTTTGCCCGAGGACGTCGGCATGGTGCCCTGCGTGTTGTAGTTGCCGTCCTGCACCGCGGCGCGGTTGGCCCGCATGCGGTCGGCCATCGTTGCCGCCTGCATGGCGGCCACCGCGCGGATCTCAGCGCCTTTGGTGAACCGCATACCGGAGACCTGCAGGCCTGCAATACCTAGCAGGCCGATCGAGAACACGACGATCGCGATCAGGATTTCGACCAGCGTGAAGCCCCGGGCGCGGGGCGGATTGGAACGATGTTTCATCAGGGGCAACTCAAGCTGCTGGCGTCTGGCTGTTTGTCGATGACCGAGGCGCGACCCGTATTGGAAATAGCGAGGCCGCGGGCACCCGATGCACCGCGTGCATCGCAGATGGTGAAAAAGGTGGAGGCTGCGGCACAGGCCTGCGCGCTGCCGGTGCCGTTCTTGCAAAACACGCCCCCCGTACCGTCGTAGCCCAGCGCGCCAACGATGCCGCTGGCGGCGCGCAGCGTGGTGCCGCCGGTCAGCGCTTGCTGGCTCATGAGCAAACAGTCGCCTGAGGTGGCCGCCTCGGCGCACGACCCGGCGACTTCGTTCAGCGCAAAATTGTTATTGCGGTCGAGGAACACCAGCCAGCCCGTTTCCCAGCCCGCGCCGTTGGCGGTGTTGCAGGAGGTGCCGTCGGTGGTGGGACAGGCGACCGCCCGCAGGTTGCGCTTGACGGCTTCGCTGCGGGCAGCCGCAAGCGAGGAAGACAGCATATTGAGTTGCGAAACCAGCCGGTTGCTCTGCATGAACTGCTGAACCCCGGGCACCACCATCGTCATGGTGAGCGCTACCACCGCGAGGGTCACAATGAGCTCGATGAGCGAGAAGCCGGTCTGGTTTTTCATGGGAGAAGTGTCGGCCGCGATTGGCCCGGACTTGGGCGGCACCCGGCTGAACGGTAGTTTCGTGCCCATGAACGGTCACCACAGCTCGCGCAGGTCTCACCGTCGGGGTGGGCTAGCTCGTTTATCGGCGCGAAATGGCCATGACGGCCGTCGAAATCTGGACAGGCAAGGGGCCGTGGCTATACTGCCGGGCATGACAGATTCACGCCTTTTCAGCGACGAGGCTGCCCGCACGGCGCTGGCCGCGCGCCTGGTAGCCTGCGGCATCACGCCCACCGCGCAGCGCCTCGATATCGCCGATGTGGTGCTGTCGGGCCATCAGCATGTGGCGGCAGACCAGGTGCTGGAACGCGTCAACCGGGGCGGTGGCACGGTCTCCAAAGCCACCGTGTACAACACCCTGGGTTTATTCGCTGAGCGGGGCCTTCTGCGCGAGCTGGTAATCGACGCCAGCCGCGTGTTCTACGACTCCAACACCACCCCCCACTGCCACTTCTATAACGTGGATGACGGCACCCTGACCGACATGGCCTTGCCGCCCGACGTGCTGGGCAGCCTGCCCGCCACACCGGCCGGAACCTATGCCGAAGCCCTGGAGATTGTTATCCGAATCAGAAACCGCCCGCCGCGCGCCGCAGACGAGGCAATTTCGGAAAACTTTCGGTTATGATTCGGCCCTGATCGTTCCCCGGCCGGCGTAGCTCAGGTGGTAGAGCAACTGATTCGTAATCAGTAGGTCCGCAGTTCGAGTCTGCGCGCCGGCACCAAACGAGACCCGCGACAACGCGGGTTTTCTTTTTCAGGGGGGAACGCAGACCACGATAAGAAGTTTTTCCCGGGGAGGGGTTGGTTTCATGAGATTTACGCTAGCGCGCTGGGTCATGGCGAATCGCGCCATGGTGGGCATTGGATTCATCATCATCACCCTGGCTTTCATGGCGGGCTTCCCCCGCGTTGAAATCCGGACCATCTTCAAAGACCTGCTGCCCAAGGACGACCCCTTCGTCCAAATCTATTTCGACCACCCCAACTTCGGTAATCCCCTGACCGTCTCCCTGATGGTCAAACGCAAAAACGGCGACATCTACAACGCCGACACCCTGAACAAGGTCTGGGCCATGACGCGCGAGGTTGACCTTGCGCCCAAGGTTGACCACGACACGCTGATCTCCATCTCGACGGAAAAACTGCGCTACGCGGAGGCTACGCCCGATGGCGTCGACCTGCGGCCGCTGATGGAGAGCAAGGCGCCGTCCACGCCGGAAGACGTCGCTGCCTTCCGGCAGCGGGTTGCCAGCTCGCCTAACGCGCAGTCTTTTTACGTCTCGCGCGATGAAACAGCCACGCTGATTACGGTGGCCTTTCACGACACCATCGACTACGGCGAAGCCTTCACCTTTCTGCAAAATCTGGTCGAGAAGTCGCGCGACGCCGACCACGACGTCTACATCGCCGGCCAGCCGATCCTGACCGGCTGGGTCTACAAACTGCAGAAGCAGACCTACAGCATCTTCGCCATCACGTTGATTGCGCTGACGGTGGCGCTCGTGCTCTACATGCGTAACGTGGCGGGCGTTGTCACGCCAGTGGTGTGCGCGGCGGTTGCCGGCGTGTGGGGCTTCGGTTTCATCGGCTGGATGGGCCGGCCAATCGAACCCCTGCTGATGATCGTGCCCCTGCTGCTGGTGGCGCGCTCGTTCTCGCACTGCGTGCAGTACACCGAGCGCTACTACGAAGTGCTGATGCACCTCAAAGACCGCCGCAAGGCCGCCGAAATCACCATGGCCATCATGATGGCGCCGTCTATCCTCGGCATCATGACCGACGTATTTGGCATCATTTTCATCGCCGTCGCCCCCATCGAGACCATGGTCAACCACGCCATCTTCTGCGGCATGTGGGCGCTGTGGATTATTCCCACCGGCGTGTTTCTTATCTCCATCATGCTGTCCTACCTGCCGGCACCGGCAAACCTCGAGGAGATTGTGGGGGGTAAAGGTAAGGAGTCGGGCATCCACCTGCTGGAGAAGCGCCTGCTCGACGCTATTTCACGCTCGTGCTTTGGCCGCGCGGCCAACATCAGCGCGCTGGTGTTCATCGTGCTCGGGGTAGCTTCGGTCTACGTGAACTCGCTCATAAAAATCGGCAACCCGGTCGAAGGCAGCAACCTCTTGTGGTACGAGTCCGAGTTCAATACCGCCGTGCGGGCGATCAATGGGCACTTCCCGGGCATGAACACCTTGGAAATCATCATTGAAGCCAAGGACACGGTGACCAACGAACGCCGCGTTGGCCGCACCCCGGACTACGTGCGGGTGGCGCACGGCATTCAGACCATCATGGAATCCGATACCACCATGCCGCCGCGGGCGACGCTGTCGTTCGCCGACTACATGGGCGAGGTGAATCGTTTGTACTCGGGCGGCAACCCCAAGTGGATGCCGCTGGATGCGACCGATGCCTCGGTGTCTGCCGCCGGCTTTGCGGCCACCATGGGTACGAACCCGGTTAACTTCAGCACGATCTCGGACCTGCAGTTCCAGAACCTGACGGTCTCAACCTGGTTCCGCGATAACAAGCAGGAGACCGTCGACGGCGCGCTGGCCAGTGCCGCGCGTGCGGTCGAAATCGTGGGCAAAGACCATCCGGACTTCACCGTGCGCCTTGGCAGCGGCGTGATCGCGCTCCAGCAGGCCATGAATAACGTGGTGCACCATTATCACTATCTCATTCTTGGTCTGGTGAACGTCGCGGTGCTGGTGATTGCGGCGTATGCCTATCGCTCGGTGGTAGCCGGCCTTTTGCTGCTGGTGCCGGTGAACTTGTCCAACTTCATGCTGGGCGCATCCATGCACCTGCTGGGCATTGGTATGGACATCAACGCCACCATCGTCGCGGTGATGGGCGTGGGGGTGGGTATCGACTACGGTATTTATCTGCTCTCCCGGATGTGCGAGGAGTATCAGGCGCACGACCACGATCTGCCGAAGGCCATCAACGCCGCACTGACCACGACCGGCAAGGCCATCATGTTCACGGCCACCATCATGCTGATGGGGATTCTGCCGTGGTACTTCCTGTCGGATCTGAAGTTCATGGCCGACATGGGCATCCTGCTGGTGGCCATCATGCTGATTAACATGGTGCTGTCGCTGATGGTGCTGCCGCTGCTGGTCTGGTTTGTGCGGCCGAAGTTCATGGACCGCGACGACCTGATGGTGGGCGAAAGCATCGACCTGAAGATGCTGGCCGCCGAATCGACCGTC
>JAURHQ010000568.1 GCA_030833185.1 Gammaproteobacteria bacterium | reverse complement strand
TGGTCTCGCCCTCATCTTGCTGATGGTGTTCCGCCCGCAGGGACTGTTCGGCAATCGTCAGGAGATGGCTTTCGATGGACGCTGAGCGACAGTTGTCCGCGGCGGCCACCGCCGCCCGGGCCGCCTTGGCCGGGTGCGAGAAGAGTCCCGGGGCAACCAAGCCCGACCCGATCCTCGTGGCCGACTCGGTGCGCCGTACGTTCGGTGGAATCACCGCGGTCGACGTCGATCATCTCGAGGGTGTCGTCGTGCTGGAGGCCGGCGTCGCCCCCCCCGAGGCCGCAGTAGCCGCCGCCGGCGGAGAAAGGAGAACCACCGCCGCCGAGGAGGCCGGCGAGCGGCGGCGGCAGCTAGCTCACGGCGCAGCTGCGCTTTGCCCTGCCCGAAGGGAGAGGCCGAGAGGTTGAGCAGCAGATCTGGCTTCAGAGCCTGCAGATCCGCCACCGGGTCGCCGCCGAGCAGCCGCTGTTCGTGCAGCTCCTCTTCCACCCACAGGTCTTCGCAGAGGGTGAGGCCGAGCCGCCAAGGGCGGCCGTCGCCCTCCAGCTCCAGCAGACAGGCTTGATCGGCAGGGCGGAA
>JAURHQ010000567.1 GCA_030833185.1 Gammaproteobacteria bacterium | reverse complement strand
TCGGTGCAGGAACGTCGCCGACTGCGCGATAACGCCTGGATCGACAGGGTGGCGCATATTTCCAAGCCGGTGATTGCCGCCATCCATGGCTATTGCCTCGGTGGCGGGCTGGAGCTGGCGCTGGCCTGCGACATCCGGATGGCCGCCAAAGATGCAGTCTTCAGCCTGCCCGAGACCGGGCTTGGGCTGATTCCCGGCGGCGGCGGCACGCAGCGTCTGCCCCGGGTGATCGGGCTGGGCCGTGCCCTGGACCTGATGCTCAGCGGTGACCGCATCGATGCAGCGCAGGCCCATGCGATGGGCCTGGTCAGCCGGCTTTGCGAGGACCGCGACAGCCTCTTGGCGCAAGCGCGCACGCTGGCCGAGCGCATCGCCGCCCGCCCGCCTACCGCCACCGCCTATGCCAAAGAGGCCGCCAAGTCCGGCATGGAGCTGGATCTGCAGGCCGGCCTGACGCTCGAAAAATCCCTTTTTTCGCTGCTCATGGCTACCGAGGACCGGGCCGAAGCTGCACTGGCATTCAAGGAAAAACGGCCGCCCCGATTTAGAGGCCGATGAAGGAGGAGACCGCATGAATAC
>JAURHQ010000566.1 GCA_030833185.1 Gammaproteobacteria bacterium | reverse complement strand
CAAGCTCGAGCCGGCCATGGTGTTCCGATGATCGAGCTCGCCGCCTCCGCGAAGAACGTCACCAAGACCTTCGGCACGGGGCCCCTCGCCTTCCAGGCGCTCAAGGGCGTCGACTTCGAGGTGCGCCGCGGCGAGTTCGTCCTGCTCGCCGGGCCCTCCGGCAGCGGCAAGACGACGCTGCTCAAGATCCTCGCGGGCAAACTCGACCCCGAAGGCGGCAAGGTCTCGCTCGATGGCCGCGACTGGTCGTTCACGCCGCCGGCCCAGCGCGGCATCGCGATGGTGATGCAGAATTACGCCTTGTTCCCGCATCTCAGCGTGCGGGAGAACGCGGCGTTCGGCCTCGAGGAACTCGGCGTCCCCGCTGAAGAGGCGCGCCGCCGCGCGACCGAGGCGCTCCGGTGGGTCCGCGCCGAGGCCTGGGCCGTCCGTCGCCCGCAGGAGTTGTCCGGCGGGCAACAGCAGCGGATCGCCCTCGCCCGGGCTCTCGCCCACGAGCCGTCCTTGCTCCTCCTCGATGAGCCCCTGAGCAACCTGGACGTGGCCTCCCGTTTGGAGCTCCGGTCCGAGCTGCGCCGGC
>JAURHQ010000565.1 GCA_030833185.1 Gammaproteobacteria bacterium | reverse complement strand
GATCGCCTTCTGCCTGGCCGTCGCGGCGACGTCCCGCGCGTCCGCCGCGCCCGACATCTTCCTCGGCGATTCCCTGCGCCAGCTGGGCCTCGCTCCGCTGGCGCGCGTCGCCGGCGACGCGCCCCTCGCCGAACGGCACGGCGCCAAGGGCCTGCCGACCTTCGTCGCCGAACCGAACAAGGACTTCCTGCTGGTCGAGGGCCTGAAGGTCTACCTCGACGACCCGGTCG
Source organism: Gammaproteobacteria bacterium (assembly GCA_030833185.1). Lineage (GTDB taxonomy): Bacteria > Pseudomonadota > Gammaproteobacteria. Next base: position 350 of record JAURHQ010000565.1, on the reverse strand, counting down.
GCCAGCTGCGCGGCAAGCTGACGGTGACGCGCATCGACTACGACAAGGTGATCGTGCCGCTCGCCTGGCGCCTGCCCGCCGCGCGCCCCGGTTCCCAGCGCATCCTGCTCGACCCCGGGCATGGCGGCAAGGATCCGGGCAAGGTGCACGGCACGCTGAACTACACCGAGAAGGCCGCGACGCTCGACACCGCGCTGCGCCTCAAGCTGCTGCTCGAGAAGCGCGGCTTCGAGGTCCTGCTGACGCGCGACAAGGACGTGGCGATCGACCTCGACGACCGCGCGCCGATGGCGGCGAAGGCCAAGGCCGACCTCTTCGTGAGCCTCCACTACAACGGCGGCGCCGCGGGC
>JAURHQ010000564.1 GCA_030833185.1 Gammaproteobacteria bacterium | reverse complement strand
GCCGCGGCCGCCGCGCTCAGCGCGACGGGCTCCATCGCGCTCACTTCCTATTCCACCCTCGGCGCGAGCGGTATTTCGATTGCTGCTCCGATCCGCTCGACGCTCCGCGGCGACGTGGTCATCTCCTCCTACGCCGGCGGTGTCGCCGGCGAAAACGCCTTCACTCTGGGCGCCGCCCTTTCGGCCGCGAACGGCGGCATCACGCTGCAAGGCTCCGCGCTCATCGGTGGCGTCGCGACGGCGGCTCCGGGCACCGCCATGACCAGTCGCCAAGGGGCTGGCTTCAACAGCACTACCGTGACCTCCACGCTGACCGCGACGGGCGACATCCTGATCCGCGCCGCGAGCCTGGAGCGCGTGGTCGGCTCGGTCGGTGTGTACACCAATGGCGCGATTGTTTCCACCTTGGGCAACGTCGTCATCGATGGTCGCGGCATCACCGGCGTCGACCTCAACGCGCCGGTCACGGTGGGCAGCGGCTCGACGATCCGTAGCCTAACGATTTCCGGGTACAGCGACCGCGCGGCTGCGGTCTCCGGCGGGGGTTACGGCCTCCACGCTCGTGCTCTGGGCACGCTGA
>JAURHQ010000563.1 GCA_030833185.1 Gammaproteobacteria bacterium | reverse complement strand
GGAACTGGGCCTCGACATCGCCGGCTTCGGCCTTCGCCGTCAGCGCGGGCCACGCCACCTGGGCGGCGCGGGCCCACAACGCCTGCGCCGACAGGGACTCCGCGGGGATCGCCGGCGGCCGGGCCGCGACCTCGGCCGGCACGGCGACCGCGGACGGCATCACCCGCTCCGCGACGAGGACGATGAGGGCGGCGAGGAAGAGACCGGCCAGAAGACTGCCAAGGAGACGCATCCCGCCATGATACCATGGGACGGCCAAAACTCGCAAGGGGCGCGGGCCAACTATTGTACTTTTATTAAAACCTGCGACGGGCCTCTGGACGACCGGCGGTCAGCGCCGCCGCAGGCGCACGACGATCCGGGCGGGGACCGGGGCGTCGGGTCCGGGATGGGGCAGCAGGACGAAGTCGTCCGCGGCGATCGCCGGGCTCGGGCCGACGACTTCCCAGCCGGCGGCATGGCGCGGCAGGAAGGCGACCAAGGGGCGACCACCCCGCTGGGAACCATTGGTATCGACCGGGACAAACGTCCGCGGTCCGGCCGTCGGCTCGATGACCCATTCGACCTCCCCCGAAGGCAGGG
>JAURHQ010000562.1 GCA_030833185.1 Gammaproteobacteria bacterium | reverse complement strand
ATGCCGCTTTTGTAAATTTTCGCCAGAAACTCCTATATGCTATTTAAATATAAATAATAAGCATTAAATTATGCAATTTTTTTGCAAACAAATACCTTCACCCATTGAAGGTCGCTAAACTTTCGGACATAATACGAGTCTCTTGAAGCCCATTGCAGGATATGGGCGAATCCTAGCCGGGATGGCGGAATTGGTAGACGCAGCGGACTCAAAATCCGCCGCCGCAAGGTGTGGGGGTTCGAGTCCCCCTCCCGGCACCAGCAGTTAGTCAAAAGTAGTCCAAAGAAATCCAGTAAAAGTAAAGGAAAGTAGATAATTTCGTGTAATGGCGAGATTTTTTCTTCTTTACTGTGTGATTTCGTCCGATCTTGTCCAAGAAAATTTAACCGTATCTGGGGCATATTTTGGGGATTGATTTTTAAAAAATACTCGATAAATATGTCCCCATCAATCGGGATGACGGGCGATTGTCATGGTTAAAAAATTACGGTTAAAAAAAGCTTATGGGCGCTTTCCGTATCAAGACAGAGGCATGAGCAGCGACAACGAGTTGAGTTGTGGAGTAACTTGCGATGCTTACCA
>JAURHQ010000561.1 GCA_030833185.1 Gammaproteobacteria bacterium | reverse complement strand
GTGCTCGCGGTCGTGATCACCGCCTGGCCGCTGGCGCCACCGGTCGCGGTGAACGTCGGGGCGGCGCGGACGACTTCGGCGACCGTGGTGTTGGCGGCGAGGCCGGCTCCGGTGACGGACTGGCCGACACCGATGGCACCGGCGGCCGGAGCCGCGGTCGGGATGAACTTGCTGCCGATCCCCGGGGTGGCCGTGGCGGTGTAGCTGACCGGGGCCACGCCGAGGGTCAGGGTGCCCGCGCCGGCCTTGGTGACCGGGGTGTTGAAGGCCACGCCGCCCGAGAGAGTGAGCGCGGAACCGTTGGCGCCGGTGCCGGCGACGGTCCAGGACTGGACGCCCTGCGTGGTGATCGGAGCGGAGATGAGGATCGCGCCGGCGTCAGCCTGGACTTCGATGCCGTTGTTGGAGCTGCCCGGGTAGATCGAGAGCGTGCCGCCCACACCGGAAGCCACGGTGAAGGAAGTGATGCCGGTCGGCGTGGAGGTGAAGACGAGGCTGTCGACGGTCAGCGCGGCGTCCAGGGTGGTCGCCACGGCGGGGCCGACGGCGTTGGCCGTGCTGAAGATCAGGGTGTCGGTGAGC
>JAURHQ010000560.1 GCA_030833185.1 Gammaproteobacteria bacterium | reverse complement strand
CGCGCCAGCAGGCCTGGTGGGCGGCCCGCCTGGAGGCCCGCCCGCGCCGGGACCCGGCGGCCCGCCGGGCGACGCTCCGCCTGCTGGCCCGGGCGGGGGCGTTCGAGGCCTTCCTGGCGGCGCACTTCCCCCGCAGCAAGCGGTTTGGGCTGGAAGGGTTGGACGCCCTCGTCCCCGCCGTGGCGGCGCTGGCGGGCGGGGCGGTCTCGACTAACGGGGCGTCTTCAGCGACGCCCGGGATTTGCGCCGCCCGCGGCAGCCACTCGACGATGTCCATCGCCGCCAGCGCCGCCTGCCGGGCCCGCGAATCGAGCATCGGGAACTCAGGCCGCGTCGCGGTGCTGGGCGCGGGCGCGGGCGGCGCCTCGAGCTCAGCCACGGCGCGCTGCAGCGCGCGCTGCGTGGCGGCTGCGCGCAGGTCGCCCTCCACCAGCGCCACGCGCTGCGCGCCGCCCTCTGCGCCGCCGCAGTTGAGCGCAATGCTGGCGCGCGCGCAGGCTGCGCGCGCGGGCTGCGCCTCTGCCCCCACGCACAGCGCGCGCGGGTGCAGCCAGGCCGTCATGAGCAGCACGCTGCCAATGCC
>JAURHQ010000559.1 GCA_030833185.1 Gammaproteobacteria bacterium | reverse complement strand
TGATACATGGCTTCTGTCACCACTAGGTGTCTGCCATCCACTCGAATAGGAACGTTCACATTAGCTGTTTGCATAGTCACTGTTCATTTCGGTGGGCACGCTCTTTTCTGGCACAAGCGCGTGTCCGTTTTTGTTTTTGTTTATTCTCAACTACATCCGAAAGCCCTCCCCGAGATACACCCGGCGGGCTACCGGATCGTTGACCAGAAATTCTTTGGTGCCCTGCGTTTCAACACGCCCTTCAAAAATCAAATACGCCCTGTCCACGATGGAGAGGGTTTCACGCACGTTGTGGTCGGTGATAAGAATCCCTAAGCCCATGTCTTTGAGTTTGGTGACGATCTGCTGGACATCCGCCACAGCGATCGGATCTACCCCGCTGAATGGTTCATCCAGCATCAGCAGGCTCGGATTGGTCACCAGCGATCGAGCGATGGTGAGCCGGCGCTTTTCCCCACCTGACAACGTCAATGCGAGCTGCTTGGCCACGTGTGATATTCCAAACTGATTTAGCAGCTCTTCGCAACGTTCTTTACGTAATTTTTTCGATAACGGCTGTGTTTCCAAAATAGCTAACAAGTTT
>JAURHQ010000055.1 GCA_030833185.1 Gammaproteobacteria bacterium | reverse complement strand
TTACCGGGTAAAGACGAACAGCACGAAGTGCCCTCGGTGGTGACGGCGGCGCGCGAACTGGCGCGCAGCATCGAGCAGCAGTTCCCCGGCGTCCGAATCCACCTCACCGGGGTTCTGGTGATGGACAACGCCTTCGCCGAAGCCTCCCTGCACGACGCCCAGACGCTGGTCGCGGCAAGTTTTGCGCTGATGCTGACGCTGGCCGGTCTGTTGATGGGCGGGCCGGTCGCCGGCATTGGCACCGCGCTGGTGGTGGGGCTTGCCATTGCCGCCGCCATGGGCCTTGCCGGCTATCTGGGCTACCCCGTCTCGCCGCCCATTTCGGCCGCACCGGTCATCATTTTGACGGTGGCCATCGCCAACTGCGTGCACGTGCTGGAAAGTTTTCTTGAGCACTGGAGCGAACAACCGGACCGTGAGGCGGCGATCGTCTATGCCGTCAGCAGCAACCTGAAACCCATTTTTCTCGCCAGCCTGACCACGGTGGTCGGCTTTCTCAGTTTCAATTTCTCGGATGTGCCGCCGTTCCGGCAACTCGGCAATATCGTTGCGTTTGGCGACATTGCCTCGTATCTGCTGGCGGTCACGCTGTTGCCGGCGCTGCTGGCGGTGGCGCCGCTGCGTCGCCCCACGGCGCGTCCGCAGCGGGTCGCGGTCTTTGCGCGGCTGGCCGATCTGGTGATCCGGCACCGGCGGGCGCTGCTGGTAGGCGGCCTGGTGCTGATCGTCGGCATCACCGCCAACATCCCGCGCAACCGCCTGAACGACGTCTTCCTGCACTACTTCGACCAGACCATTCCGTTCCGCGCGGACTCCGACTACACCATCGAGCACCTGACCGGGCTGTATCACCTGCAGTTCACCCTGCGCGCGAAAGATGCGGGCGGCATCAGCGAACCCGCCTTTCTGCAGTCGACCGAAGCGTTCGCCCGCTGGCTGCGCGAGCAGCCTGAAGTGGTCCATGTGAACGCCTTCGTCGACACCATGAAGCGCCTGAATCAGAACATGCACGGGGACGATGCCGCGCAATACGCCCTGCCCGCCTCGCGGGAACTGGCCGCGCAATATCTGCTGCTTTACGAAATGTCCCTGCCCTTCGGGCTCGATTTGAACAACCAGATCAACGTCGACAAATCTGCGCTCCGTATCAACCTCGCCTTGCGCACCCTGTCGAGCGCAGAAGCCATCAGCTTCAACGACCGGGCCGAACAGTGGGTGAAAGACCACGCGCCGGGCATCGCGAGCGCCCAGGGCACCGGCACCATCATGATGTTTTCCCACATCGGGCAGAAAAATATCCGCAGCATGCTGATTGGCACGGCAGTGGCGCTGGTGCTGATCTCGGGCCTGCTGCTGTTCATGCTGCGCTCGGTGAAACTTGGCCTCATCAGCCTCGCGCCCAATCTGCTACCGCCAGCCCTGGGCTTTGGGCTGTGGGGGCTGATCAGCGGCGAAGTCACGCTGGCGCTGTCGGTCGTCGCCAGCATGACGCTCGGCATCATCATCGACGACACCGTGCATTTTCTGGTCAAGTACCAACGCGCCCGGCGCGAACTGCCCCCGGAAGCGGCGGTGCGAGCGGCCTACACGGCGGTCGGCCCGGCCATGTTCTTCACCTCCATCATCCTCATTGCCGGCTTTCTGGTGCTCTCGTTCTCGCACTTCACGCTGAATGCCGGGATGGGTCTGCTGACCGCCATCGTGATTGCCTTCGCGCTCGTGTTGGACCTGCTGGTGCTGTCTCCCCTGCTGCTCTTGTTTGAGGAAAACGCCGATGCGTCTGCTGCTGGTCCTGCTGACCGCCCTGCTGCTACCGACTAAGGCCGCGCTGGCCGACGAGGCCGCCGAGCGCGATGCGCGGAATGACGACGGGCGGCGGCGCGGCGCCGGCGGCGGCGGCGGCGGCGCCGGCGGCCGCGCCGGCGCGCGCCTGAAACGGTCCGATTGCCCCGGCCTGCGCGCAGGGCTGGTTGATCCCGTGGGCCAACATCACCGTGAACTGGGCGGCCAGCAGTACCCCCGGGCTGGCGAGGTCTTTCTCAACCGCCAGCCACAGACCGAGCCCGCCAGCGGCCGTCAGCCCGCTGCCGCCGGCCAGAATCTGCGGCAGGCTGAAGTAGCGGAGCGCGCGGCGGCAGAGCAGGGTGCCGCCCAGATAGCCCACGACCGCGCCGGCGAAATAAAACCCGTAGCGTTCGGTCGGTACGCCCAGCACGTCGATAAAGGCAAAGGACGAGCCGGCGATGAAAACAAAGATCGCGCTGTAGGTCAGCGCCGCGGGCAGGGCATAGGCGCCGAACGACGGGTGTCTGGCAACTTCGCGGTAGGCCGCCAGCAGTCGGCGTGGCCGCAGCGCCAGCGGGTCCGGGGCTGGATTCGACTCCTGCCAGTGCCGCAGGGCGTACAGACCGAACCACGCGGCGATCAGGCCGAGCAGGACAAACGAGGCGCGCCAGCCCAGCCAGACCTCGGCGTAGCCGCCAGCAATCGGACCTACCAAGGGCGCTATCGACAGCAGGCTGCTGGAGCGGGCGAGCAGTTGGGCGCCCCGCGCCGGGTCGTAGCGGTCGCGCACCAGCGCACGGGCGGCGACGATCACGCTGCAGCAGCCCACAGCCTGCAGGACCCGGCCGCCGCTTAGCACGGCCAGCGTCGGGGCCACCGCGCAGAGCAGGCTGGCTGCGAGGTAGAGGGCATAGCCGCCGAGCGCGACCGGCCGTCGGCCGTAGCGGTCCGACAGCGGACCGACCGCGAGTTGCGCCAGCCCAAAGCCGAAGACGAACAGGGTGAGCGTGATTTGCACCGCGCCGGCCGGCACCCCGAAATAGCGACTGAGGTGCGGCAAGGACGGCAGGTAGAGATCGGTCGAGAGCGGCTGCAGGCTGAAGCCGCTGGCGATCAGCAGCAGCACCAGACGCTCGGCGGCGTGGTCTGCCGCGCCGGAATCAGTCGTCAAAACGCGGTTCGCGGCGCTCGCTGCGGGCGGCGATGGCCTCGGCGATGTCCGGCGCAAACAGCAGCGCGGCGTTGCGGGCGGCGACAAACGCGAGGCCCTCGGCCACCGTGTGGTCGCGGCTGTAGTTCAGCGTTTCCTTGGTGCCACGCAGCGCCAGCGGCGACTTGCCGGCCAGCGTGCGTGCCACGGCCAGCGCGTGGGCGCGCAGGGCTTCCGGGTCGGGTAGCACCTCGCTCACAAAGCCCCACCGCGCGGCGGTGGTCGCGTCGAAATGGCGACCGGTCAGCGCCAACTCGCGGGCGCGCCCGTCGCCAATCAGGCGCGGCAGCCGCTGCAGGGTGCCCAGGTCTGCCACGATCGCGACGTCAATTTCTTTCACCGCGAAATTGGCCTCGGCGCTTGCATAGCGCAAATCGCAGGCGCTGCTGATATCAATGCCGCCGCCCAGACAGGCGCCGTGGATGGCGGCAATCACCGGCTTGCGGCAGTCCTCGATGGCGCTCACGGTCGCCTGCAGTTCGCGAATGGTGACCAACAGCTGTTCCTGCCGGCGACCCGGCCCCAGGGGCGCCAGCTCCGCCTGCATCTCGGCCAGAAAGCCCAGATCGATGCCGGCGGTGAAATGCTTGCCGCGACCCGAGAGCAGCGCGACGCGCACGCCGGGCGTGGCGTCGACCGCGCGCATCACCGCGCCCAGTTCGTGCCACATCTGGCGGTTGAAGGCATTGGCCTGGTCTGGTCGATTGAACTCGATGTGGGCAACGCCGTGGTCGACGCTGACCGCAAAGCTGGTGAAATCATGCATGGTCGCCGGCCTTTCCGGTTTTTTGGCAGTTACGGCAAGTGCCTTCGATTTCCATGGTTTCACGCGCCACGCGGAAACCCAGTCGCTCGGCGCAGTCGGCAATCCGGCTCGAGAGCGCCGGGTCGGCGAGTTCGGCAACCGTGCCGCAGGCGGTGCAAATCAGGAACTGGCTGACGTGCCCTTCGCGCGGTTCGCCGCAGCCCACAAAGGCATTGAGCGAGGCGATGCGATGCACGAGGCCCGCGTCCTGCAGGAAGTCGAGGGCGCGGTAGACGGTGGGCGGCGCGGCCTGTTCGCGCTCCTGCCCCAGCAGGGCCAGCAGCTCGTAGGCCTTGACCGGTTCATGGCTGCCCCATACGAGCTCAAGCACCCGGCGGCGGAGCGGCGTTAAGCGTTTGCCGCTGGTGACGCAGGCCTGTTCGGCCTTGGCCAGCGCGGTCTTGATACACCGCCCGTGGTCGTGGGCGGCGGTGGCAAAGCTTTTGAGAACGGTTTCCCGGACCTGATTCATCGCGCTGTTCGTCCTGCGTCTGCCGTGGCCTGTCTGTTATTAAGTAACGCCAGTGGTTAGTATTCGGCCGCCCCGTTCACGCGCATCCGCGCGGACCCCTGGCGCCTTTGTTTCTCCCGAGAATGCCCGCATGCCCGCGCCTGAATCAAACCTGCTGGTCTGGATCGTTGGCTTCACGCTGCTGGGCGCGGTGTTGAGCATGGCGGCCGGTGCAGTGTATCTGCTCCTGCCGGAACAGTGGCGGCAAAAAACGGTCGCGCACCTCATCAGCCTCGCCACCGGTACGCTGCTGACGGTGGCCTTTCTCGACCTCTTGCCCGAGGCCATCGCCCACGCCAAGTTCGGTCAGCGCAGCGAAATCTTCGCCACCGTGCTGGGCGGCATCCTGCTGTTCTTTTTGCTGGAAAAGGCGCTCATCTGGCGCCACGCGCACGGCGTTGATTCCCACGGTCACGTCCACGCCCACGGCCACCACCACGGGCTGCGCAATGCCGGGCCGCTGGTGATGATTGGCGACACCTTTCACAACTTCCTGGACGGCATCCTGCTGACTGCGACCTTCGTCGCCGATCCGGGCTTGGGGGTGGTGACGGCGGTGGCGATCATCGCGCATGAAATTCCACAGGAAGTCGGTGACTTCGCGATCATGCTGGCCAGCGGCTTCAGCCGCCTGAAAACCTTTCTGCTGAACGCCGTCTCCAGTCTCGCGATGGTCGCCGGGGCCTTGCTGGCGTGGTGGCGGATCGACCTGCTGCACGATCACCTGTCGTTCATCCTGGCCTTTACCGCCTCCAGCTTTCTCTACATCGCGATTGCCGACCTCATCCCCAGCCTGCACCGGGGCGTCACCTTCCGCGAAACCGCCGCGCAGCTGTTCTGGATTGGGCTCGGGGTGTTGATGGTGGTCTCGTTGCCGCATGCGCCGCACTAGCGCGCGGCGCGACGTCTCGCGCTACATTGCCGGCCAGTCGAGTTGAGGGAGCTTGTCGATGACCGAGCCCGAGTCCTTCCTGATACCGCTTGAGCGCCTGCGCGCGCGGCAGTGCGCGAAATGGACCGTGTACGACGCGGACGTTCTGCCCGCGTGGATCGCGGACATGGATTTCGCGCTCGCCCCGCCGGTGCGCGCGGCGCTGACGGCGAGGCTGGCTGCAGAAGACCTTGGCTATCCCAAAATGTACCCGCGCGCCGGGCTGGACGCGCTGTTTGCGGCCCGCATGGCGGCGCAGTACGGCTGGCAGATTCAGCGCCAGCAGGTCGAGTTTTTTAGCGACGTGGTGCAGATCATCCATCTCGCGCTGCAAACGCTGATCGAACCCGGCGACGGCGTGATCATCCAGACGCCAATCTATCCGCCGTTTCTGCAGTCGGTGGCGGAAACGGGGCGGCGCCAGCTGCTGTGTCCGCTGGCGCAGACCGACGCCGGCTATCAGATCGATTTCGACGCGCTGGACGCCGCCTGCGCGGACGGCGCGCGGATGCTGCTGCTCTGCCATCCGCACAATCCCACGGGCCGCGCCTACACCCGTGATGAGCTTGAAGGGCTGGCCTCGCTGGTGCGCCGCTATCAGCTCATCGTGATCTCTGACGAAATCCACGCCGATCTCATGCTGGTTGATCGGCCGCATATTCCGTTTGCGACGCTGGGCGAGGACATCGCCCAGCGCACCATCACGCTGACTTCGCCCAGCAAGGCCTTCAATCTGGCGGGGCTGGTGCTGGCGGTCGCCGTGTTTGGTTCGCCCGCGCTGCGCGCGCAGTTCGGTCGGCTGACCGAGCACGTGCGGGGCGGACGCAGCGCGTTTGGCATCAGCGCCACCGCTGCTGCCTGGGAGGCGGGCGAGCCCTGGCTTGCGGCGGTCAAAGCCCAACTGCGGGCGAATCGCGACACCGTGAGCGCGTTTGTCAGCGCGCACTGGCCGCGTGTCCGCCATACGCCGCCGGAGGCGACCTATCTCGCCTGGCTCGACTGCCGCGCGCTTGATCTCGGCGAAGAGCCCTGGCGTTTTTTTCTGCGCGAAGCGCGCGTGGCCCTAAGCGAAGGCCCGAGTTTCGGGACGGACGGCGCAGGCTTTGTGCGACTCAACTTCGCCACCTCACCCGCGATCCTCGCCGAGATTCTGGCCCGCATGGACCGCGCGCTGACTATTGCCGGTAAGTCCAGGCCAGCAGCGCGTTGATCAGCGCGCTGCCGCTGCCCTGATTGACCGTCGGGTGGTTCATCAGCAGCGTGACCGCATAGGTCCGGCCGCTCGCCGCCAGCACATAGCCGGCGACCGCCGCGACATCGCCCAGATGACCTGTTTTCAGATGCATGCGGCCGTTTTCCGGTCCACGCCGGAATCGCTTGCGGGTGGTGCCGTCCTGCCCGACCAGCGACAGCGAGGCCAGATATTCCGGCATGTAGGGGCTACGCCACGCGACCTGCAGCATCTCGCCCATGGTGCGGGCCGTGATGCGGGTGACGCGCGAGAGTCCTGAGCCGTTCTCCAGCACCAGCCCTTTGGTGTCGACGCCCTGCGTGCGCAGGAACTGCTCGATTTCACGCGCGCCTGCGGCGGCTTGCAGCGGCGGCGCGCCGTGCAGATCGGCCAGCGCGTAGAGCAAGGCATCGGCCATCACGTTGTTGCTCCATTTGTTGAGCGGGCGGATGACTTCGGCCAGCGGCGGCGAATACCAGACGTGAAACGGCGCGTGGCCGGCCGGCATCACGCCCCGGCTGACGCCGCCCGCGAGCTCGCCGCCCCACTGTTCCCACACCAGGCGGAACAGGCCGTAGGCATAGGCGTCGGGACTGAGCGCGGTGCGCGGCAGGCTTTCGTTACCGCAGCTGCGTGGATACTGACCGCTGAAGCGCACGCGCGGCTCGTTCGGATCCTCGGCCACGCTCATTTCCACGTGCGCCAATACCCCGCCACAGCGGCCGTCGACGAGCTGCAGCTGGTTGTCGATCAGCAAGTTGGGCAGCGGCGGGTCGGCGGTAATGCTCACCCCCGCGTCGTTGGCGGCGGGCTGAAAGTGAAACGTGAAAGCCTTGAAGTTCACCATCATGGCGTTCGGCTGCACGTTGTAGAGCCGCAGCGGCTGGTTGTCGAAATCACCCGCCGCGCGCGGCGCCGGGGCGAAGGCCGAGTCGTCAATGACCAGCCCGCCGGTAATTTTGCGCAGACCCTTGGCGCGCAGTTCCCCGGCAAATTTCCACATTTCCTCGGCAATCAGGTACGGGTCGCCGCGACCTTTCAGCAACAGGTCGCCCGTCAGCACGCCGTCTTGCAGCGGGCCGAGCAAATAGGCTTCGGTCCGCCAGCGGTGCTGCGGGCCTAATTGCTCGAGCGCGGCGTAGGTCGTGACCAGCTTGATGGTCGAGGCCGGGTTACGGGGTTCATCCAGATTGAGCGCCAGCAGCGGCGCGCGGGCGTCGACCGCCTGCACCAGCACGCTGACGGCCGCGGGCGGCAGGTGTTGTTCGTGTAGCACGCGTTCGAGCGGCGGCGGCAGCGCGGCGCCGGCGCCGAGCGTGAAGCCCAGACCGGCCGTGAGGTAAAGCGTCCAGCGGGCAAGCGTCATCCAGCATCCTCCGGCGTAAACAGCCCGCTTTGGCAGTGGCGGTCGTAAATCAAAACATCGCCTGCTTGGCGCAGGCCGGCATGGCAGCAGTGGGCGGGCGCCGTGTCGGTATCGCGGATATGTCGCACCGCCATGCCCTGCACGCTCAGCGCGTCAGCGATGAACTGGCGATGGCAGTGCGCGGGGTCGGCCTCGGCGCACATCAGCGCAATGCGCAAACGCTGCGCGCCTTCGATCAGCCGCCCGATCAGATCGCGAAACGCGGGCGTCGCCATATGCTCGGCGTAGGCCTGAAACGCCGGTTCAGCCAGCGCGCTGTGCGGGGTGTGAGCTTGCGGACTGCGCAGGCCGCCCAGCACCTCGCCCAGCCAGCGGTAGCGGATCCCCACCGCCTTGAGCCCGGCATCCAGCGCCTCGCGATTGAACTGCGGATAGCGCCGCGAAAAGGGCGCCGCGCGCACGTCCGCCAGCACCTCGACCCCATGGGCGGCGAGCCGCGCGGCGAAGGCCTCGAACGCAAGATTGCTGTGACCGATGGTGAAAATTTCCGGCACGGTAGGCGCTGGCTTCGGCTTATATTTGACGGGTCGGCATGCGCCCGATTTTGGCCCAGTCCGCCGGCGCTTGTCGCGGCCCAGATGGAGGAAGCCCCCATGCGTGAAATTACCGTTGCCGCCACCCAGATGGCCTGCGGGCCGGATGCCGACCATAACGTCGAGCAGGCCGTCGCGCTGGTGCGCCAAGCCCACGCCGCCGGCGCCCGCCTGATCCTGCTGCAGGAGTTGTTCGAGACCCAGTATTTCTGTCAGGAACAGCATCCCCGTCACTTCGCGCTCGCCCATGAGGCCGCGACCAGTCCGCTGCTGGCCCGCCTGCAGGCGCTGGCGCGCGAACTGTCGGTTGTCCTGCCGGTGAGCTTCTTCGAGCGCGCCGGTCAGGCCTATTTCAACTCGCTGCAGATGATCGACGCCGACGGCCGCGCGCTGGGCATCTACCGCAAGTCGCATATTCCGCAGGGGCCGGGCTACGAGGAGAAGTTCTACTTTTCGCCCGGCGACACCGGCTTCAAGGTTTGGGATACCGCGCTTGGCCGGGTTGGCGTCGCGATTTGCTGGGACCAGTGGTTTCCCGAAGCGGCGCGCGCCATGGTGCTTAAGGGCGCCGAAGTGCTGTGTTACCCGAGCGCCATTGGCTCCGAACCGACGGCGCCCGAAGTCCACAGCCGCGATCACTGGCAGCGCACGATGCAGGGCCATGCGGCCGCCAATATGGTGCCAGTGGTGGCCTGTAACCGGATTGGCGTGGAGCGCTTCGGGGCTAGCGAAATTACCTTCTACGGCGGCTCGTTCATCACCGACGAAACCGGCGCGATACTGGCGCAGGCTTCGTCGGATCGGCGCGAAATCATCACCGCTCGCTTCGACCTGAGCGCCCTGCGCGAGCGTCGCGCGGGCTGGGGCCTGTTCCGCGACCGCAGACCAGAACTGTATGGGGATTTGAGCCGGTATTAAGCCGCTCGCCAGTCGCCGCAACTCGCTTTAGCATGCGGCAGGAATCTAACGAAAACACGGCGACTCGCCACGCTTGCAGGGTCGCCGCAGGGGAGTTGTCCATGCCGAAATCTGCTCGCGGCGACGCGCCGCTATTGCCGAAGGGATTCAAACGTCTTACCCCGCTGGTGGCCGACTGGGTGTTGGCCGACTCACGCGCCCGGCTTGAAAAGCGACTGACCACACCGCCGGCCGAGATCCGGGCCTTCTACGACCAGATGCTGAGCCTTGCGCCCAAGGCGCTGGCCTATCTCGCGCAGCGCCAGCTCGGGGAACTCGATGCCGCCGAGGAGCGTCTGTTGAAGCTGCTGTTGTCGCTGGCGGAAATGGGCCCGGCCGTCGAGTGGTACGGCACCGGGGAATATCCCGACGGCTTCGACGCCCGCCGTTTCCGCCTGATCGAACAAATGCCTGATAACGCGCCGCAGGGAGTGTCTGCATGAACGCCAAACAGAAAATCACCGCCCCCACTTTTGCCGCCCGCCATCCGGAGCTCGGCACCGGGCCGGTCTCGACCGATGTCTACTGCGACCCCGCCTTCTACGACCGCGAGCTGGCCGCCATTTTCAAGCGCACCTGGCTATGCGTCGGGCGCGTTGAGCAGGCGCCAAAGCCCGGCGACTTCTTCCAGAAGGCGCTGCCCACTTTCGGCTATTCGGTGATCGTGGCCCGCGCGCGCGACAAGCAACTGCGCGCGTTCTACAACGTCTGCCAGCACCGCGGGAACCACGTCGAACTGCGCCAGCGCGGCCATTGCGTGGGCTTTACCTGCCCCTTCCACGGCTGGACCTACGGGCTGGACGGCAAGCTGGTCGGCGTGCCGGATGCGAGCGGGTTTTTCGATCTGGACAAGGGCAAGCTGGGCCTGCGCCAACTCGCGCTGGACGTCTGGGAGGGCTTCATCTTCGTCAACATGGACGAGAAGCCCAGCCAGACACTGGAAGAAGCCATGGGCGAGCAGGGCCGCGATCTGGTCGGCTATCCCTTTGCCAGCGGTCAGGCCGTGTTTGAGTACGAGGGCACCATCAACTGCAACTGGAAGTCGATGATCGACTCCTTCTGCGAGACCTACCACGTGCCGGTGCTGCACCGGCATTCGGTGAAAGACACGCTGGCCGGCCCGGACAACCCCTACGGCCGGCTGATCGACTGCCGCCTGAAAGGCCCGCATCGCACGCAGTCGGTGTGGGGCAACATGGCCTACACGCCCAATCCCGTGCAGGGGCTGGCCTGGCAAAACGCCCCCGGCCCGGCGGTGACCAGCGGCGTCGTCGATGCCTCGGTCACCCTGCCCAAGGGGCTTAACGAAACCCGCGCCAAACACTGGTCGCTGGACGTGACGGTCTTCTTCCCCAACTGGATCATCGTGATGGGCAGCGGCATGTACTTCACCCATCAGATGTGGCCGCTGGCGGCCAACAAGGTGGTGTGGCAGATGCGCGGCTTTCTGCGTCCGGCCAGCAACGCGGCCCAGCGCTTCGGGCAGGAAAACTCGATGGTCGAACTGCGTGATGCGGTGCTGGAAGACTGCAATACGCTGGAACGGATCCAGACCGCGCAGGACGAAGGCCTTATCACCGAGATGGTCTACCACGACCACGAGATCGCGCTGCGCCACCAGTACCACGTGGTGAAGCAGTGGGTGGAAGACTTCGAGAAATCGGGCAATAAGAAAGGCAAGGGGGCACGATGAAGCACTCGCTGCAGGCGGCGGTGGCCGCGCTGGCAATCACCGGCTTTGGCGCGGTGGCAACGGCCGAAACGGTGGTCGACGACAAGGCGCTGAACGCGCTCGATCAGGGAGGCAACTGGCTGGGCTACGGCCGCACCTCGGCCGAGCAGCGCTACAGCCCGCTGGACCAGATCACGGCCGCCAATGTCGCCAAACTGGGCGTCGCTTGGTCGCTCGACCTGCCTACCGACCGCTCGCTGACGGCCACCCCGCTGGTGGTCGACGGCGTGATGTATTTCAACGGCAGCTACAACGTCGTGCACGCGGTAGACGTGCGGACGCACCAGAAACTCTGGACCTACGACCCCAAGTCCATCGAACACGCCGGCGACCGCGCCACCATCATGTGGGACTGGAACCGCGGCATCGCCTTCTGGAAAGGTCATGTGTACGTGGCAACGGTCGACGGGCGGCTGATTTCGGTCGACGCCAAGACCGGCAAGGAAGTCTGGAGCGTCGAGACCATCGACCCCAAGAACCCGCTGTTCATCTCCGGCGCGCCGCGGGTGTTTCGCGACAAGGTGCTGATCGGCAACGGCGGCACCGAATGGGGCCCGGCACGCGGCTATGTCACGGCCTATGACGCGGCGACCGGCAAGCAGGCCTGGCGTTTCTACACCGTGCCCGGCAACCCGGCGGACGGCTTCGAGGATGAGACGCAGGCCATGGCCGCCAAGACCTGGACCGGCGAATGGTGGAAGCACGGCGGTGGCGGCACGGTATGGCACGGCATGACCTACGACGCCGAGTTCAACCGCGTCTACATCGGCACCGGCAACGGCTCGCCCTGGAACCAGAAAATGCGCAGCCCCGGCGGCGGCGACAACCTGTTCCTGTGCTCGGTGGTGGCGCTGGATGCCGACACCGGCAAGTACGTCTGGCACTACCAGACGACGCCGGGTGAGACCTGGGACTACAACTCCAACATGGACATCGTGCTGGCCGATCTGAAGATCGACGGCAAGCCGGTGAAGGCGATGCTGCACGCGCCGAAGAACGGCTTCTTCTATGTGATCGACCGCAGCACCGGCAAGCTCATTTCGGCCGAAAAATTCGGCAAGGTCGACTGGGCCGAATACGTCGATCTCAAAACCGGCCGGCCGCTGGAGCGCAAGGGGGCGCGCTATGAGGACGGCGAAGAGCTGGTCTGGCCGGGCCCGTTTGGTGTGCACAACTGGCCGGCGATGTCGTTCAACCCGGATACGGGTCTGGTCTATATCCCGTCGATCGAAATGGCCGGCATGTTCAGCGACAAATACACCAAGCCCAAGGCCTGGGAGTCACCAACCTTCAAGTTCGATCCGGGCGTGGACTTCCTGCGCGAAGATGGGCCGGCCGACTGGGGCGCGTCTTTCCTGCGGGCCTGGGATCCGATCAAGCAGAAGAAGATTTGGGAAGTGCCGCTGCCCGGCGTGTGGAACGCCGGCACGCTGACCACCCGCGGCAATCTGGTGATGCAGGGTCGGGCGGATGGCGTACTGGCGGCCTATGCGGCCGACAGCGGCAAAGTGCTGTGGGAGGCGCCGCTGGGGCTAGGCATTTCCGCGCCGCCCATCACCTATGAAGTCGACGGCAAGCAGTACATCGCGCAGCTCGTCGGCTGGGGCGGCTCGATGACCGCTACCGGCGGCTCCATGGCCGCCCAACACGGCTGGGCTTACGGGGCGCAGCCGCGCCGGCTGGTGGTGTTTGCGCTGGACGGCAAGGCGACGCTGCCGCCGATGCCCGGCAAGGCCTTTGCCAAGCCGCTGCAGGCGCCGGAGTTCACGGTCTATCCCGAACTCGCCGAGCGCGGCAGCCACGTGTGGAGCCAGTCCTGTGGCATGTGCCATGGACCGGCCGGCACAGCGGGCGGTAACGCGCCGGACCTGCGCGCCTCGCCCGTGCTGCTGGATGAAAAAGCGCTGCACGCCATCGTCTTCGACGGGGCGCTGAAGGCGCGCGGCATGCCGCAGTTCAAGAACATCAACAAGGATGACTTGGAAGCCGTGCGGCATTTCATTCGCCGCGAAGCGCGCAAGCAGAACCTCACGCCCTAGGCTCGCGTTCGGACGGGGTCCGGCCGCCTCGCTTCGGCGGCCGGCCGACCCGGCCGAGGTGCTTTGCGCCGCACGTGATCGGGCCCCGCTTTAGCGCCGCGCGCTGGCATCACACTTGCTCTCCCATTAGCTAAGGCATGCAGGAGGGCACCATGCAATTACATCTGTTCAGAACCCTGTGGGGCCACGGTGACGACATTCACCGCACGGCCGCAGAAGCGGCGGCGGCTGGCTTTGAAGGGCTGGAAGGCAGCCTGCCGTCGGATCCGCACGACGCGGCCGCCTTGGCCGAAGCGATAGCCACCAATGATTTGGCCTGTATTGGCGAGATTTGCACCGGTGGCGAGGGCGACGAGTGGTGGATCCCGCGCCGGAGCGCGACGGTGCGCGACCATCTGCGAACGCTGGAGGCGGGCCTCGCCGCATGGGAGGAGAGCCCCATCGAGCCCCGCTTTATCAACTGCATGGGCGGGCTCGATGCCTGGAGCCTCGGTGAAAGTGTGGATTTTTTCGGTGCTGCGATGGCGCTCGCTGCACGCTTTGGGCGCACGATCAGTTTCGAGACGCACCGTTCACGGCCGCTGTACGCGCCGTGGACCACGCTCGCGATCGTCAGACAGCTGCCAGCGCTCCGCATCACGGCGGACTTCAGCCACTGGTGCGTGGTGGCGGAGCGTCTGATCGACAGCGAGGAAGAAGCGCTCGCCACGGTCATTCCCCGCGTGCACCACGTGCAGGCGCGGGTGGGTTATCCGCAGGGGCCGCAGGTCTCGCATCCGGCCGCGCCGGCGTACCGGCACTGTCTGGAAGCGCATCAGCGTTGGTGGGAACGGATCTGGCGGTCGCAGGCGGCGCGGGGCTATGCGGTGAGCACCATGACGCCGGAATTCGGCCCCAACGGGTATTTGCAAAGCACGCCGTATGCCGGCGAGCCGGAGCCCGAACTCTGGGCGCTCAACCAGTGGATGGGGCAGACCGAACGCGACCATTTCGAGTCCGCCATGGGCGTGGTGCTTACACCGTTTGCAGATACCAGTCGAAGTCCTGCGCTGTCACTTCACCCATGAACTGCCGGCACTCAAAGCGCTTCACGGCGGCGTAAACCTCGACCATGCGCGGGGTCAGATAGTCCTTGGCGATGGCCGAGGCGGCAAAGCGCTCGATGGCTTCCGGCCAGTACTGCGGCAGCGCCGCCACCCCGGTGGTGGCGTAGCCGTTACCGACGACCGGCGGGCCCGGATCGATCTGCTGCGTCATGCCGTAGTGCACCCCGGCCAGCACCGCCGAGGCGGCCAGATAGGGGTTGGCGTCTGCGCCACAAATGCGGTGCTCGACATGGCGCGTGTCGGCCGGCCCGCCGGGGATGCGCAAGGCGACCGTGCGGTTGTTGATGCCCCAGGTCGGGGTCAAAGGTGCATAGCTGTTGGCGCAGAAGCGACGGTAGGAATTGGCATGCGGGGCGAATAGCGCCATGAAATCTGCCGCCGTCGCCGCCATGCCGCCGATGGCCTGGCGGAGCGCGGGTGTACCCGCGGGGTCTTCGCTGGCGAAAATATTGCGGCCCTCGCGGTCGTTCACGCTCAAATGCAGATGCATGCCCGAGCCCGAGTGCGCGGCAAAGGGTTTGGCCATGAAACACGCGATATAGCCGTGTTTTTGCGCGATGCCTTTGATTAACCGACGGAACATCACGCCTTCATCCAGCGCGCGCAGCGCATCTGCCCGGTGGTGCAGGGTGATCTCCAGCTGGCCCGGCCCAAACTCGGAAATGGCCGTTTCTGCCGGCAGGCCCTGGCTGTCGCAGGCGCGGTAAAGATCGTCAAAAAACGGCGCCAGCGCTTCGACTTCTTCCAGACAGTAGACATGCGGATGCGCGCCGCGCGGTGTGACCGGCAAGGGCGGCCGCCGGGTCGCGCTGTCGCCCTGCAGGAGATAGAACTCGAGCTCCACCGCCATCACCGGCGTCAGCCCCTCGGCCTGATAGCGCTCGACCAGTCGCATGGCGGCGAGTCGCGGGTCGGTCACCGCCGACGGCATGCCGAGTTCGGGGTCCAGCATCACCAGCACCTGCGCGGTGGGGCCGGGCAGCCAGGGACAGCGCACCAGCGTGCCCGGCACCGGGAACAGCAGACAGTCGACGTCGCCGACTTCCCATAAAAGCCCGGTGTTTTCCACGTCTTCGCCATGCACGGTCAGCGCGGCGCTGGAACTGGGCAGCGGGCGGCCCTGCTCGTAGAGCATGGGCAACTCGTCTGGCCGCAGCGACTTCCCGCGCTGCACGCCGTTGTTGTCGGTATGCAGCATGTGGATGTGCCGGATGTCCGGGTTCTGGGCCAGAAACGCTTCGGCTTCAGCAAGCGGGGCGCGATGAGTGGTCATGGGAATCCTTCCGGTAGGGCTTGCGCGCTGAATCAGCGCGTCTCGTGGAGTTCGGTCAGGCAGGCGTCGATACCGTCGACCAGCGCCTCGATGTGATCCAGCGGGGTGGCCGGACACATCAGGGCCATGTTGTGAAACGGGGTCAGCACCACGCCGCGGTTCAGCAGATAGAGCTGGAGCAGGGCTTCCAGCGGCGCATCGAAGGCCGCTGCCGCCTCGCGCGCGGTGCGCGGCGGCCGGTCGGTGAACTGCAGTTCGCTACGTGCGCCCAGCAGGCTGAGGCCGAACGGCAGGTCGTGGCGTTCGAGCACCATGCCCAAGCGCTCCGCATAGTGCAGGGTGCGATTCAGCATCACGGCATAGTGTTCGTCGCCCATCAGGCTGCCAAGCGTCGCGTGCAGGGCAGTGATTTGCAGCAGGCTGCCGGAAAGCGTGGTGCCGATGCCGGTGCGTCCGGGACCGGCCGCGCGCCATGCGGCGTGCATGCGCCCCGCGAGTTCGCTGGTGACACCGTAGACCGCGCAGGGCACGCCGCCGGCAATCGCCTTACCGATGACCATGCCGTCGGGTTCGAGGCCGTAGGCGCCGGTGTAGCCGCGCGGCCCGGTCGACAGGGTGTGGGTTTCATCGATCAGCAACAGCGTGCCGTACTGGCGCGTGAGCGCGCGCAGCGCGTCGTGAAAGCCGGCATCCGGCAGCACCATGCCGCAGTTGGTCAGCGCGGGTTCGCAGAGCACGGCGGCGACATCGCCGGGGGCGAGCGCGGCAGCGAGCGCATCGAGGTCGTTGAACTCCACGACGCGCGTTGTGCGGGTGACCTTGTTGACTTGGCCGATAAGCCCGGCGCCGGGCTGCGTCTGCCCGTCGATTAGCGCGACCTGCGTGTCGTCGACCGCACCGTGATAGCAGCCGTCGAACACCAGCAGCACCTCGCGGCCGGTTGCCGCGCGCGCCCAGCGCAAGAGAAAGCGATTGGCGTCCGAGGCCGTGGTGGCGATCTGCCACTGCGCCAGCCCGAAGCGCTCGGCGAGCAGCGCGCCGACCTCCGCCGTCGCCGCCGCCGGCAGCATGGCAGACAGGCCCTGCGCCGCCTGCCGGGCCAGCGCCTCGCCGAGCGCCGGCGGGCTGTGGCCAAACATCGCCGCCGTGTCACCCAGACAGAAGTCGGCGTAAGGACGGCCGTCGACATCAGTTAAGCGAGCGCCCTGCGCACTCGCAATCGCAAGCGGAAAGGGCAACGGCCAGTCCTGCATCCAGTGCAGGGGTGAGCCCGTGAACCAGTGCCCGCATTGCGCCGCCAGCGCGGCCGAGCGTGGATGCAGTTGCTGATAAAGCGCGGTTTCGCGCGCGTGGAGCGACGCAATCGAGGCGGTCGGGAACACCGAAGGCCGTGAGGGGCTGGAGGAGATCATGACCGCATCATAAACCGGCCGCGTCCGAATCTGGCGGCGGCGCGTGCGCCGCGATTGCAGTTGGCACCTGCGCAGAGAAGCAGCGGCGGCCCGCTTCCCCGCGCGCGGCTTTGCCTTGAGAATCGGCCCTCTACGCCCTGCGGAGCAATTGCGATGCCACTCGAATCCCTGCCGCGTCTCGACGGTTTTGCCATGCCCGCTGAATGGGCGCCGCAGGCGCAGATCTGGATGGCCTGGCCGGAGCGCCCCGACAACTGGCGGGATGCGGCCGGGCCCGGACAGGCCGCATTCGTCCGGGTGGCCAATACCATCGCCGAGCATGAGCCGGTAAGCATGGTGGTGTCGGCGGCGCAGTACGCACGGGCGCGCGCGGCGCTCAATCCAGCAGTGCGCCTCATCGAGATGAGCACCAACGACGCCTGGATGCGCGACATCGGGCCTACTTTCGTGCGCCGCGCCGACGGCGCGCTGCGCGCGGTGGACTGGACCTTCAACGCCTGGGGCGGGCTTAAGGGCGGGCTCTATCACCCATGGGACGCCGACGACGCCGTGGCCGGGAAAATTGCCGAAATCGAGCGCGTGCCAGCCTACCGCGCCCCCTTCGTGCTGGAAGGCGGGGCGATCCACGTCGACGGCGAAGGCAGCTGTCTGACCACCGAAGAATGCCTGCTCAACCCCAATCGCAATCCGGCGCTTTCACGCGCGCAGATTGAACAGCAGCTGCGGGACTATCTGGGGGTCGAGACCGTGCTGTGGCTGGGCGCCGGCACGCTGCACGACGAGACCGACGGCCACGTCGACAATCTCTGCTGCTTTTTGCGCCCCGGCGTGGTGGCGCTGGCCTGGACCGACGATGAGCAGGACCCGCAGTACCCGATTTCGCTGGATGCCTATCGGCGCTTGCAGGCCATGCGCGACGCGCGCGGCCGCGCGCTTGAAATCATCAAACTGCCCATTCCTCGCACGCCCATTTGCATGAGCCCGGCGGAGGCGGCGGGGGTGCTGACCGTACCCGGCACGCTGCCCCGTCCGGCCGGGGAACGGCTGGCGGCGTCGTACGTCAACTTTCTGATCTGCAATGGCGCGATTGTGCTGCCGGCGTTTGGCGATCCGAACGACGAACTCGCGCGCGGGATTCTCGCCGAACAGTTTCCGGGGCGGGTCGTGCGTCAGGTACCGGGGCGGGAGATTCTCTACGGCGGCGGCAACGTCCACTGCATCACGCAGCAGCAGCCGGCCTAGACGAGGCGCGAGCCTAGACGGCGCTCAGGCTGGCCGCGCGCAGGCGCGGCTTGGCGCCAATGGTTTTGCTGACCGGACACTGCGCGGCGGCCCGCGCGAGGTGCGCGCGCTGGGTGTCGTTTAGGTCGCCTTCCAGTTCAAGGCTGTAATCAAACGCAAAATCATCCGCCACGCTGCGGTCCAGGCTGACCGTCACCGCGACTGTGGCCAGCGGGTAGGCGTATTTCTCGGCGGCGATGCGTACCGTCATGCTCATGCACGTGGCGAGCGCCGCTTCCAGCAACTCGTGCGGGCGAAAGCCGTCGCCGTCGCCGCCTTTGTCGACCGGCATGTCGCCCCGTCCCGTGAGGCGGCCGTTGCCAAAACTGTTGCGATAGCCCGCGCCCAGTTCGCGCGCGGTGATCACGCGGATTGGCCCGGCTGGCGATCGCCCGCAATGGCCATTTGTTCGTCGCGCAGTCGCGCTTTGCTGGCGCGGTTCATCAGCACGCCTGCAATCAGGACGCCGATGCCGACCACCGCCACCATCAGCGTTGCCAGCGCGTTGATTTCCGGCGACAGCCCCAGCCGGACTTTCGAGTAGATCACCATCGGCAGAGTGCTGGCACCCGGGCCGGACACGAAGCTTGATATGACCAAATCGTCCAGCGACAGCGTGAAGGCGAGCAGAAAACCGG
>JAURHQ010000558.1 GCA_030833185.1 Gammaproteobacteria bacterium | reverse complement strand
GCGATCCTGAAGACGCGCTGATCAGTAGCCGGCCTGGCGCAGCGCCACGTCGAGCTTCGTCTGGAACTCGACGATGTCCGGCTGCGTCGGGCGATAGCCGGGCACGCGGGCGGTCATGCCGGGACGGCCCTGGTGATCGATGTACCAATCGGCCTTCTGGCCGTCGGAGAACGTGACGTTGCCGCTGATCATGGCGTGCGGCTGGGCGATGGTGTCGACCTCGACGGTGACGGCGCCGCCGGTCGCGGGTGCGGCGGGGGTCGCGGCCTCGGCGGCCGGGGCGGCCTCGGCGGTCGGCTCCTCGGCCTTCTTGGGCTCCTCCTTCTCGACCAGCGTCAGGTTCAAGTCGTCGACGAGGAAGCGGACGTCCATGAAGGTCATCGTGATGCCCAGTTCGGCGGCGAGCCGGGTCTGGACCTGCGAAAGCGTGGCACCGGCGGCGACCCAGGAAGCGACTTGGGCGGTTTGGGCGGGAGTGAGGCTGGCCATGGGACGAAAGTGTGGCGTTGTTCCGCGTTTTTCAAGCATCCCGTCGCTTAATCGTTGGAAATCGCGGGCGGCTCCTGCATGTTGGCGGCATGCAGT
>JAURHQ010000557.1 GCA_030833185.1 Gammaproteobacteria bacterium | reverse complement strand
CCTGCAGCGCGCCCCGCGGGATAATAAGAAATGGGTTTTGTTGTGTTTCGACTCCCCGAAATTGGAAAAAAACGCCATAGTTTTTTTTTCGGGGCTGCCCACCAGCCCCTCCCTAAAACGCAGCCGTGCCCGCCGCGCCCTCGGCGCCCGGCGCAAAGCCCGCCCACTTGGCCAGGATGCGCTTCTCGGCCACGAGCAGCACGAGCGCGCCCTTTGCGCGCGGCGGCTTCCTCGCCTACGAGGGCGCGGGCGCGCGCGGCGGCGCCGCGCCGAAGAGGCGGAGGAGGTCGCGGCCGCCGAGCGCGCGGCGCAGGACACGGCCATCTCGCTCCGCGCGAGCGCGGCGGCCGCCGCCGCTGCGGCGCTGGATGCGGCGTTGGGCAATCCGAAGCGGCCCGTGATGGGCATCGTCGGCGGCGCCAAGGTCTCGACCAAGCTCGATCTGCTGAACAATCTGGTCGGCAAGCTGGACTGCCTCGCGATCGGAGGCGGCATGGCCAACACCTTCTGCTTCGCCAGGGGCGCCGAGATCGGCGGGTCGCTCTGCGAGAAGGAGATGGCGGACACCGCCCGCGAGATCATGAAG
>JAURHQ010000556.1 GCA_030833185.1 Gammaproteobacteria bacterium | reverse complement strand
TATTTCGCCCTCACCATGTGGTTGGTGGTCTACACCTTCACCTTCTATTGGATTGGCAGCTTTTTTGGCGAAGGCGATGGCAACTGGCACCAAACCGTGCTGCGTGACACACCGATCACGCCCAGCCATGTGGTGCTGTTCTACGCCTGCATTCCGCTGTACCTCATGTTTGGCATTGGCAGCTTTGTGTATGCCATGACACGCATCCCCGCTTTTTGCAAAGGCATCTCGCTGATGCATGTGTTCGCGGTGGTCGGACCCTTCCTCATCCTGCCCAACCTGGGCTACAACGAATGGGGCCATGCCTACTGGTTGACCGAAGAAATCTTCTCTCATCCATTGCACTGGGGCTTTGTGGTGTTGGGCTGGAACGCCTTGTCACTGGCCGGCGTTTTGATGCAAATCATCTCGCGTTTTCGCGATCTGATGCCCATCGTTTTCAAGAACGAAACCGCCTGATCGGCCCCGTCACTTAGAAAGTCATCATGAACACTGAAACTCTGCAACACCCTGCGGGTGCTGCGGCTGGGAAGCCGCACGCCCGAGATACCGTCGAAAGTGTCTCTGGCCTGTCGCCCAAAGCCAT
>JAURHQ010000555.1 GCA_030833185.1 Gammaproteobacteria bacterium | reverse complement strand
GCGCTCGTGACCGTCAAGTACCAGAACCTCACCGAAAACGGCCTGCCGCGCTTCCCGAGCCTCAAGGGAATCCGCTCGGCGGTTGACGCGCCGGCGGCCGAAAAGCAGGCCGCCGCGCCGGCGCCGGTCGCGAAGACCGTGCTGCCGAAGGGCGCGACCGTCGCGAGCCTGCCGGAGCTCGCGCAGGCCGCGACGCTCGCCGCGCAGTCCGGCGTGACCCTGGAGTTCGCGCCCGGCAGCGCCATTTACGTCGCCGCCAGCAGCGCCGGCGAGTACTACTGCGTGCGCCGGCCGCGCCAGCCCGAAGCGCTCCCGTACTGCACGTGCGCCGCCTGGAAGTTCCAGCGGATCGCGCCGCCCGCGCGCGTCTGCACGGGGCCCGACGTGCCCCCCGCCGCGCGCGCGGCGGAGATCGCCGCCGCGCGCGCAGCGGCGCGCCGCGCGCGCCCGCTGCGCGGCAGGGCGGGGGCGCCACGCGCTGCGCGCGCGCGCTCAGCAGCGTCCTTTAATGCGGGCAATTGGCGCACCACCGCTGCCGCCGCCTTGGTGCGCGCGCGCCGCACCTCAAAGGGCTTGGGGCGGAAAGC
>JAURHQ010000554.1 GCA_030833185.1 Gammaproteobacteria bacterium | reverse complement strand
TGATACAGGATGAAATCAGGCACTGGGATGAGGCTATCGCTGGTCGTTGTCGCATACAGCGGCTTGGGGCAGGGGAAGAAACCTTCCAAGTCTAGCGGGTCATCGCGCTCGTCCAGCAATTCAACATAGTCATCCATGAGCCAGTAAACCTTAGCGGTTTCCTTGTCCCACAGTTCACAAATCTTGGCACGGTTGTAGGTGCGCTTGGCCTCGTTATAGGCGTTAAGCGGCTCTGGGCCTTGGTCTAGCGGTATCTTCCGCGCCATTTCGTCGCCAAACCGCTCTGCCAGCGCCTCACGGCTCATGTACACCCAGCGCCATACGCAGGTGACTTCTTCCCATGTGCGAGCCTGTGAATGACCAAAATCCTTCCAATGGACGTAATCGGTCGGGGCGCACTCGTACTCAATCTGCTCTAGGTTGGGCGGCGCACCCTCACCCTGCTCAATGTTGGAGGTGATGGATACGCCATCATCTTCAATGCCGATGGGGGCAACGTGCGGCTCATAGCGCACCCATGCCGTGCCACGGCCACCCAAGAACCGATCCTCCACGCTGTACGACATGGTGGAGCGGTAATCGGGGTA
>JAURHQ010000553.1 GCA_030833185.1 Gammaproteobacteria bacterium | reverse complement strand
CGAAGAAACGCCCGGACTCCTCGCGGGCGAGCGTATGGTAAAGTTCGCGGACGCGGCGATGGAAGGCGTCGCCGAGGAGTTCGAAGCGGTCCGCCTGTCCTTGGTCCCGGACGGCGGCGCGGCCGAGGCCGCGGCCCGGATCGAGGTCGAGCAGGATGGTCAGGTCCGGGCGCACCGGACCACAGGCGAGGCGGTTAGCGCCTTCGATCAGGGCACGGTCCAGGCCGCGGCCGCCGGCCTGGTAGGCGACGGTCGAATCGATGAAGCGGTCGCAGATCACGACCTGCCCGGCGGCGAGGGCCGGAGCGATGACGTCCGCGACGAGCTGCGCGCGACAGGAAGCGAAGAGCAGCGCCTCGGCCGCCGGCGCCAGCGAGGTGCCCGGCTGCTTGAGCACTTCGCGCATGCGTTCGCCGTAGGGCGTGCCCCCCGGCTCACGCAGGCCGAGCACCGTCGCGCCGTCCGAGCGGAGACGCTCCGCGAGACGGGCAAGCTGCGTGGATTTGCCCGCGCCCTCCCCTCCTTCGAACGTGATGAATCTGCCCGCGATCGGCATGCGCCACAAGATGCCCTCCGTGGCCTTCAAAG
>JAURHQ010000552.1 GCA_030833185.1 Gammaproteobacteria bacterium | reverse complement strand
GTAACGCACCTGTTCCATGAACTGGCTGGTGGTCATGGCCGGCATGTCTTTCAAGGTATCCATGCCCTGCACTTCAGTGCGCGGCAGGCCTTTGGAGGACAGCAGCATGCGCGCTTCCTGGTATTTGTCGCCGGGCACCATGATTTGACCGGTGTTGTTGTCAATCTCGGGTTTGAAATTGGCGGTCTTCAAGGTTTCCATGGCGAGTTGTTTGTCAGCCTCGGGCAGCATCATGGTCAAGGCACGCATGGGCGGCGTTTTCATGGACATGGACGCCAGACCGAAAGCAGCCACCACCATCATGATGACGACGATGGGCAGGACTTTGCGAACCGAGGGTTGGCGCACCATATCGCGGATCATGCCCATCGGGTCGGTCAGTGCGGTGCTGGCCGCACCGCGGGTGAGGTCGCTGCTGCGCACGGGCGCCAAGCCAGTTTCAGGGCTGCGCGCTGGCGCAGGGGTTTCATTGCCGCCCGCTGCGGGCGGGGTGCCTGGCGCGGTGAGCGCGGTGTTCATTGTTGCTGTTGCCATGGGGTTCTCTTAAGTTCAGACCGGCATGTTGAGAATTTCTTCGTACGCTTTGAC
>JAURHQ010000551.1 GCA_030833185.1 Gammaproteobacteria bacterium | reverse complement strand
CCTCTACAAGGTTCGCCCCGCGGGCCAGGGCGCGTGTCACACGAAGGAGAACGGCAAGGCCCGTTCGGGTTGTTACTATCGTCGACTCAAAGCCGACGGTTCGCTGGAAAAGGCCTGAGCGTTAGCGTCGGCCGAGCGCCTGCAGGACGAGGTCCGTCTCGATATCGAAGCGGACCACGAGCAGCTTGGTCTGACGCGTCAGCCGGTCAGCGCCCGGACGGGCGGCGAAGCCGAGCGCGTCGAAATCGCCCTGTCGTTCGGTCAGTAGCTTGAGCGCGGCTTCGGCTTCGTCGCCGGTGCGGTAAGCGAAGGCGACCGTCGCGACGAGGAAGGCGCCGTCATCCCTTTCGCCGACGGCGATCGTGGCGCTCTCGGCCGTCTGTCCGGCCTCGACGAGCGCTCGCCCGAGCCAGCGACGCCGGCCGGCGGTCTCAAGCAATGCGCCGGCTTCGGCGGTGTGCACGATGAGATAGCCGTGCGGCAGGGCCGCCAGCTGTGCGCGGGCCAATCCTGGCAGGCTTTTTCCGCCTTCGGGCGGTTGGCTCAAGGGCAGGCGCGCTTCCGCCGTGCCCGCGGGTACGAAACCCA
>JAURHQ010000550.1 GCA_030833185.1 Gammaproteobacteria bacterium | reverse complement strand
GGATCTCGCGGGTGAAGCGGAGGAGGGCG
Source organism: Gammaproteobacteria bacterium (assembly GCA_030833185.1). Classification (GTDB taxonomy): domain Bacteria; phylum Pseudomonadota; class Gammaproteobacteria. Next base: position 559 of record JAURHQ010000550.1, on the reverse strand, counting down.
ACGTAGCTGCGGATCGGCACGACGACGTCTTCGTTGAGCTTCGCGTCGCCGAGGGAGAACATCGCCTGCGAACAGGTGCGGCGCAGTTCCCAGAGCGCTTCGGCTTCCGCGGGGTCTTCGGGCGCGCGGAAGGCGACCGCGTGACGCTTGGCCCAGGCGACGACCTTGACGGCGTCGTCCGTGAGGGCGGCGAGATGTCCGTCGATCTCGACGAGGAGCGCGGCGTGCGTCTCGGCGGAGCCGCCCAGTTCCGTATCCGTGAACACGCGCTTCCCGCGGCGCTTCTCGGTGGCGGCGACCGTCTGGACGTCGAGGAACTCGAGCACCGACGGATTCACGCGCAGGGAGATCAGGTCGATGGCGGCCTCTAGCGCCGCTTCGTCCGTACGGAAGGCCAGCAGGAAGGTGCGGCGGGCGGCGGGCAGGGCGGACAGCTTGAGCGTCGCCTTCGTGATCACGCCGAGCGTGCCCTCGGAGCCGATCCACAGGTCGCGCAGGTTCAGGCCGCTGACGAATTTCCGCAGCGGGGCGGCCCAACGGACCTTCTCGCCGGTCGGCA
>JAURHQ010000549.1 GCA_030833185.1 Gammaproteobacteria bacterium | reverse complement strand
CGAGCTGGGCACATTGCAGAGCCGCTTCGAGAGCCTGCATGGCTACGAACTCGATGCCCGCATCGACAAGTTGCTGCCCACGATCGGCTTTACCCCGGAGGGAGCCGAGCAGCTGGTGGGCGACTACTCAGGCGGCTGGCAGATGCGCATCGCCCTGGGCAAGGTGCTGCTCCAGGAGCCCGACCTGCTGCTGCTCGACGAGCCCACCAACCACCTGGATGTGGAAACCATCCAATGGCTGGAGGACTACCTGATCAGCCAGACCTGCCCCCTGGTGGTGATCAGCCACGACCGGGCTTTTCTGGATCGGGTCTGCAACCAGATCGTTGAAACCGAGCGGGGTGTGTCCCGCTGCTACCTCGGCAATTACAGCCAACACCTGGAGCAGAAAGCGCTGGAGCGTGAGGCAGGCCAAGCCGCCTTTGAGCGCCAGCAGAAAGAACTCGCCACCCAGCAGGCCTACATCGACCGTTTCCGCGCCAGCGCCACCCGTTCCACCCAGGCAAAGAGCCGCGAAAAACTGCTCGAGAAGGTGGAGCGCATCGATGCACCGGTGGAGAGCGTGAGCGGGCCGCGCTTCCAATTCCCG
>JAURHQ010000054.1 GCA_030833185.1 Gammaproteobacteria bacterium | reverse complement strand
AGCGCCGAGCACCAGCAACATCCCGACGAACAGAAAACCGCCCATGAAGCTGAAGTCCCGCCGGGTGGTCAGGGCGTAGGCCGACAGACCGAGGAAAATCACCCCCGTGCCGCCCAGCGCCATCATCACGATCTCGGAGCCATTCGGCAGTTTCAGGTACTGCGTCAGCATTGGGCCGAGGCCAACGCCCAGCAGGCCGGTGATGGCGAAGACCACCCCGAGGCCGGCGGCAGAGTTAGCCGTGCGCGGCAGGACGAACCAGATCAGGCCGATGGCGACCAGATTGGCCACCAGCGCCAGCCCGTGGCCCACGCCCAGCGCCATCGACAGGCCGCTGGTCAGAGCGCTGAACAACAGCGTCATGGACAGCAGGCTGTAGGTGTTGCGTAGCAGTTTGTTACCGGCCAGCGCGGCACTGGCCTCACGTGGCGAAATAACAGTGGTAGGCATTGCTTTACTCCTTGGTAATCGGGTTGAGGCCAGCGGCCGGCATGGCGCGCTACCCTCGTGCCTAAAGAGTAGGGGCAGGCGCCGAAAGTTCAACTACAGGCGCGGCGGGGGATCTCCGGCCCGCAGGGGTTGTAGGTCGCGGCCGGGGCGGGCACTCTTGCGGGCTGAGGCCGGGCTTACCGGCGTCCCGCGCGTAGCGGTCATGCGGGTCGGCGCAGCGATGACGCCCGGCCAGCTTTCACCATTCGAGATGGCGCCCCTCATGGCGCAGCTGCCAGCGTGACGATGAATCCCTTGCGCGCCTACCTGCACCGTCGTCCGCGTCTCGATTTCCTGATCGTGGGCGCCGAGAAAGCCGGCACCACGGCGCTATTCGCCTACCTGCGCACGGTGCCCGGCCTTTATCTGCCGCTCATCAAGGAACTTGGCTTCTTCGACCGCGACGAGCGCTATCGCGATGGCAGCGATTTTTCAGCCCTGCATCGCTGGCTGCTGCCTGCGCCGCGCGGGGCCTTGCTGGGCGAGGCGACGCCAACCTATTTGATGAATCCGCACTGTCTGCAGCGGATCCACGACTACAACCCGGCGATCAAGGTCATCGCCATCCTGCGCTCGCCGGTGCGCCGCGCCCATTCGGCATGGAACTATCGCCGGGCACGGCTGCGCGACAGCCGCGATTTCATGACCGCCGTGCGGGTCGAGATTGAATCCGGCGGGGACTTGGCCGTCGCGCGCGAGAACAAGTACCGCTATGTCGGCGCAGGGCGCTACGCGGCGCAAATTCGCGAAGCCATGCGCCTGTTTCCGCCCGCGCAGCTCCTGCTGATGAAGTACGAGGACTTCAACCGCGACCAGCCGGCGCACGTCCGCGCCGCCGTGCGGTTTCTGGGTGGGCCGGAAAATTTTGAGCTGCAGCGGCTGCGCCGCGTGAACGTATGGCGCTATCAGCGACCGCTGGCGCGCGAGGAGTTCGACGCCCTGCTGCCGCATTACCTGGCGGACATCGCCGAGGTCGAGGCCCTGACCGGCTGGGACTGTGCGGATTGGCGCCGCTACGAGGACGGCCCGCAAGGCTGATTACGTCCGGAGGCCGGGCGGGCATAATCCGGCGCAAGGACCATCCGGAGGCGAGGACTGATGATCGACAAGCGCTGTCGGACGCTCGCGGACATGCTCGCGCAGTGCCCTGATTTACACGACGGGGCGGTGCTGCTGGCCGGGGGCTTTGGCGATGCCGGCGTGCCCGTGCTGCTGCTGGAAGCCATCGCCGAACTCGGCCTCAAAGACCTCACCATGGTCAGCAATAACGCCGGCGCCGGCGAGCGGGGGCTCGCTCGCCTGCTGCGCTCGGGCAGCGTGAGCCGGATTATTTGTTCCTTCCCGCGTTCGGCCGGTTCGGTGGTGTTCGAGGAACGCTACGACGCCGGCCTGCTGGCGCTGGAAGTCGTGCCGCAGGGCACGCTGGCCGAACGGCTGCGCGCCGGTGGTGCCGGCATTCCCGCCTTCTACACGCCCACCGCCTACGGCACCGAGCTTGCCGCCGGCAAGGAAGTCCGCGAGTTCGACGGCCGGCACTACGTGATGGAGCGCGCGATTCGCGGCGATGTGGCGCTGGTCCACGCCGCCACCGGCGACCGCTGGGGCAACCTGACTTACGCCATGACGGCGCGAAATTTCAATCCCGTGATGGCCACCGCAGCCCGCAGCACCTTGGCCGAGGTGAGGCATTTTGTGGACGTCGTGCCGCCGGAACTGGTGGTCACGCCGGGCATTTTTGTACACAGCATGCTGGAGGTGGGCGCATGAGCAAGCCGCTGTCTCCCGACGACATCGCGGCCCGCGTGGCCGAAGACCTGCCCGACGGCGCCTACGTCAATCTCGGCATCGGCATGCCCATGCGGGTGGCCGAATTCCTGCCGCCGGATCGCGAGTGCGTGCTGCATTCAGAGAACGGTCTGCTCGGCATGGGCCCGGCGCCGGCCCCCGGCGCCGAAAGCCCGGACCTCATCAACGCCGGCAAGCAGCCGGTGACCGTGCTGGCGGGCGGGGCGTTTTTTCACCACGCGGATTCTTTCGCCATGATTCGCGGCGGCCACATCGATGTGTCGATCCTGGGCGCCTATCAGGTCGCGGCCAATGGCGATCTGGCGAACTGGGCCTTGCCCGGGGCCAAGGCGCCGGCGGTGGGCGGGGCGATGGATCTGGTCGCCGGCGCGAAGCAGGTGTGGGTGATGCTTGCGCAGCAGGTCGGCAAGGACGGCGCGCCGCGCATCGTCGAGCGCTGCAGTCTGCCGTTGACGGGGCCGGCCTGCGTCGATCGCATTTACACGGATCTGGCGGTGCTTGAGGTCACGCCGGACGGACTGCTGGTCACCGACCTGCTGGAAGGCTTGTGCGAAGCCGAACTGCAGGCCAAGGTTGGGGCGCCGCTGCGTTTTGCGCCGGCCTGTCGACGCCTCCGCGCGAGCGCGGCCTGATGACCAGCTACCGGCCGGTCCCGGCGGGCACACACCCGCTAAATCACAGCCCGGCCTACCGCTCCACGGCGCTGCGCGCGCCGCAGCTGCCGGCGATTCGTCTGCCGGCGTTCGCGCTTGAATACGCCGGCCCGCAGGTGGGCGCGGCGCAGCTGCAGCCGGGCGGCGCCGACCTCACCGCAGGCGGCAAGGCGCAGGGTCAACGCATCCTCATTCACGGGCGCATCAGCGACGAGCAGAACCGTCCGGTTGCTCATAGTCTGGTGGAGATCTGGCAGGCCAATGCCGCCGGCCGCTATCGCCACGACGGCGACCAGCACGACGCGCCGCTCGACCCGCACTTCAGCGGTGCCGGCCGCGTGCTGACCAACGCCAACGGCGAGTACGAGTTTCTGAGCATCGAACCCGGCGCCTATCCCTGGGGCAATCACGCCAACGCCTGGCGCCCGAAGCACGTGCATTTTTCGCTGTTCGGGCCGGCGTGGGCCTCGCGGCTGGTGACGCAAATGTATTTCGAAGGCGACCCGCTGCTGCCGCTCGATCCCATTTTTATGAGCGTGCCCGACGCCGCCGCTCGCCAGCGGCTGGTCGCGCCGTTTGATTTATCGCGCACGCAAGCCGGCTTTGCGCTGGCGTGGCGTTTCGACATCGTGCTGCGCGGGCCTGAGGACACGCCCTTCGAGTCCGCGCCGCATGGCTGAGCTCACGCCTTCGCAAACCGTCGGGCCGTTTTTTCATCTGGGCCTAACGTGGCCGCGGGTGCCTGCTACAGTCGGTAGCGTCACCCTTAGCGGTCAGGTGCTGGACGGCGGCGGCGCAGCTGTGCCGGACGCCCTGCTCGAACTGTGGCAGGCAGACGCCGCCGGCGGGCCGCAGCCGCGGGGCGGGCTGCAGCGCATGGCGGTGGATGCCGACGGGCGTTTCAGTTTTTCGATTGTGAAGCCCGGCGCGGCGGGCAGCGCGGCACCGCATCTGGTGCTGGCGGTCTTTGCCCGCGGCCTGCTGCGGCAGGTGCATACCCGCATTTATTTTCCCGAAGACAGCGCCCTGCACGCCAGCGATTCGGTGCTGCAACGCGTGCCTGCGGCGCGCCGGGCGACGCTCCTCGCGCAGCGCGACGGTGCGGGCTTGCGCTTCGACATCCACCTGCAGGGACCGCAGGAGACGGTGTTCTTCGATGTCTGAGCTCGCGCTGCCCGACCGCGTGCAGGTGGGGATAGTCGGCGCCGGGCCGGCGGGCCTCTTGCTCGGGCTGCTGCTGGCAGAGGCCGGGATCAGTTGCGTGATGCTCGAGCGCCAAAGCCGGGCCCATGTGGAAGGACGCATCCGCGCCGGCGTGCTGGAACCCGGCAGCGTCGATCTACTGGCGCGCGCCGGCGTCGCGGCCCGCCTTGCCCGCGAAAGCCTGCGCCACGCAGGCGTCGAGATCGCGTTTGGCGAGCAGCGTTTGCGCCTCGACTTCGAGCAACTGACCGGGCAGTACGTCACGGTGTACGGCCAGACCGAACTGACGCGCGACCTCATCGCGGCGCATCTGGCGCGAGAAAGCGCACTTTTTTTCGAGACTCCGGTCGAGGCGCTGCACGATCTGGACGCGGCGCATCCGCAGATCGAATGTCTGTGGCAGGGCGAGCGGCGTCGCGTGGTGTGTGACTTCATCGCCGGCTGCGACGGCTATCACGGGGTCGCGCGCGCCAGCATCCCGGCGCAGGCGCGCCGCGAGTTCAGCACGTGCTATCCGGCGGGCTGGCTGGGCTTGCTGTGCGATACGCAGCCGGTTGCCAACGAACTCATCTACGCCCGCCACGCGCGCGGCTTTGCGCTGTGCTCCATGCGTTCACCCAGCCGCAGCCGGTACTACATTGAAGTGGCGGAAGACGAGGCACTCAGCGATTGGCCCGAGTCACGCTTCTGGGCGGAACTTGCCCGACGCCTGCCGGCCGAGGTGGCGAATGCGCTGGTCACCGGGCCTGCGCTGGAAATGAGCATCGCGCCGCTGCGCAGCGTGGTCAGCGAACCGCTGCGCCACGGGCGTCTGCTGCTGGCCGGTGACGCCGCGCACATCGTGCCGCCGACCGGAGCCAAGGGACTCAACCTCGCGCTGCGCGATGTCGCTCGACTGGCGTCCGCCCTGCAGGCGTTTTTGCGCGCCGGTCACGAAGCGCCGCTGCGTGACTACTCGGCCGCCGCGCTGGCTGAGGTCTGGCAAGCGGTGCGCTTTTCCTGGTGGTTTACGCATCTCACGCATCGGCTGGCCGGGGACGAATTCGCCGCGCGCCTGCAGGAGGCCGAGTTTGCGCACCTCTGTGCCTCGCGCGCCGCGCAGCAGGCGCTGGCCGAGCAATACGTCGGGCTGCGCTGAAGGAATCCCGCCCCATGAGTTGGTCTGCCTCTCCCGATTTCCTCACCGTGTGCCCGGGCGGCCTGGCCCTTGAGGCCTGCTTTGCAGGCCCCGCGCTGCTCAAGCACATGCTGGCCTTTGAAGTCGCGCTGGCAGCGGCGCAGGCCGAACTGTCGATGATTCCCGCCGCATCGGCGGCCGCCATCGCCCGCGCGGCCGAGGTCGAGCACTTTGATCTGGCCGCGCTGAGCGCCGCCACCCGCGACTCGGCCACGCCGGCCATTCCGGTGGTGCGCGCGCTGTGCGCGCTGGTGGCGAAGGAAGATGCGACGGCGGCGGGGCAGGTGCATCTCGGCGCTACCAGTCAGGATGTGGTCGACACCGCGCTGATGCTGGCTGCGCGCGAGGCGCTGGCCGCGCTTAACGCGCAGGCACGCGGCGTTGCGACGCTGCTTTGCGATTTGGTCGCCACGCACCGCCACAGCCTGATGCCGGCCCGCACGCTGACCCAGCAGGCGGGTGTCACGACGTTTGGCGTGAAGGCCGCCGGCTGGCTGCAGGGTCTGACGCGCGCGATGCAAACGCTGCGCGCCGCCGCGGCGCAACTGCCGCTGCAATTCGCCGGCGCGACCGGCACGCTGGCGTCCTACGGGGACGAGGGCGAGGCGCTGAAGCTCGCGCTGGCCCGCCGACTTGAATTACGCCCCGTGCCGCCTTGGCATACCGAGCGCGGTGCGGTACGCGAACTGGCCGCCGCGCTGGCGGGGATTGCCGCCGCCGGCGGCAAAATAGCCAACGATCTGCTGCTGCTCGCGCAGACCGAAGTGGGCGAAGTCAGCGAGGCCGCCACGCCCGGCCGCGGTGGATCATCAGCCCTGCCGCACAAGCGCAACCCGGTGGCGTCGATCGGCGCGCTGGCCGCCGCCCGCCGTGCGCCGACGGCGCTGGCCAGCGTGTTTGGCGCCTTCGACCACGCCCACGAACGAGCCGCCGGCGCCTGGCATGTGGAAATGCCCGCGCTGGTGGCGCTGTTCGGCGCGGCGGGCGGCGTGCTGGAAGGCTTATCGCGGGCGCTTGACGGCTTGAACGTCGATACCGCCGCCATGCAGCGCAATCTGGCCGCCGGGCGCGAGCTGTTCTTAAGCGAAGTGGTGAGTATGGCGCTGGTCCCGCAGCTGGGACGCGAGCGGGCGCAGGCGCTGCTGGCCGAGGCCTGCGCACGGGTCGACGACGGCATGGGCACGCTGGGCGAGGTTGTGCGCACGATGCCGGCGATCAGCGCCGTCCTCAGCCCGGCCTCGCTGGCGGCGGCGCTCGATCCAAGACGCGCACTGGGTAGCGCAGAGGCGGTGATGGACCAGGCGCTGGCAGCAGCGACCGCCCTGTTCGCGATGTCGCAGGCACCCGCATGAGCGGCAACAAGGTCGCGGCGGTCACGCTCTCTTTCTGGGTCATCAAAATCTGCGCGACCACGCTGGGCGAAACCGCCGGGGATTTGCTCTCCATGACGCTGCCGCCTTGATGAGCGGCGCGCTCGTCTACAGCGAACGTCGCGCGCGGGCTATACTCGTCACACATCCGCGCGACCCGGAGAGGTGGCAGAGCGGTTGATTGCACCGGTCTTGAAAACCGGCGTCCTCTCGCGAGGACCGAGGGTTCGAATCCCTCCCTCTCCGCCAATAAAAAAGCCCGCGTTAGCGGGTTTTTTTATTGGCGGAGAGGGAGGGTAGAAGCAGAACCCTCTGGTTCGACAAACTCGCGCAGCGCGCCCCGCAGGGGTGAGCATTCGCGACAGCGAATGCGAATCCATCCCTCCCGGCGTAAGGGCCCAAAAGGCCCTTTTTTTGTGGCGGAGAGGGAGAGGGTAGAAGCAGAACCCTCCGGTTCGCCGGAATTGCGTTTACAAGGTCTCGTCTGAGGCGTCCAGCCGATCGGCCGCCACCTGTCCCCAGTGCTTGCCCCCGCTGGCCAGCCACGCGCGTTCTTCCGCCGTCGATTCCCGTCCGAGGATGGGATTGCGATGCGGGAAACGGCCGAAGCGCTCAATCACCTCCAGATGTTCATCGCCCGCGACAACCCACTCGTGCAACACCGGCGCGAACTCGGCGTCTGCCCGCGCGTGCTGCCAGCGGTAGCCCGCCACCGAGCGGCGCTGCAGTTCAAGATCTTCCGCGTGCTCCCAGGGCAAATTGAAGAAAGCGCCTGCCAGCGGGTGTAGCTGTTCCGGGTAGCCGGCATCGTGGGCGTAGGTCGTGAGGGCTAGGGCGTGGGCGTCAAAGGCGTAGGCTTGCGGACTGCCGCGATGCAGATTGCGCGGCAGTTGGTCCAGCGCAATCAGCGCCGCGAGGGCCGTGAGCGGTGTGCTCTGCCAATGGTCGAACTCGCCCGCAGCGACCCGCGCCGGCAGCGTACCGAAGTGTTCTGTCAGCTTGCGGTCGAAATCCGGATTGTGACGAAAACAGCGTTCGATCAGGCGCCGTGCCCCGGCATGGGATTGCAGGCCGTCTTCAAACCAGCAGGCCAGCAGCTGAGTGGCGATGGGGCAGTGCGTCTGCATGGCGAGTCCTCGGCGTGTTCGGGGGCTGGAACCGATTCTAGGGGCTTCTGGCGGGACGGGCATCTGGCCCGGACAAGGCAGGCAAGATAGTCCGCAGCGATGGGCGACGATTGTCCCGGGACATCGCGGCGCACGCGCCGCTCCGACAGCGGACAGCTGGCAATCGGTGTGGAAGAAACTATGCGCCGACGCCAGCATCAAGCCGCGGCGCGCATCTCTGTGGGAGCGGCAACGCCGCGACGCCAGCAGTGTTGGTAGCCCGAGTCGGGGCGATGCCCCTCCCACAAGTGCCCCGTGGGAGCGGCAACGCCGCGACGCCAGAACCCGTTGAGTCCGGCCAGAAAGCTCCACCCACGAATGCAGTGGTCGGTCGGGCCCAATTAAATTTGGCAAACGTGCCGCACCCTGAAACAGCGCGAATCAGGCGCTTGAATCGCGACCAGACGTTGCCCCGCGCGCCTGGTCTCACGCATCATTCCGCCCACATGTTTTGGGATTTTTGTTGATCCGTCATCGCCAGCACGCGTGCTTCGTCCGTCTGGCCACACGAGGAGGCCTTAAATGCGAAAAACCGGTCATCGCCCTGTGCGGCAACGTCTGCTGGCAATCAGCCTCCCGGCCCTTTTGACAGGCCTTGTCTCACAGGACCTGCACGCCGCGGACGAACCCGTGCCGGAAGTCACCATCACCGGCTCTGCGATTAAGGGCAATCCAGACGCTGCCAGCGCGAAGCCCGTCACCGTCATCACCGCTGCCGAGATCGCCAAGACCAACACCACGACGCTCGAACAGTTGCTGCTGAAATTGCCGTCGGTCGGCTCCCAAGGCACCACCGGCAATCAGAACAACGGCGGCTTCGGCACCTCCAACATCGACCTCCGCAACCTCGGCAGCCAGCGCACGCTGGTTCTCGTGGACGGCAAGCGCTTCGTTGGCACCGATTACGAAGCCTCGGCCGTGGCGGTCGACATGAACGCCATTCCGGTCGACATGATCGAACGCATCGAGGTGCTGCGCGATGCGGCCTCGCCAATTTACGGCTCTGACGCCATCGCCGGCGTGATCAACGTCATTACCAAGCGCAATTTTAAGGGCGTGCTTACCAGTGGCGGCATCGGCATCTCGGGTGAGGGCGACAAGACCACCTACAACATCTCATCCACCTTCGGCCACAGTTGGGAACGCGGCAACGTGACCGTGAACGTGGGCTACAACAACAGCGACCCCATCGAGCAGCGCGACCGGCAGTGGGCGCGCAACCAGAACAAGCCGGCGCTGGGCAATCCGGGGGGCGCGACGACCAACTCCAGCAAAGCGCCGGGCCTGCGGGTGCTGGACGCCGGGCTGTACTTCACTTCACCGACCAAGGGCCGTGACTGGAATCCCGCCGTCGATTTTTTCGATCTGTCCAAGGAGCCGTTCCTGACCAGTGCGCTGGAGCGCAAGAGCTTCAACGGCTCGGGGCATTTCGACCTCACCCCCAACCTGATTGCGGTCGCGGACGTGTTCTACACCAACCGCAACTCGGAACAACGCCTCAACCCGGAGCCCCTGTCTAACGACATCACTACCCAGAAATACCCCGGTCTGTTTTTCCCCGCGACCTATCAGGTGCGCGGGGCGAACGGCGTGCTCGGCGCGCCGATTGCGAACCCCAACTACACCCGGGTGCAGAACTTCATGACGGCCAACGGCCTCGGCGCGCTGCCGGCAGACGGCTTCTCGGCGCGCACCCGGCGCTTTGATGTCGGCGACCGTCAGTACGCGCAGGAGGTCGATACCTTCCGTGTGCATGCGGGCTTCGAGGGGGTGTTGCTGGACCGCTATGACTGGTCTTTGGGCTATGTGTACGGCAAATCGGATGCGGCTAACAATACGAAGAACGAAGTCAATTTCACGCACCTCGGCCAGATGACCGGGCAGTTCCCCTGCGCGCAGGCCGATCGTCGCAACGGCTGCGGGGTGGCGAATTTCGTGGGCGAGAACACCCTCACGCCGCGGCAAATCGGCTATCTCACCTACGACAACAACCGCGAGCTGCAGGTGGAGCAGGATTTCTTCTACGCCCATCTCGGCGGCAGCCTGTTTGAACTGCCCGCAGGGCCGCTGGGCTTCGCGCTGGGCGTGGAGCGGCGCAATGAGTCCGGCTACGACCTGGTGGACCCGGTGGTGTTGAACGGCGACGGCAACAGCGACGCGCAAAGCACGCGCGGCGAGTACGACGTCACCGAAGGCTTTGCCGAGTTCAAGGTGCCGGTGGTGAAGGATCTGCCGCTGGTCAAGTCGCTGACGGTGGACGGCGCGTTGCGCGTGTCCGACTACTCCAACTTTGGCACCGCCGTGATCTGGAAGGCGGGTCTCGACTACGCCATCAACAACAGCGTCCGTCTCCGTGGCGGCCACGGCACCGGCTTCCGCGCGCCGCAGGTCAAAGAACTCTACGGCGGGCTCTTTCAAACCTTCCCCAGCACCTCAGATCCTTGCGATACCTCTGTCGGCTACGCGAACGGGGTGGTGGCGGCGAACTGCGCGGCGCAGTTGACCGCGCTGGGCGTCAACCCGTCCACTTTTCTGCCGTCAACCACGCAGACCGCGACCATCGTCGGCGGCAACGCCAAGCTGAAGCCGGAAGAGTCAAAGAGCTGGTCAGGCGGGCTGGTGTTTACGCCCAGCAACGCGCCGGATCTGCAGGTGACGGTCGACTACTACCGCACCTCTATTGCTGACGCGATCGGCATCTTCAACACGCAGGATATTCTCGATGCCTGCTACGGCAGTGTGGGTCTATCCAGCCCGCTGTGCAGCGCGGTGACCCGCACGGGCGGGATCTCGGGCGGCAACCTGACCAATGTCGATGCGCTCTACACCAACTTCGGCAGCGTGAAGACCGACGGTTTCGACTTCGGCTTCAACTACCGCTATGCGCTCAGCGAGGCGGGCGTGAACGTGCCGGGCAGCATGGTCATCAACCACAAGTCGACGCTCATGCTGCACTTCACAGGCACCAAGCCCGACGGGTCGCCGGAAGAGTTGGCGGGGCGCTTTGATGAACTGTCGATTTCCGGTCTGACCTATCCCGACTACCGTATGGATACCTACTTCGGTTATGAGCAGGCGGTCTGGGGCGTGGGGATCGATGTGCGCTATGTCAGCGACATGCTGAGCAAGTACACCGATGTGGACCCCTCGCTGCTCGGCACGCCGGGCGCGCAGGTGCCGGACACGGTCTACTTCGACCTTTCCGGCAACTACACCTGGAAGAACGTGAGCTTCTACGCCGGCATCGACAACCTGACCGACCGCGCCCCGCCGTTTGTGTACAACGGCGACACCAACGCACTGTCCGGTGGCGCTTACGATTTTGTCGGCCGTTTCTTCTGGACGCGGATGTCGGTGAAGTTCTAGGTCGCATTGGATATAGGTGGCAGTGCGCTGCGCCGACCGGCGAAGCCGGGCGCATCCCCTGCCGGAGCGGCGCACGCGTCGCTTACAGAAGAAGCTTACGGCAGGGCTTTAACGGGCGGCCTGGCGACCTTTCAGCGCGCGATCGCTCTTCTAGCGCGCTGACTTGCAATGTAACCATCGACCTGACGCGCGAGCAGCGTCAGCGGCAGGGCGCCGTGGGCCAGCACCACGGCGTGAAAATCTTTGAGTTCAAACGCCGGGCCCAGCGCGGCGCGGGCTTTCTCACGCAGCGCCAGAATCTTCAACTGGCCAATCTTGTACGCACAGGCCTGCCCCGGTGACTCCATGTAACGTTCGACTTCGCTGGTCACGGCGTTGCGTTCGAGTCCGGTGGTGCTCGTCATGTAATCGATGGCGCGCTCGCGCGACCAGCCTTCGGCGTGCAGGCCGGTGTCGACCACCAACCGCACCGCGCGCATCAACTCGGCCTGCAGGCGGCCAAGGTCAGACAGCGGGTCTTCGGCGTAAAGGCCCATCTCGGCGGCCAGACGCTCGGCGTACAGGGCCCAGCCTTCACCATAGGCCGGATACCAGGCCAGTCGTCGGAACCACGGCAGGTCGTGCTGACGCAGCGCCACCATGCCCTGAAAGTGATGTCCGGGAATGCCTTCGTGGTAGGCGAGCGTTTTCATGCCCCACTGCGGATTGGCTTTCAGATCGCGCAGATTGACGAAAAAAATGCCGGGCCGTGACCCGTCCACCGCCGGGCTCATGTAGTAGGCGCCGGGTCCTGTCGCCTGCTGTTCGGGCGGCACGCGTTGCACTTCAAGCCGCGTGCTGGGCGGGTCACGGAAATAGGCCGGCAGCCGCGCGTTCACCTCGTCCAGAATGGCCTGATAGCGGGCGACCATGCGGGCGCGGCCCTCATCGGTATCGGGCAGCAGATAGCGGGGATCGCGCGCCAGCGCGTTCATGCGCTCGCCCACCGTGCCTTCGCGTAAGTCCTGCGCCACGAGGAGCTGGTCCATCTCGGCGCTGATGCGGGCCACTTCAGCAAGACCCAGATCGCGCGCCTCGGTCGGGGTGTAATCGGTGGTGGTCATCTCGCGCAGCATCGCGGCGTAATAGGCCGCACCGTCGGGCAAGTCGCCCACCCCCGCGCCGCGCGCGGCGGCCAGGGGCTTGATGGCTTCCAGCGCGTCGGCGGTGCGGGCGTAGGCCGGGTAGATGATCTCGCTTACCGCGCTCGTCGCCGCGTCGACCAGCGCTGCCCGTTCTGCATCGTCCAGATCGTTTACCTCGGTCAGGCGTTGGGCGAAGCCGGTGACCAGCGCGTGGGCCGACGGCTTGGCGGCGACGGTGTCGCGGGTCACCTGCAAGGCGCGCTCGACCAGCGCAAGCGGCATGACGACACCCCGTTCGCGCTGCCATTGCATGGCGGCGATGGCCTCGTCCAGCTTGGGCCCGAATGCCCGCAGGCGCGCCACGTAGTGCCGGGCCGAACGTGCATTGCGCACCACGTGGCTGTACTGCAGGAAGCTCGGGATCCAGACCTGTACGCCGTCCATCGGACCCAGCGGATACAGCCCGGCGCCGCTCAGCCAGGTGAAACGCTGAAAACCAAGCGCGGTGCGCCGGTGGTCGTCCAGGACCTGCCAGGTGATTTGGTCCTCCGGCGACAGCGCGTGCGGGTCGAAGCCGGCCAGTTCACGCAGAAACCCGGCCTCGCGGCGGTAGTCCGCATCGCGCGCGGCAAGGCTGATGGACGACAGCTGGTCGGAGTGCCAGTCGAGCAGCGTGCCGTCGATGAAGCCAACGTCGGTCATGGCTTCCGGGTCGCGCAGCAGGGCATACAAGCCCTGACGGTCGGCCAGCTGGCCAACGGTGAACGGCGTGCCGATGAACGCGCGGTAGCCGGTGTACAGGAGAGCGACCAAGGCGAGCGCGAGCAACGCGCGGCGGCGAGTGCGTGAGGGTGCGCGGCTCATGCGCGCACCCGGCCTAGTGCCCCGCCTGCACTATCCACAGCCGCGCCAGATCGGCGCTGCCGTCGGTGCCGCTGACGGTCTTGAAGGTTTTGACCGCTGCCGCCTTGCGGCCGGCCTTGAGCTGCGCGTAGCCCAGATGCAGCTTCGCGTCCTCGGGATATTTGAGGCTGCCTTTGGCCAGACCCTGTTCCATCAGCGCGAGGCCCTTGTCGAACTGGCCGTGCCCGACATAGTTCAAGCCCTGCGCCAGCAGCGCGTCACCGCTGCGTGCGGCGGCGGCTTCGGCATCGCCCTGCCCGAGGGTTTTCTGGTCTTCGGCGTAGGTTTTATCGACCAGGGCGCGCAGCCGCTGTTCGCGCGCGGCGTCCTTGCCCGCCCCCAGAATGCCGCGACCGAAGGCCTCGTCCGCCAGCGCCTTTGCTTCGCCGGCGAAGCCGGCCTGCAGCAGCCGCTGCAGGGTGTCGAAGGTCTGCTCCGCGAGCACGGCGGGCGAGTTGGCCGCGCCGCCGAGGGTGTCGGTGGCCAGACGAAGCCGCGCCAGATCCAGCGCCAGCCGGTCCGGAAAACCCGGTTTCGTCGCCACGCCTTGCAGCGCGCCCAGCCAGTAGTCGCGCTTGGGGTAGGCCACCAGCAGCTTTTCCAGCGCCTGCTGGTAGCCGGCCTGATTGCCGCGCTTCAGCTCGCAGTTCGCCAGCAGCTGATAGAGATTTTCCGCCGGCACCCGACCGGCTTTCTCCTCCGCTGCCAAATCCGCGCCCAGCGCCCTGGCGGCGGCCTCGAAATTACCGGTCTGGTAGTGCGACTGGTAGAGCAGGGTGCGCGCGGCGGGATCCTGACCGCCGAGCTGCTGATAGCGCTGGGTCCAGGCGAGCGCCTCCTTGTAGCTGCCGGCCCGGTAGTACTGGCTGGCGAGCGCGAGGCTGATTTGCTGCTGCGAGGCGGGCGGGAGCCGTCCGGAGGCCGCCAGTGCCTCGAAGGCCTTGCTGGCGGTGGCGAGATCGCCGGCCGAGTTGGCGGCGCTCAGCCGGGTGTATTCCAGCGCGTAGTTTTCGTAGGGCGTGCGCGCGGCGACGCTGTCGGCTTCGCGTAATGCACCCAGCGCCTCCTTGAACTTGCCCTGTTTGATCAGCGCCTGCGCGGCCTGTACCGGCTTGCCCACTTCGGCCCGGACCGTTTCTTCCGGCGCTGCCACCACCGGCACGGACCCCGCCACTAGCGCGAGCCAAACGCACAGGCATGTTGCCAGCCGCTGCGGGCGTCTACTCGATGAATTGTTCATTGCCTACCAGTCCGATCTTGTCGAGGCCGAGCCGCTGGGCGGAAGCCATCACGGCGATCACGTTGCGGTACGCCACCAGCTTATTGGGGCGCAGGTGGATTTCGGGCTGCACCGGCTGGGTGGCGGCCTGCTGCATCAAGGTCTCCAGCGCGGCGCGGTCGGCCAGCTGGGTGCCGTTCCAGAACAGCGTGCCGTCGAAGTCGACATCAATGGTCACCACCACCGGCTCGGTGACGGCGGGTGGCGGATGGCCGCCCGGCAGGTCCAGTTTGACCTCGTGGGTCTGGATGGGAATGGTGATGATCAACATGATGAGCAGCACCAGCATGACGTCGATCAGCGGGGTGGTGTTCATCTCCACCAGCACGTCGTCTTCATCGCCACCAGACGGCAGGTTCATCGCCATCGTCTTGCTCCTTGCCGGCAGCGCCTAGGGCGCGCGCACCGGCGGTTCGGTAATGAAGCCAATCTTCTGCATCCCTGCGCGCTGCAGGGTGAAGACCACGCGGCCAATCTGCTCGTAGCGCGCGTCCTGATCGCCGCGCAGGCGCACCGCGGGTTGCGGCACTTTTACCGCTTCGATTTTCAGTTTATCGAACAGCGTGGGCATGTCCGGCATGCGGCGCTCGTCCCAGAACACGTCGCCTTCGCGGTTGACCGACAGATTGATGTTGCCGGGCTTTGCCTCGCTCACGGTGTTGCGTTCCTTGGGCAGGGTCAGCGGCACGTTGTGCCCGACCACCGGCACCGTGATGAGGAAGATGATCAGCAGCACCAGCATCACGTCGACCAGCGGCGTGGTGTTGATGGTGGAAACCACCTCGCCGTCGTCGTCCGGTTCCAGTCCCACGTTCATGCCTACTGCCCCGCGCGCTTGCCGCCCAGCAACACGGTGTGCAGTTCGCCACCGAAGCGGCGCACCGACTCCATGGCGACCTTGTTGCGCCGGACGAGGAAGTTGTAGCCCAGCACCGCTGGCACCGCGACCGCGAGACCGATGGCGGTCATGATCAGCGCCTCACCCACCGGTCCGGCGACCTTGTCGATCGACGCCTGGCCCGCGATGCCGATGGCGGTCAGTGCGTGATAAATGCCCCACACCGTGCCAAACAGGCCGATGAACGGCGCGGTCGAGCCCACCGTCGCCAGCACCGCCAGACCGCGCGTTAACCGGTTGCTGATCTCGGCACTGGCGCGGTCGATGCCGAGGCTGAGCCAGGTGTGCATGTCGATGCGCTGAACCAGCGCGCCTTCGTACTGGCCGGCGGCTTTGGTTGCCTGCTGCGCCAGATAGTGAAACGCGCTGCCGGGTGTCAGCTGCTGCAGGCCGTCGGCAACCACTGCCGTCTGCCAGAAGCGCTCGGCGGCGGCACGGGCGCTGGCCTGCAGGCGCATTTGTTCGAGGAATTTGGTGACCATGACGTACCAGGTCGCCATCGACATCAGCACCAGCACCACCAGCGTGAAGTGCACCACGAAGTCGCCCTGCGCCCACAGGGCTTCAAGACCATAGGGGTTGGCGACTTCTGCCGTCACGGGGGCGGTGGCCGCGCTGACGGTCGCCTCGGTGACTGGCGCCGCCGGGATGGGTGCGAGGGGGGCGTCGGGCGTCGTGGTGGTGGCTGCGGTCGGCGCCCCCGGGGGCGTGTCGACGGTGGCGGTCGACGGTGCGGCCTGCTGGGCGAACGTCATCTGGGTCATCAACAGCAGGGCCGGCAGGCCGAGCAGGGCCGGACGACGGGGGCGGGCGAGTGCGAGCATGGGAGTCTCCATCCAAAAGTGTCCGGGGCCGCGCGCGTCACGGCCAGGGGTGTCAGGGTGCATTCAGGGTCCAGCGATAGGCAATCGTAGCGACCGACTGTTCCGGCTTGCCGTCCAGCGTGCCGGGGTGAAACTTGCACAGCGTGGTCAGGCCTTTGCGGGCGGCCTCATCAAGCCGCGGGTAGCCGCTGCTTTGCTTGACCTTCGCGCCGCTGATCTGGCCGTCAGCCTCAATGGTGAATTCCAGCACCACCACGCCTTCCTCGCCCACGCGCCGGGAGAGCGACGGGTAGGCCGGCTTGCCGCGACAGTCCTTGGCCGGGTCGATCGACGCCGCGACCCGCACGGGGGGCGCCACTGGCGCTGGCGGCGCGGGCGGTGCCGGCGGCGGCAGGCGCGGCTCGGGCGGTTTGACGGTCGTGGTCTGGGTGATGGCCTGCACCGGCGGCGGCGTCGCGACTTCAATTTCCGGCGGCGGAATAAACGGCGGCGGCGGGGTGCTCAGCGTCGGCGGCGGTGCTGGCGGCGGGGTTTCCGGCGGCGGTTTGACCTCGGTGATGATCCGGGTTTCCAGCGGCGCCTGCTGCAGGACGTCGACGGCCTTGCGCGCGAGCCCGGTGACCAGTGCGTAGACCAACACCAGGTGCAGCACGATCGCGAACAGGATCCCGCCAAAGCGGTTGGCTGAATTGCCGTCCTGCCCGTATTCCAAGGCCGTGCCCTCTCATCAGGAAAAAAAATGGCGCGGCGCGCGGGCCCGCGAGTTCGCAGCGTTGCGATGTGCTCTGCGATTCTAGGGGCAACGGCAGATCGATGGAATGCGACGAAACCTCGCAGTTGCCGCTGGCAGGCCACGTGTCTGCCGAGCCGTCGCCCGGTGCGCTCAACGCTGTGCGCGCGACGCCGACCGGCTAGGCTAGCGGGATGAGCGATTACGCGGCCTATCTCACCCTGTTCACCAGCGCGCTGGTCGCGGCCACCCTGTTGCCGGCGCAGTCCGAAGCCGTGCTGGCGGGGCTGGTGCTGGGCGGCCAGCAGCCGGTGGCGCTGCTGGTGACGGTGGCCAGCGTGGGCAACGTGCTGGGCGCCGTGATCAACTGGGGTCTGGGGCGGGGCATCGAGCGCTTTCGCGAGCGGCGCTGGTTTCCGGTTGGGCCGCAGGCACTCGCCCGTGCGGAGCGCCACTATCGCCGCTGGGGCAAGTGGTCCCTGTTGTTGAGCTGGGCACCGCTGATCGGCGACCCCTTGACCGTGGTCGCCGGCATTTTGCGCGAGCCCCTGTGGGTTTTTCTGCTGCTGGTGACGGTGGCCAAGCTTGGGCGATATCTTGTGCTGGTCTGGCTGCTGTGAGGGCCGTGGGTACCCGGCGCCGGCTCGGGCAGCGCGTCATAGACCGGTCGTCAGCAGACTTGTTGGGAGCACGGAGGGGTGCGTGATGTGGCTTTATCTGCGTTATTTCGGGACCCATCTACTCATTGCCTTGACCATGCTCGGGCTGGTGCTGGGCGGTGCCGCCTCATGGCTCGGCATGGCAGCGGGCGCGCTGGGCTGGATCGGGCTTGATGCCCTGAGCGGGCGCGCCGCGCAGGCGCCAAGGTTTCGTCATCCGTGGGTGCTGGATCTGGCCTTGCACAGTTTTTTGCCTTCGGTCGCCGCGCTGACCCTGGTGTTCCTGTGGTATCTGGCGCCGGGCGATCTGCTGGGTCTGGGGGCGTGGCTGGAAAGCCATCTGGATTACCCGGTGCTGGCGCGGCATGCGAGCAAGGACTGGCTGGACTACGAGGGCGCGATTGTGTCTTTCGGGCTGGCGGTGGCGCTGGGGGGGATTCTGACGGCGCACGAACTGATGCATCGCACGCAGGACAGGTTGGCGATGTTCACCGCCCGCTGGCTGCTGGCGATATCTTTCAACGCCACGCTGGAAGTCGCGCATGTGTTTGGGCATCACCGCGATGTGGGCACGCCGCAAGATCCCGCCACCGCCCGACGCGGCGAAAACGTCTATGCCTTTTATCTTCGCAGTTCGCTGGGGCAGGTCGCGCAGGCGTGGCGGATCGAGGCGCGGCGCCTTGCGGGGCGGCCGGCGCTTGGCCGCTTGCTGCTGGAGAACAAGGTGACGCGCGGCTTTCTGCGCAGCTTCAGCGTGGCCGCGGGTTTCGCGATCCTGAGCGGCCCGCTGGGGCTGACCGTTTTTCTGCTCGCCTCGCTGTACAACAAGCTGCTGCTGGAGGCCCTGAACTACCTGGAGCACTACGGTCTGGTGCGCGACGCCGCCACGCCCTACGCGCTACGTCACGCCTGGGACACTGACCGAGCGTTCAGCCACGTCGTGCTGATTCATCTGCCGATGCATTCAGAGCATCACCTCGACCCGCGCACGCATTTTGAAGACCTGCACGCGCGCGTCGACGAGACGCCCATCCTGCCCTGCGGCTATCTGGCAGCGCTGGCGGTGACGCTGATTCCGCCGCTGTGGTTTCGGCTGATGCGCGCCAGCCTCGCCGACTGGGACCAACGCTTCGCGACGGCGGAAGAGCGGGCGCTGCTTGGTCAGCCTGAAATTTGAAAATTTGGGGTCAGAGCCTGTCGGCTCCCCACGAATTTAAGTGGTAGCTACGCATTCGCTCAAGACGAGTGCGG
>JAURHQ010000548.1 GCA_030833185.1 Gammaproteobacteria bacterium | reverse complement strand
TTTCTTTTTGTAGAACGCTTGTTTCGCCTCGGCCGTTTCGTCTCGTTCGGCGCGAACGACGACGTCTTCGTTAGCGCCCTGCTTGCGCAGGAGCGTGGTTACGTCCGAAACCGCGTTCGCGGCCGCGGCGGCGGCCGCCGCCGCGCTCTCCGCCGCGGCGGTGGCGGCGGCGGAGAAACTAAACGATCTTAAGTCCTCAACGAGCTTCGACGCGCGGTCGGAGACTTGTCCAGTGACACTCTTGGATTCGATGACTATTTTACGCGGCGACTGCGCTTCGTCGAGCGGAGATGACCCCGCGCCGCCGCTCGGCGGCGGCGGGCGCCCCGCGGCGAGCAACGCGGCGCTGCCGTCGCGAGCGCCCGCGTCGCCGCCGCGCGCGGCGCCGCGGTGCGCGTCGCGCGCGCCGCCGCCGCCGCCGCCGCCGCCCTCGTCCTCGCCCTCAAGGCCGCCGCCGCAGACGCGCTGCGCCTGCCGCTGCTCGCGCCGCCCTTTCTCGCCGCGCCGCCCTGCATCGCGCTGCTCAATCCACTGCTGTCGCTCATGGCGTGCAGCGCCGCGGGCGGCGGCGGCGGCGGCGGCGGCGGCGG
>JAURHQ010000547.1 GCA_030833185.1 Gammaproteobacteria bacterium | reverse complement strand
TTAAGCTAAACACAAAGGGTAAGTGGGTGGTGCACTCCAATCAAGCAATCAAGCCTCGCCTAACACTCAACCAAGAATACAGTCGCATTCTGAAAGAAAATAATGCGAAGAAAAATAATTTAGCGCTTCACCAAAAAATGCTAGAAGCCCGCTGGCTGATTAAGAACATTGAGCAACGCGAGGAAACGATCCTAAAAGTAGCCGAGGCTATCGTAGAGCGCCAACAGAATTTCTTTCACCAAGGCAATATCGCTATGAAGCCTCTCGTCCTACGAGAAATAGCGGCCGCAATTGGTATGCATGAATCGACCATCTCGCGGGTCACCAACAACAAATATTTAGCCTGTCCTGCCGGTATCTTTGAGTTCAAGTACTTCTTTAGCGCACAACTAAGCTCTGAAAAAGGTCAAGCTGTATCGGCTACTGCAGTTCAATCTCTAATTAAACAAATCATTTTGGACGAGACTCCCAAAAAACCGATTTCTGATAATCAGATCACAAACTTACTGGCAAGTCAGGGCTTTGTGGTTGCTCGCAGAACGGTCGCTAAATACCGTGAGCTCTTGCGGATACCCCCAGCTCACCTTCGT
>JAURHQ010000546.1 GCA_030833185.1 Gammaproteobacteria bacterium | reverse complement strand
CCGTAGGCGCCGAGGGCCCGCAACGCGGGGAAGTCCGCCGCCGCCACACCGCCGATGGCGAACGCGGGGCGCGGGGCGGCCGCGGCGATCAAGGCCGCGAGCGAGTCCGCCGAATGCACCGGGGCGAGCTTCGCCTTGCTGGTCGTGGGACGGAACGGGCCGACGCCCACGTAGTCGATGCGGGTCGCGCCGAGGCGGGCGAGGTGCGCGGGGAAATTCAAGGTGGCGCCGACGATCGCCGCTTCGCCCAGTTCGCGGCGCGCGTCGGCGGGCGACGCATCCTCGGGGCCGAGGTGGACGCCGTCGGCGCCGGCGAGCCGGGCCACGCGCGGCGAATCGTTGACGACGCAGGTGGCGCCGTGCTCGCGACAGAGCGCGACGACCGCGCGGGCGAGCGCGACCCACTCGTCCTCGGCGCGGCCCTTGGCGCGGACCTGGATCCAGCGCACGCCGCCGCGCAGGGCGGCTCTGGCCTGCTCCGGATGCGAGAGCGGCGAGGCGTCCAGCGTCAGGAACTGCAGGCGCGGCGTCACGGCGCGGGACTCAGTACTTGCGGAGGAGCGGGCGCGGGGTCTTGGACCAGGCGCGCTC
>JAURHQ010000545.1 GCA_030833185.1 Gammaproteobacteria bacterium | reverse complement strand
CTTGGACTCGGCCTTCAGGCCCATGGCCTGTATGGCCGATGCAGGCGGGCCGATGAACACCAGCCCTGCCTGGGCACAGGCTTGGGCAAACGCCTCGTTCTCACTCAGAAACCCGTAGCCCGGATGAACGGCCTGGGCCCCCGTGGTCCGGGCTGCATCGAGGATGCGCTGCCATTGCAGATAGCTCTCCTTGGGGGCCGATCCACCAATATGCACCGCCTCGTCGCAAGCTTGCACATGTTTGGCCTGGGCGTCTGCGTCGGAATACACGGCCACGGTCTGTATGCCCATGCGGCGGGCAGTGGCCGCGACTCGGCAGGCAATTTCGCCACGATTGGCGATCAGGATTTTTTTGAACATCTCTTTTCTTTCTCAAACCAGCCAGTTGGGTGAGCGCTTGCCCAAAAAAGATTGCAGCCCTTCCTTGCCCTCGGCGCTGGCGCGAATATCTGCAATGCGGCGGGCGGTTTCTGCCCGCAGGTCATCGGTGATGGGCCGACCTGCCACGTCGCGCACCAATTGCTTGCACGCCTTGACCGCAGCCGGTCCGTTGGCCACCAAGGTGGCCACGATTTGCGCCACGGTGGCATC
>JAURHQ010000544.1 GCA_030833185.1 Gammaproteobacteria bacterium | reverse complement strand
TGCCCAGATTGCGCGCGATGTCGGTGGGGTCGTTATTGTCCATCGTGTATTTGGTGATGCCGTCGATATCGGCCGGCGTGAGGCCCGCATCGGTGATCGCAGCACTGATGGCTTCGCAGGCCAGCGTCAACTCGCTGCGCCCGGAGTCGCGCGAGTATTCGGTGTGACCGATACCGACGATGGCAGTCTTGTCGCTTAGTAAGGACATAAGTCAGCTCGCTTCGTTAGGGGGACACCTCGCGGCGCTTGCGCCTGCTGGCCGGAAGGTCCCGCAGAATTACTGAGCAATGCCGGCCGTCGTGCGGCTACCCGACATTGCTCGTCTGTATTGCGGCCTGCGCAGCCATTGGGCGATTGCACAGTAAGCAGAAACCGCGCGAAGCATAACGGGCAAGCCTGACGCTTGCATGCTGTGCCGGTCGCCAATGCCTTCAGGCCACGGCTGACAAGCCTTTTGGGTGCGGCGCGATTGTATTTGATGACTGTGCCGCGGCTCATCGCAGCCGATGCGCCACGCCCTTGCCGGCGGCACACGGGCCTCGCACACTCTGAACCCCGTGTCCGCCGAACTCACCACGCCGATGTCCCTTAC
>JAURHQ010000543.1 GCA_030833185.1 Gammaproteobacteria bacterium | reverse complement strand
AAGCACGCGGCGAAAAATTGCCTGCAGCCATTATTTTGGGATGCCCGCCCTGCGTTGCATTTACGTCTGCCCAGAAACTATCAGAGGACACCGATGAGTTGCATGTTGCGGGCGGTTTGGCTGGTGCTTCCATCAATGTCGTGAAATGCAAAACCGTTGACTTGTTGGTGCCCGCCGAGGCTGAAATTGTGATTGAAGGCTACATCAACACAGAATGGTTAGAGCCTGAAGCGCCATTTGGTGAGTCGCATGGCCACGTCAACTTGCAAGAGTTCAATGCCTACATGGAAGTGACGGCCATCACGCGTCGCAAAGATGCCATTTTGACGTCAATCATTTCGCAGGTCACGCCCTCGGAGTCGAGCCTGATCAAGCGCGTTGCCCTTGAGCCTGTTTTCCTCAACCATTTGAGCAAAGCCATGGGCATCAAAGGGGTGAAGAAGGTGGTCATGCACGAACCCCTCACCAATCTTCGCAAAGTGATCTCAATTGTGGTGGACCGCAAAATGCCGCAAACAGAGGTTTGGCGTGCCTTGTACGGTGCGGCATCGCTGCTGCGCTCAGGCGGGAAAATGGTGATCGCCGTCAACGAG
>JAURHQ010000542.1 GCA_030833185.1 Gammaproteobacteria bacterium | reverse complement strand
TTCTACTTCGGGCGCGTCACCGGCGTGGCGTACGAGGCGCACCAGGTGGCCGGGCAGCCGGTGGACCTGTGCGGCCACCTGGTGCCGGTGTTCCCCACCTTCGAGGCCGTGCCGCTGGCCGATGACCTGGCGGACGGGCCGGTGCCTGAGTGGCGCGGCCCGACGGACGACGCCGACCTGCTGCGCCGGGCGCTGCAGTCGCGCAGCGCGGCCAGCACCTTCGGCAGCCGGGCCAGCTTCGCCGACCTGTGGGACGCCAACGCGCAGGCCCTGGCACGCGCCTTCCCCGACGCCGAGCGCAAGAGCTACTTCGACCGCCTGCCCGCCGAGGCCGACGGCAAGGTCACGCCCGCGGTCTGGAGCCTCAGCCGCGACAGCGCCGGCCTGGTGTTCCGCTTCCGCACCGACGCCACGACGATCTACGCGCACTACAAGGTCACCAAGTCGCAGCTCGCGATGCCGCACATGCCCGCCACGGGCGTCAGCGGGCTCGACCTCTACGCCCGCGACCAGGACGGCAAATGGCGCTGGGTGCAGGTCGCCCGCCCCGGTGCGCAGGAGATGAAGCTCCGCCTCGCCGACGGCCTCGATGCC
>JAURHQ010000541.1 GCA_030833185.1 Gammaproteobacteria bacterium | reverse complement strand
GACGCAATTCACAGACCCCAAGCCCCGTCATATGCGTATCCACGTTTCCCTCCTCGCCTTTTGCGTCGCTCTCGCCGGCTGCAAGTCCTCGGTCGACTCGGCCAACATCGACACGGTCGTGGTCTCCTCCAGCCCGACCGCCGCGGCGGTCCGCCTGAACGGCGAAGCGGTCGGTCGCACGCCGACCACCATCAAGCTCGACCGCACCAAGAATTACGAACTGCAAGTCGGCAAGGGCGGCTACCTGACCGAGACCTCCGACCTCAAGCCCCGCCTGATCACGACCAGCGAAGGCATCGAGTTCGGTTTCCCCGCCGCCGTTAAGGTCAACCTCATCAAGAGCCCCGCCGAAGGCGAAGCCGGCGGTCGCGCCGAGGGTGCTGCCCAGCTGCTGCTGGCCGGCCTTCTTCTGCGCGGCGAGCATTGTGTTGTTGGCCTCGCGGTTGGCCTCGAGGTCGGCCACCTTGCCGGCCGCGTCCATGGCCTCGCGCTGCACGCCCAGGCCGAACTCGGCCAGCCCGCCGCCACCCAGACCGTAGCCCATCACTGGCCTCCTTGAACTTGCGGCACCGGCGCGCCCAGGACGGAGCGCTG
>JAURHQ010000540.1 GCA_030833185.1 Gammaproteobacteria bacterium | reverse complement strand
ACGCCATCGCCGGAGAGCACGCCGCAGTCGCCGATCTGGCCGCCGCCTTCGCCATAGAAGGGGGTCACGTCGAGCACCAGCTGCACGCTGTCGCCAGCCGTGGCGCGCTCGGCCGGCTCACCGTTCACCACCAGGGCCAACACGCAACTGGGGTGCTCGAGCGCCTCATAACCCTTGAAAGCGGTGGCGTCGAGATCCGCCGCCATCTGCTCGATCGCCCCCTGCAGGGTGAGGTCGATGCTCACCGCCGCCGCCTTGGCGCGCTGGCGCTGGGCTTCCATCGCCGCTTCGAATCCTTCGAGATCCACCGTGAGCCCGTGCTCTTCGGCGATCTCTTCGGTGAGCTCCAGCGGGAAGCCGTAGGTGTCGTAGAGCTCAAAGGCCTGTTCGCCTGAGATCTGCTTGGGCTTGGCCGCCAGCACATCCGCCAACAACTTCTCGCCCCGCTCCAGGGTTTCCAGGAAGCGGGCCTCCTCGCGGGCCAGCTCCGCCAGGATCACCTCACGGCGCTCCACCAGCTGCGGGTAGGCGGCCTGCATCAGCGTGATCGAGGCCTCTCCCATCGCCGTGAGGAAGGGCTTGTCGATGCCGAGGA
>JAURHQ010000539.1 GCA_030833185.1 Gammaproteobacteria bacterium | reverse complement strand
GCTAACCGTCGCCCAGGAGGTGTTCGTGCCATCAGTCGTCAGGTACTTGCCTGAGTTGCTGGTTTGGCTCGGGGCCAGGGCGTTGAAAGCCGTGTTGGCCGTCGTCTGGCCCGTACCGCCGTTGGCAATCGGGAGGGTGCCTGTAACACCAGAAGCAAGTGCAATAGTCGGGTTCGCCAACACCACTGCAGCAGTAGCGCCCGCGCCGTCGGTGTAGATCATGGCCTTGGTGCCGTTGGCGATGGTCACCGTGCTGCCAGAACCCTGCGAGATCGTGATGGACTGACCGCCAGTGGTGGCGTTCTCAATGATCCAGACCTTGCTCACGGTGTTGGGGGCCAGCGTTACTGTGCGCGTGGCAGACAGGGAAACAGCGGAAGTGAGCTTGAGGTACAGAGCCCGCACGCCGTCGGCGGTGCCGTCGGTCATGGTGAACGTCTCGTTCGCATTGGCGGCCAGCTGCTCGGTGCTCAACAAGCTGTTCGATCTGGCGCCGCCGGTGCTGATCGGCCTGGCGGTGGATGTGGTGGTGCAACAGAACACCTCCTGGCTGGCGGCGCTGGGGGTGCGTTCGGTGCCCGGCCAGCTGGGGGTG
>JAURHQ010000053.1 GCA_030833185.1 Gammaproteobacteria bacterium | reverse complement strand
AGGATGAAATCCGCCGTCAGGTGGTCCTGATGGCCCGCGGGCTGGGCGTGATCGGCCTGATGAACACCCAGTTTGCGATTCAGGACGGCAAGATTTTTGTGCTGGAAGTGAATCCGCGCGCGTCGCGCACCGTGCCGTTTGTGTCCAAAGCCACCGGCGCCTCGCTGGCCTGGCAGGCGGCGCTGTGCATGGTCGGGCAGCGCCTGTCCGATCTCGCGCCCAACGGCGTGCCCACGCCTGGCTACTTCTCGGTGAAGGAAGCCGTGTTCCCCTTCGTGAAGTTTCAGGGCGTCGACCCCTTGCTTGGGCCCGAAATGAAGTCCACCGGTGAAGTCATGGGCGTTGGCGCCACCTTCGGTGAAGCTTTTGCCAAATCGCAGCAGGCGGCGGGGATGACCCTACCGGCCGGTGGCACCGCGTTCGTCAGCGTGCGGGAGGCCGACAAGCCGCAGGCGGTGGTGTTGGCACATCAACTCTCGGCCATCGGTTTCCGGATTGTGGCCACCCGTGGCACCGCGCGGGCCCTCAAAGCCGCGGGCGTGGCCTGCGAGCCGGTCAACAAGGTGCTGGAAGGCCAGCCGCACATTGGCGACATGATCAAGAACGGCGCGATTGATTTCATCATCAACACCACCGAAG
This sequence comes from Gammaproteobacteria bacterium, assembly GCA_030833185.1. Lineage (GTDB taxonomy): Bacteria > Pseudomonadota > Gammaproteobacteria. Next base: position 18,412 of record JAURHQ010000053.1, on the reverse strand, counting down.
GTGAGCAGGCGATTGCCGATTCCTTCGCGATCCGTCGCAGCGCCCTGCAGCACAAGATTGCCTACACCACGACCATGGCCGGTGCGACCGCCGCCGTCATGGCGCTGGCCGAAACGGGCGAGGAACAGGTTCGTCGATTGCAGACGCTTCATGAGGAGGTGGTGCAATGAACAAGTCCCCGATGACTGCCGAAGGTGCGCAGCGCCTGCGCGAGGAATTGCACCGTCTGAAAACGGTGGATCGCCCGCGCATCATCAATGCCATTGCCGAGGCGCGTGCGCTGGGCGATTTGAAAGAGAACGCCGAGTATCACGCCGCGCGCGAACAGCAAAGTTTCGCGGAAGGCCGGATTGCCGAAATCGAAGGCAAACTCGGCAACGCCGAAATCATCGACGTCACCAAGGTCAACGCACAGGGCCGGGTAGTGTTCGGGGCCACGGTGCAGTTGCTCAACCTGAGCAACGACAGTGAGGTTACCTATCGCATCGTTGGCGAAGATGAGGCTGACATTAAACTGGGTCTCATCTCCATCAACTCGCCGCTGGCGCGCGGTGTGATTGGCAAAACGGAAGGCGACACGGTGACCGTGCAGGTCCCAAGTGGTGCCGTTGAATACGAAATCCTCGCCGTCCAGTACCTCTAGACCGCGCGCGTCGGCGCCGGGGCCCGCATGAGCAAACGGGGGGCTTCCAGCCGCTGGTACCAGACGCAGGTGAGCGATCCGTTCGTCAAGGCCCGCGAGAAGCAGGGCCTGCGCTCGCGCGCCGCATTCAAACTGACCGAACTACTGGACCGTGACCGGCTGCTACGGCCCGGTGGCGTCGTGCTTGATCTGGGGTCAAGCCCAGGGGGCTGGTCGCAGATCGTGGGGCCTGCGGTCGGCGCCAAAGGCCTGGTGGTGGCGGTCGACATCCTGCCCATGACGCCGCTGAGCGGGGTCAAATTCCTGCTCGGCGACTGTCGGGAAGAAGAAACCCTCGCGCGCATTGCGGAACTGTTGGAAGCGCGTCGGGTCGACCTTGTGTTATCCGATATGGCCCCCAACTTAACCGGTATCCGCGATACCGATGAAGCGCGGTCGGTGGAGTTGGCGGAGGTAGCGTTGGAGACAGCGCATCGCTTTCTCAAGCCGGGCGGTAGCCTGCTGATTAAAATGTTTCAGCACGCCGACAGTGACCGCTTTGTGCTCGGGATGCGTAAACAGTTTGAGCGGATTAACCGGCGCAAGCCGGCCGCCTCGCGACAAGCCTCGCGGGAATTCTATGTGGTCGCAGGTGGGTTCCGAGGCTAGACTAAGCTTGGACGGTCCCCACAGCAGCTATCAAATACGGCGACCCGCGGTTTGGCGGGTGCCCCGGAACGGATGGACAAAATGGCCAGAAACCTCGCCCTCTGGGGCATCATCGCACTGGTACTGATGCTGGTGTTCCAGAACTTCACGCCCCGTGCCGGCACGTCGCGGGCGGTCGGGTATTCCGAGTTCATCGGCTCGGTGAAAAGCGGACAGGTGTCCCGGACCCTGCTCGATGGGCCGACCATCGAGTTCGAAACGCAGGACGGCGCCAAGCTCTATACCTACAGCCCAGAAACGAACAACGGCGCACTCATCGGCCTGTTGCTGGATAACAACGTGCGCATCGATGCCCAGCCGCCGGATCGGCAGGGCCTGCTGATGCAGATTTTCATTTCCTGGTTCCCATTCCTGCTGCTCATCGCGGTCTGGATCTACCTCATGCGTCAAATGCAGGGTGGGGCAGGGGGCCGTGGGGCCATGTCCTTCGGCAAGAGCCGCGCGCGCATGCTGGGCGAAGATCAGGTGCGGGTGACGTTTAACGATGTCGCGGGCGTGGAAGAGGCGAAGGAAGAAGTTAAAGAGCTAGTCGACTTCCTGCGCGACCCGGGCAAATTTCAGAAGCTGGGCGGCAAGATTCCGCGCGGGGTGTTGATGGTCGGTTCCCCCGGCACGGGTAAAACCCTGCTGGCGCGTGCTATTGCGGGTGAAGCGGGTGTGCCGTTCTTCACGATTTCCGGTTCAGATTTCGTGGAAATGTTTGTCGGGGTCGGCGCGGCTCGGGTCCGTGATTTGTTCAAAACGGCGCTTCCCTCTGCACCGTGCATCATCTTCATCGACGAAATCGACGCCGTTGGGCGCCACCGCGGCGCCGGACTGGGCGGCGGGCATGACGAGCGCGAACAAACGCTGAACCAGCTGCTGGTCGAAATGGACGGCTTTGAAGGCAACGAGGGCGTGATCATCATCGCGGCCACCAACCGGCCGGACGTCCTCGACCCGGCGCTGTTGCGACCCGGTCGCTTCGACCGTCAGGTGGTGGTGCCACTGCCGGACATCCGCGGTCGCGAGCAGATCCTCAAAGTCCATATGCGCAAAGTGCCGCTGGGCGACGACGTGAAGCCGGCGCTGCTGGCGCGCGGCACGCCAGGCTTCTCTGGTGCCGATCTGGCGAATCTGGTGAACGAAGCGGCGCTGTTCGCTGCGCGCAGCAACAAGCGCCTGGTCGGCATGGACGAGTTCGAGCGGGCGAAGGACAAAATCATGATGGGCGCCGAGCGGCGTTCGATGGTGATGGGCGAGAAAGAGAAGAAACTTACCGCCTACCATGAAGCCGGTCACGCCATCGTGGGGCGGCTCGTGCCGTCCCATGATCCGGTCTACAAAGTCACGATTATTCCCCGCGGCCGCGCGCTGGGCGTGACCATGTTCCTGCCGGAGGAAGACCGCCTCAGCTACAGCAAGGAGCGTCTGGAAAGCCAGATCTCCAGCCTCTTTGGCGGTCGTATTGCCGAGGAACTGGTGTTCGGCAAGGAAGCGGTGACCACCGGCGCGTCGAACGACATCGAACGCGTGACCGAGATTGCCCGCAACATGGTCACGCGCTGGGGTCTGTCCGACCGTCTCGGTCCGATGGTTTACAGCGACGACGAAGGTGAGGTGTTTCTGGGACGCTCGGTCACCCAGCACAAGCTGATGTCTGACGACACGGCGCAGCTGATTGACGAGGAAGTGCGGCACATCGTGGACCGTAACTACGAGCGCTCGAAGCAGATTCTGGCGGATAACTTCGAGAAGCTGCATCTGATGGCCGAGGCCCTCATTCGCTTCGAGACGCTGGATAGCGATCAGATCAGCGACATCATGGAGGGCCGCCCGGCCCGCGTTCCCCAGAACTGGGACGATGATGATCGCGGTAGCCCGAATGCCGTACAGACGCCGCCCGAAGGCTCCGCGTCCTCTGGACCCGACGCACCGATCGGCGGTCCGGCGAGTTCGCACTAGCCTTGATCGTGACGCTGGCGCGTAGCAGCGCGCCAGCCTCGCCTCCTCCCGATCCGCTTTTCAGGCCTGCCCATGAGCGCTAGCAACGAGCGTAAATATTTTGGTACCGACGGGGTGCGCGGCCGCGTCGGCGTGCCCCCCATCACGCCGGACTTCGTGATGAAGCTGGGCTGGGCGGCCGGACGGGTGCTGGCCCGCGGCGCGCGCGGTAAACCGAAGGTGCTGATTGGCAAGGACACGCGGGTTTCCGGCTACATGTTCGAGTCTGCGCTGGAAGCCGGTCTTTCAGCCGCAGGCGTCGACATCCACCTGTTGGGACCCATGCCGACGCCAGGCATCGCCTACCTCACGCGGACGTTTCACGCGCAGGCTGGCATCGTGATCAGCGCCTCGCATAATCCTTTCGACGACAACGGCATCAAGTTCTTTTCCGCCACCGGCGCGAAGTTGCCGGACGAAATCGAACTCGAGATTGAGCGTGAACTCGACAAGCCGTTCGAGACCGTCACCTCACGTGAACTCGGCAAGGCGCATCGCGTGCGGGATGCTGCCGGACGTTACATTGAGTTCTGTAAAAGCACGTTCGCCAGCCAGCTCGACCTGACTGGACTGAAAGTGGTGGTCGACTGCGCGCACGGTGCGACCTATCACATCGCGCCCGAAGTGCTCGAAGAACTGGGTGCGCGGGTGGTTGCGATTGGGAATGCGCCTGACGGCTTCAACATCAATGACCGGGTGGGCGCCACCGCGCCGGCAGCGCTGCGGGAGGCGGTGCTTGCCGCAGGGGCCGATGTCGGCATCGCGCTCGATGGCGACGGCGACCGTCTGATCATGGTCGATGAGCTGGGCAATGTGCTCGACGGCGACCAGCTGACCTACATCATCGCGCGGCACCGGCTGGCGCTGGGCCGCCTGGCTGGTGCGGTGGTCGGGACGCAGATGAGTAATTTTGGCCTGGAACTCGCACTACGCGACTGCGGGCTGGCCTTTCATCGTGCCAGCGTGGGCGACCGCTATGTGCTGGAAATGCTGAATGCCAACGGTTGGACGCTGGGCGGCGAGTCCTCTGGCCACATTATCTGTCTGGACCTGACGACCACCGGCGACGGCATCATTTCGGCCTTACAGGTGCTGGAAGCCATGCTGACGCGCAACGTGCCGCTGAGCGTGCTCACCGCCGGCATGCAGATGTTTCCGCAAAAGCTGGTGAATGTGAGACTGCCGCGCCGCGCGGAAGGCGGGTTTCCGCCGGCCGTTCAGGCGGCGGTTGCCGACGTGGAAAACCGTCTCAACGGCGAAGGGCGCGTCTTGCTGCGCCCTTCCGGGACCGAACCGGTGATCCGCGTGATGGTCGAGGGCCGCGAAACCGCGTTGGTCGAGACGCTCGTGGCCGAACTGGCCGATGCGGTGCGCGCTTCCCTGAGCGCGCCCGCACCCTGAGACGCTAGCGGCCTAGTCGTCCCGCAACAGCTCGTTGATGCTGGTTTTGGCCCGCGTCTGGGCGTCGACGCGCTTAACGATCACCGCGCAGTACAGGCTGTGGCTGCCGTCAGCCGCCGGCAAACTGCCAGACACCACCACCGAGCCGGGCGGCACGTGGCCCTGCGTGATCTTGCCCGTCGTACGGTCGTAAATCTTGGTGCTTTGGCCGATGAACACGCCCATCGAAATCACCGAGCCCTCACCCACCACCACGCCTTCCACCACTTCCGAGCGCGCGCCGATAAAGCAGTTGTCTTCGATGATGGTTGGCGAGGCCTGCAGCGGCTCCAGCACGCCGCCGATGCCGACGCCGCCGGACAAATGCACGTTCTTGCCGATCTGGGCGCAGGAACCCACGGTCGCCCAGGTGTCGACCATGGTGCCGCTGTCGACATAGGCGCCGATGTTCACGTAGCTCGGCATCAGGATGACGTTGGGCGCGATATAACTGCCCCGACGCGCAATCGCCGGCGGCACGATGCGGGCGCCAATCTGACGGAAGTCGGCCTCGCCAAGACCCGCAAACTTGCTGGGGACCTTGTCGAAGTACTGCGTATGACCGCCGTCCATCACCACGTTGTCATTCAGGCGAAAGCTCAGCAACACCGCTTTCTTCGCCCACTCGTTCACAACCCAGACGCCGTCTTTTTTCTCGGCGACGCGGAGCTTGCCGGTGTCGAGCAGGCCCAGGGTTTCGTCCACCGCTGCCCGGATCGTATCGGGGGCGGAGGCCGGGGAGAGGGTGGCGCGGTCTTCAAAAGCCTGTTCGATGAGGCGGGCGAGTGCTTCCATGGGAGGGTTCCGGGTTATCAGGTGGATAAAAGGGTGGTGTGCAGGCGCTGTGCCGCTTCTACGCATTCTTCAAGCGACGCCACCAGCGCGAGGCGCAAACGTCCGGCGCCGGGATTGCCGTCGCCGCTGTCGCGCGCGAGGAAGCTGCCGGGCAGGGTCAGTACGTTGCACTCGGCCAGCAGTCGACGGCATAGCGCCGCGTCATCGGCCTCAAAGCGCGGCCAGAGGTAAAAGCCGCCGGCCGGCGGGCTGACATCAGCGACTTCCGCGATCAGGGGGGTGACCGCCTCAAACTTGGCCCGGTACAGCGCGCGGTTATTGATGACGTGCGTTTCGTCGTTCCATGCCGCAATGCTGGCGGCCTGCACGTGCAGCGGCATGGCCGCGCCGTGGTAGGTGCGATACCGCAGAAACTCGCGCAACAGGCCGGCGTCGCCGGCGATGAAGCCAGAGCGCAAGCCTGGCGCGTTGGAGCGCTTGGACAGGCTGTGCATGACGAGACAGCGGCTGAAGTCCGTGCGCCCCAGCGACCAGGCGGCCTGCAGCAAGCCGCAGGGTGGCTGGGCCTCATCGAGATAAAGCTCCGAATAGCATTCGTCAGAGACCACCGTGAAGTCATGGCGGTCGGCCAGCGTCAGCAGTTCGGCGTAGTCGGCGATGCTCATCACCGCGCCGGACGGATTGGCAGGTGAGCACACATAGACCAATCGACACTGGTCCCAGATTGCAGCCGGCACGCGGGCGAAATCGGGCAGGAAGCCGCGCTCGGCCGGGCAGGGCAGATACCAGGGTTCTCCGCCGGCCAGCAGCGCCGCGCCTTCGTAGATTTGATAGAAGGGATTGGGCATCGCGACCAGCGACTTGGCCGGCTGGCGGTCGATCAGGCACTGGGCTATCGCAAACAGGGCTTCGCGCGTGCCGTTGGCCGGCAGCACCATGTGCTCCGCAGAGACCCCGCCGGCCGTGAGCTGAAAGCGCCGCTCGAGCCAGCGCGCGATGGCCTCGCGCAGTTCATCGGAGCCTTTGGTAGCCGGGTATTTGGCGGTGCCGCCAAGCGCGCGGATCAGGGCATCGAGCACCAGTTGCGGCGTGGGATGCTGGGGTTCACCAATCGACAGATTGATCGGACGCAGCGCCGGGTTGGGTACCAGGCCTGCGCGCAATCCGGCCAGCCGCTCGAAGGGATAGGGTTGAAGTCTGGCGAGTCCGGGATTCATGGCTGGCATCGGTCGGGGCTGGGTGGGCCGCTAGTATAGAGGCGAGCGCACGAGGTGCCATCGGTACCGTGTGCAGGGGCTTTCGGTTATTCTCGCCAACCCTGTTTTTGACGGTGATTCTGACCGATGACGCACAAAATTCTGCTCATCAACGGCGATGGGATTGGCCCCGAAATCGTTGGCGCCGCGGCCGCGGTACTGGGCGCACTGCGCGACCGCTACGGCCTGGCCTACGAATCTGAAGAAGCCCTGATGGGTGGCTGTGCGTTCGACGCTTACGGCGAGCCGCTGCCGGCCGTAACCCTCAATGCGGCGCGCGCGGCCGATGCCATTCTGCTGGGCGCCGTGGGCGGACCCAAATGGGACCAGATCGAACGGGCCAAGCGCCCCGAGCGCGGTCTGCTCGCCCTGCGCTCCGGACTGGACCTGTTCTGCAATTTGCGCCCCGCTGCGCTGTTCAGCGCGCTGGCCGAGGCCTCTGCCCTCAAGCCGGAAGTGGTCGATGGGCTGGACATCATGATCGTGCGGGAACTGACCGGCGATATTTATTTTGGCCAACCGCGCGGCATCGAAACCCTGGCCGACGGCAGTCGGGTCGGGCGTAACACCATGATCTACAGCGAGGCGGAAATTCGGCGCATTGCGCATGCGGCGTTTCGCACCGCCATGCAGAGAAATCGCCGACTGTGTTCAGTCGACAAAGCCAACGTGCTTGAAACCACCGAGCTCTGGCGCGAGGTGGTGACCGAAGTGGGCAAGGAATATCCCGACGTTGCGCTCAGCCATATGTACGTGGATAACGCCGCGATGCAGCTGGTGCGCGCGCCGAAGCAGTTCGATGTCCTCGTCACCGGCAATATTTTTGGCGACATCCTGTCCGACCTTGCCTCCATGCTGACCGGCTCCATCGGCATGCTGCCGTCGGCATCGCTCGACGCCAAGGGCAAGGGCATGTACGAGCCTATCCATGGCTCGGCGCCAGACATCGCCGGCCGTAATCTGGCTAATCCGCTGGCAACCATCCTCTCGGTCGCCATGATGTTGCGCTACTCGCTTAACGAACCCGCGCACGCGGTGCGGGTGGAACAGGCGGTGTCGAAGGTGCTGGCGGCGGGCTACCGCACGGCAGACATCCAGCGCCCCGGCACCACCGTGCTGGGCACGCGGGAAATGGGCGAGCAGGTGGTTGCCGCCCTGTAAGCCCGCAGGCCCCAAGGTTTTTCAATCACGGCCGATGACGTGCTTTGGAAAGCAAAGACAGGTTACGCCACGGCCTGACTATGCCTGCCGGATGGGTTTGCAGAGGAGTCGCCCACGCACTGAATTTTTCTCATTTGTCAGCACTGGATGCCGGTACAAATGGCCGAAAAACCGTCAAAAGAGACTTGCAAGTCAGCTTTAACTTTGCAACCTAAAGTTTTATCGTAGCTAGGCGCCAGCGAAATCTTGGCATGGACCCAAGCGCTGGCCGCCCGCCATGCCGTCTGCGAGCGATCGCGACTGAGGAAATAGGACATGCTTCGGAAAAGAGCGATCGCTCTGGCTATCTCCCTGATGTTTCCCGCAGTCGCGCCTGCGCTGGGTCTCGGCACGCTTAAAACCGGCTCTGCGCTCAATCAGCCGTTTGAAGGCCGCATCGAGATTCTTGGCGCGCAACCGACGGATTTCGACACCCTGACTATCAAGCTGGCGGATTCCAAGCAATTTGAGCGTGCGGGCGTTCTGCGTAGCGCGGTCCTCCTGTCCCTGCACTTCGAAGTCGTCACTAACGATAAAGGGAACGACTACATCCGGGTCTACACCAAGGACGCCGTGCGCGAGCCCTATCTCGATTTCCTGCTCGAGCTCAACTGGGCCGATGGCAAGATGCTGCGGGAGTACACGGTTCTTCTCGACCCGCCGTTGTACGACCCCAATCGCCGCGCCGCGCCGAGCGCCGCTACGCCGCCGAAACCCAAGCCGGTCGCTGCGCCCGTTGCCGCCCCTCGTAGCGCGACCCCCACCGCCGCGCGACCGCCGGCAGCGCCCGTGACCCCGCCAGCAGGCTCTCTGGGCGCGGTACAGTCTGGCGACACGCTGTGGAAACTGGCGCAGCGCGCGAAACCGGCCGAGGTGACGGTGCAGCAGATGATGATCGCGCTCCTGCGCGCCAATCCTGCGGCCTTCCCCACCGGCAACATCAATGTCCTGAAACGCGGCGCCTCGCTAAATATGCCAACGGCCGCTGAATTCGCGGCCCTTTCACGGCAAGAAGCCAATACCGAGTTAGCCAGACAAAACCAGTTGTGGCAGGACTATCGTCAGGGCAGTGCAACTCGCCCGATTGCCCAGCAAGCGCGCACCGCAGTCGAGGCACCGGCCGCTGCGCCGGCCAGCGAGCAGCGCGACGCCAAGCTCGAAATCGTCAATCCAGCGCCCCAGACCGCCACCACTGCCGCTCCGGCGACCAGCCCCGCTGAAGCCGCCCTGGGACAGGAAAAAGCGGCAACGGAGAGCGCGGAAACCCGCGAACTCAAAGCCCGTCTCGACGAAGCTGAAGACATCATCGACCTGCTGCAGCGTCAGGTGCAGATGAAAGACGACGAGCTGGCCCGTCTGCAGGCCGCGCAGGCCGGTAAGCCAATGCCGTCGTCAGGGACATCACCGACGACCGCTGCTGAGGAAACACCGCCGGTCACAGCACCGGCAGCGGAAACCGGGAGTCCGGCCGCCGCGGCGGAGACGCCCGCGGCTGCACCGGCAGCGAGCACCCCGCCGGTCGCGGTCACCCCGCCTCCGCCGAAGCCGCCGGTGCCCGCCCCGGTGATACCGGCGCCCGAAGGCCCGCTCGACGCCCTGGTGCCGGCGCCGCTGCGCGAAGCCGTGCCTGGTGGCGCAATCACCGTCTTGGGCGTGCTGGCTTCCTTGCTGGCCTTGGGCGGTCTGGCGCTGGCCAGAATGTTTAGTCGCAAGGCGTCTAAAGCCGAGGCCGCCACCGGCGTGCCCGCCATCGTGACGGCTGCGGTCGCCGTCGCGAGCGACGAAGCCGCCGCGCCCGCGTCGGATGAGGCCGCTAAACCCGCGGCAAAAACCGTCGTTCCCGACCTGCGTGACCTCAGCGATACCCATCCGCGCAGCCAAGCCTTCGACCGCTTTGACCGGACCATCGAGGCCAGCGCCGAATCGCTGGTCACCGATCCGCTGGAAGAGGTCAACGTCTACTTGGCCTACGAGCGCTTCGACCAGGCGGAGGAGTTGGTTCGCAAGGTCATCGCCGAATCGCCGCTCGACCCGCGCTTCAGGTTGCGCCTGCTCGAAATCTTCTATTCATCGGGAAATCTGCCCGCCTACGAAGCGGCGGCGCACGAGTTCCTGAGCCTGGTCGGCGAATCCGATCCGATGTGGCAAAGCGCGCTCGCGATGTGGAACGCGATGTCGCCGAAACGACCGCTGTTCAGTGGCGCGGCACCCGCCGCCGTCGCGTCGGCAGCAGCCGTGGTCGATATCTCATCGGGTGCGACCGCTGACGCCATTGAAAACACGCAGGTCGGATTGTTTGCGGATGCCGCCGGCGCCGAGGGCGCGCCGCTGGATGAAACCAGCGACCCCACCATGCGCGGCATGATCGACCTCACCAGCGGCGAAGACGCGAACGATCAGGACCATGTGCTTGACCTCACCGCCACCGTTGAAAAGCTGACCCTCGCCGGCTTTATCTCCGCCGAGGCGGCGGCGGCGCCGGCCGATCACGAAATGGTCGACCTGACGGGTGGCCCCTCCGGTGGTGAGGGCGACCTGTCGCGGCTACTCGATCTGAACTCCACGGGCGATGTGTTTGACCCGGGTACTGCCAATGCAAGCAACACGCTCGCCGAAGGGCTGGCCAACACCGCCTCTGGCGGTGGACTCGCTAGCGCATTCGCGCCCGAACCCGAAAAAGAAGTCGACTTCGACATCGGCGACCTGAGCGATCTGAATCTCGACGTCACGAGCGGACCGCTCGATCTGGGGCCGGCACCGACCGCCGGCGATGACCTTGATTTCGACATCGGCGCGCTCAGCGGCGGCGCCGATCTGGTCGACGCGACCAGCGAACTGAAAGACCTGCTGCCCGCGGCAGATAGCGGGACCAGCGAATTGATCGCGCAGGACTTCAGCCTCGACCTGGATTTGCTGGGCGCGGAAGAGCCCGCGACGGCGCTTGCCGCCGACGCCTTCGATGACGGCCAGTCCATGACGCTCGAACGCCCTGCCAGCGACGTCGATTTCGATCTGTCGCTGGATGAAACGGGCGAGGTCGAGGTCAGCCGCGAGCCGCAGACGGAAGACCTGACCGAAGGCGCACTGGATCAAACCGCGCTTGAGAACCTCTCCGCCGAACTCGAAGCGTCGCTGGCGGCGCTGGAAGACATGGCCGAGTTGCCGGACGGCAGCGAACTGGGACTAGACCTCTCCAGCCCGGATTTCGGACAGGTGAGTCCCGAAGATCTGGAGATCGACTTCGATCTGGCAGATGTCGACACCACCTCGCTCGACCTCGACATCACGATGGACGGCGGACACATGGCGGAGGCGACGGGGCACGATGTGTCCGGCCAGTCGTCATTCGATGAAGTCGATTCGAAGCTTGATTTGGCCAAGGCCTACATCGAACTTGGCGAGCATCAGGCCGCGCGCGGCATTCTTGAGGAGGCCGCGAAGGAAGGATCGATCGCGCAGCAGGAAGAAGCAGGACGGCTGCTCGCCCAGATTGGTTGATCGCTCGCACGCCGTGAGCTTGCCTTCGCCACATGGCGTGATGAGACGCATGGCGCTGGGCATCGAGTACGACGGCTCAGCGTTTTGTGGCTGGCAGACTCAGGCTGATGGCGTCGGCGTGCAGTCGGTGGTGGAGGCTGCACTTTCGCAGGTCGCCGACGAGGCGATTGCCGTGCAGTGCGCCGGGCGCACCGATGCCGGGGTACACGCGCTCTGTCAGGTCGTGCACTTTGATACCTCCCGCGAGCGCCCGCTCCGGGCCTGGACGCTGGGCACCAACACGCACCTGCCGCGCGCTGTCAGCATTCGATGGGCCCAGCCGGTCGGTCAGGACTTCAACGCACGCTTCTCCGCCGAGTCGCGCAGCTACCGTTACCTGCTGCTCAACCGCGCCAGCCGCGCGGGCCTCTGGCATGGCCGAATTGCCTGGGAGCATCGCTCGCTCGAGATTGCACGGATGAACGCCGCCGCTGCCCATCTGGTCGGCGCCCATGATTTCTCCTCGTTTCGTGCCGCAGGCTGCCAGTCGGCCCATCCTCGACGCACCGTGCACCGTCTGACGATCAGCCGCCGTGGCGAACTGGTGTCGGTGGACATCACGGCCAATGCCTTTCTGCAGCACATGGTCCGCAATATCGTGGGGGTCTTGCTCAAGATCGGCGCCGGCGAGCGCGAACCGGGCTGGGCCGCCGAGGTGCTGGCCGCGCGCGACCGGCGGGCCGCCGCGATGACGGCACCGGCCGCAGGCCTGTACTTTCTCGCGCCCGCCTATCCGTCCTGCTTTGATCTGCCCGATCTGAAAACACCAGACCTCGAGCCCTGGTAGGGCATACCCATCGGCGCCCTAAATCGCGATAATGCGGCGGTGCCGTGAAAAGGCGGCGATGCGCTGCCGGCGGAATGGTCAAGCTCATGAAACTGCGCACGCGCATCAAATTTTGCGGGATCACCCGGATGTCGGATGCGGCGTTCGCCGTCTCGCTGGGCGTGGATGCGCTGGGCTTTGTGTTCCATGCCCCCAGCCCGCGCAATATCGAGCCCGCCGCCGCGCGGGAGATTATCCGTGCGCTGCCGGCTTTTGTGAGCGCCGTGGGTCTGTTCGTCGACCAGCCGTTGACGAAGGTTCGCGAAATTGTCGACCAAACGGGGCTGACGCTCGTACAGTTTCATGGCGAAGAGTCGCCCGACTACTGCGACGCCTACGGGGCGTCCTACCTGAAGGCGGTGCGGGTTCGCGATCGGGATTCGGTAGAGCAGGCGGCCGCGCACTATGGCGGCGCTGCCGGCCTCTTGCTCGACACCTGGCATCCGGTGTTGGCCGGCGGGACAGGACAGGCGTTTGACTGGCAACTCGTCCCGCGCGAGTGCGCCAGACCGATAATTCTGGCGGGCGGCCTGGACAGCGCCAACGTGGCGCGCGCCATCTGTGCCACAAGGCCCTTCGCTGTCGATGTCAGTGGCGGGATTGAACAAGCCAAAGGGGTCAAAGACCCCGCCAAAATGCGTGCGTTTGTCGCAGAGGTAAATACAGTTGAATGCGAGCACTGAGATTGAAACGACCGCAGCCAGCGTGCTGACGCAGCTGCCCGACGAGTTCGGCCATTTCGGGCCCTACGGCGGCAAATTCGTCGCCGAAACCCTGATGGCGCCGCTGGCGGAGCTGGAAGCCGCTTATCGCGAATGCCTGGCCGACCCGGCCTTCATCGCCGAGTTCGAGCGCGATCTGGCCGAATTCGTGGGCCGGCCCTCGCCGCTCTATCACGCTGAACGCTGGTCCCGCGAACTGGGCGGCGCACAGATTTACCTGAAGCGGGAAGACCTCAATCACACCGGCGCGCACAAGATCAACAACACCATCGGGCAGGCGCTGGTCGCCCGCCGGATGGGCAAGCGACGCATCATTGCCGAAACCGGCGCGGGCCAGCATGGGGTGGCAACGGCCACCATCGCCGCGCGTTTCGGCATGAGCTGCCGGGTGTACATGGGCGCTCACGATATCCAGCGGCAGTCGTTGAACGTCTTCCGCATGAAACTGCTGGGCGCCGAAGTCATGCCCGTGACCTCGGGCTCAAAGACGCTGAAAGACGCGCTCAACGAAGCGCTGCGCGACTGGGTCAGCAACGTCGACGACACCTTCTACATCATCGGCACGGTCGCCGGCCCGCATCCCTATCCGGCCATGGTGCGAGATTTTCAGTCCGTCATCGGCCGCGAGACCCGCGAGCAGTGTCTGGCCAAACTCGGACGCCTGCCGGACAGCGTGGTCGCCTGTGTGGGCGGCGGCTCGAACGCGATGGGCATTTTCCATCCCTTCCTCGCCGACACCAGCGTCAAGCTCATTGGCGTTGAGGCGGGCGGCGACGGGGTGGAAACCGGCCGCCACTCGGCCCCGCTATCGGCGGGCATCCCCGGCGTATTGCACGGCAACCGTACCTATCTGATGCAGGATGAGGACGGTCAGATCATCGAAACCCACTCCATTTCTGCCGGGCTCGATTACCCCGGCGTCGGTCCCGAGCATGCCTGGCTCAAAGATTCCGGACGCGCCAGCTATGTGGCGGTGACTGACGACGAAGCCCTGCAAGGCTTTCATGCGTTGACCCGCATGGAGGGCATCATCCCGGCGCTGGAATCGAGCCACGCGCTGGCGCACGTCATTAAAATTGCGCCGACCCTGCCCAAGGACCACATCCTGGTGGTCAATCTGTCGGGGCGCGGTGACAAGGACATCCCGACCGTCGCAACACGGGAGGGCATCACCCTATGAGCGCTGTAAACCGCATTGAAGCGCGCTTCGCCGCGCTGGCCGCCGCCGGTCGCAGCGGGCTGGTGACTTTCATCACCGCCGGCGACCCCGCGCCCGAGGCGACGCTTGCGTTTATGCACGCGCTGGTGCGCGGCGGCGCTGACGTCCTCGAACTTGGCGTGCCGTTCTCCGACCCCATGGCCGATGGCCCCACCATTCAGCGCGCGAGCGAGCGGGCGTTGGCTAACGGCATGAATCTGCGCAAGGTGCTCGCGCTGGTCGAAGCCTTTCGCCAGACCGACGAGCGCACGCCCGTGGTATTGATGGGCTATCTGAATCCGGTGGAGCGCATGGGCTACGAAGATTTCGCCCGCGCGGCGGCGGCGGTGGGCGCTGATGGCGTGCTGACGGTGGACTTGCCGCCGGAAGAAGCGGGGCATCTGCATCAGGCAGTGCGCGCTGAAGGCCTGTCGCAAATCTTTCTGCTGGCGCCGACCTCTTCGCCCTCGCGCGTCGAAGCGGTCCGACGCTTTGCCAACGGCTTTGTGTATTACGTTTCGGTCAAAGGCGTGACTGGCGACAAGGCGGTGGAGGTGACCGAAATCTCTGCGCGTGTGTCTGATCTCAAGACCGCGACCGGCTTGCCGATCGGCGTCGGCTTCGGCGTGCGCACGCCGGCCTCGGCCGCCGCCGTGGCGAAAAACGCCGATGCCGTCATCGTTGGCAGCGCGCTGGTCGAAATCATCGAGCAGGCGGTCGACACCAAGGGCGGCGCAGACGCGCTCGAGCACTTTGTTCATGGCCTGCGTGTGGCGATGGACGAAACCCGCGCCGCCGCCTGACGGTCGCCGGCTGGAGATTGTAAGTGGACTGGTTCAAGCGACTGTTGCCCTCCCGAATTCGCACCGAAGGCGCGAGTAAAAAGGCGGTGCCGGAAGGGGTCTGGACCTCATGTCCAGCCTGCAAATCGGTGCTCTACCGCGCCGAACTCGAGCGCAACCTCAGCGTCTGCGTGAAATGCGACCATCACCTGCGGGTCTCTGCCCGTACCCGCCTTAAACAATTTCTGGATGCGGATTCGGGGCAGGAGGTCGGCGCGAGCGTCACCCCGCTCGATTTCCTCAAGTTCAAAGACTCCAAGCGCTATCGCGACCGGCTGAGCGCGGCCCAGAAAGAAACCGGTGAGACCGACGCGTTGGTGGTCATGGCCGGGCAATTGATGGGCATGAGCGTGGTGGCCGCGGCTTTCGAGTTTGGCTTCATGGCCGGCTCCATGGGCTCGGTGGTGGGTGAGCGCTTCGTGCGCGGGGTGCGCCGCGCCATCGACGAGCGCGCGCCTTTCGTGTGTTTTTGCGCGAGCGGTGGCGCCCGCATGCAGGAAGCGCTGGTCTCACTGATGCAGATGGCGAAAACCAGCGCGGCGCTGGCCGAACTGCGCGCCCATCGTTTGCCCTACGTGTCGGTCTTGACCGACCCGACCACCGGCGGCGTGTCCGCCAGCGTGGCGATGCTGGGTGATGTCATCGTGGCCGAGCCGGGGGCCTTGATTGGCTTCGCCGGTCCGCGGGTGATTGAACAGACGGTCCGCCAAATCCTGCCGGAAGGCTTTCAGCGCAGCGAGTTTCTGCTCGAACACGGGGCTATTGATCTCATCGCCGACCGCCGTGAATTGCGCCCGCAGTTGGGCCGCCTGCTGAGCATTCTTACCCACGCTGCGGCCACTGGCCGCGCTGAACCGGTCGCTGCGCAGACGCCGGCCTGAATGTCGCTGCTGCCCGCTGATTCGGCGCCCGGCGTGCGGCGCACGCTGGGCGACTGGCTGCGTTGGCAGGAATCGCTGCACCCGACGGAGATCGAACTGGGGCTGGAGCGCTGCCGCGCGGTCGCCGCGCGCCTCGGCCTGCTCTCACCCACCGCCACCGTTATCACCGTCGCCGGCACCAACGGCAAGGGCTCGACGGTCGCGATGCTCGACTCGATCTACCGGCTGGCGGGCTATCGGGTCGGAACCTACACCTCGCCGCATCTGCTCCGCTACAACGAGCGCATCAAGCTGAACGGGATGCCGGTGGATGACGACACCATCTGCGCGGCCTTCGAGCAGGTGGAGGCTGCCCGCGCGGACACCCCGCTCACGTTCTTTGAGTTCGGCACGCTGGCCGCGCTGGTGATTTTTGCCCGCGCGGGTCTTGAACTCGTGATTCTCGAAGTAGGCATGGGCGGGCGGCTCGACGCCGTCAACATCATCGATCCGACGGTCGCTGTAATCGCCACGCTCGACATCGATCACGTGGAATGGCTGGGCCATACCCGCGAGGCGATTGCCCGCGAGAAGGCCGGCATCATGCGCCGGGCTACGCCTGCGGTATGTTCCGACCCTGCGGTACCGCAAAGCCTGCTGGACTGCGCCGCGTCGCTGGGCGCGGAGCTGGCGCTCCTCGGCGTGGACTACCATTTTCAGCCGTCCGAGGCCGGCTGGACCTGGTGGTCGGGCGAGGTGGTGCTGGAAGACCTCCCGCGCCCGGCCCTGATGGGCGCCTATCAGTTGCGCAACGCCGCGGGCGTGTTGAAAGTCATCGACTTGCTGCAAGCCGCGCATGCGATCACGCCGGCCCAAATCGCCCACGGGCTTGACGCCGTTAGTCTGCGCGGTCGCTTTCAGCGACTGCCGGGCGCGGTGGAGACGATTCTCGACGTCGCCCATAACGCGCAGGCAGTGGCGGCCTTTGTCGCCAATCTTGACGCCCTGCCGGCCTGCCCACGCACCCATGTGGTGTTGGGCATGCTGAAAACCAAAGACCATCTCAGCGTCATGCGCACCTTGGCGACACGGGTAGATTGCTGGCACCTGGCGACCGTCGAAGCCGCGCGCGGGGCGCGGGCGAGCGAATTGCTGGAGACCTTGCGACAGCTCCAGATCAAGACGCCGGCCCGCGCGCATGATTCGGTGGCTGCGGCCTGGGCTGCGGCGCTGGCTGAAGCCCAGCCTGGCGAGCGGGTGCTGGTCGTGGGCTCGTTTGTCACTGTGGGGGAAGTCTTGCGCTTGATCGAACTACCTGTGCCGGCGGCCAAGTCCTGATGGAAGCACCCTTGAAGCAACGACTGGTCGGCGCTGCGGTGCTGGTGGCGGCCGCCGTGATCGTCGTGCCGATGCTGCTGGACGGCGGCTACCGGCCGCGACCGCAGACCGTCAACGACATGGCGCCAATGCCCGCAGATGAATTGCCCGCAACCGTGCCGCCGCTGACAGACGGGCTGACGACCGAGGTTGAGCAGGGCCTTGACGCCGAACCTGCGACGCTCGATTCCGTTGCCGACAGCGTGGTGCCTGAGCCGGATACCGCGCCCACGCCGCCGCCCGCGCAGCCCACCCGTCCGCCGCCGCCACCGGTTGCCCCTCGCGTTGCGGCCCCGGTGCCAGCGGCGCCCAAGCTGGCGCCGGCGCCAGCGGCTGTCCCCAGCCCGTCGGGGGAGAGCGCCAAAGGAGAACGCTGGGCGGTGCAACTCGGCAGCTTCTCCAGTCGCAGCAATGCGGACTTGCTGGTGCGCCGCCTGAGTGCCCAGGGCACCAAGGCGCATATGGTGCAGATCAAGGACGCCAAAGGCGTGTCGTTCCGGGTTCGCGCCGGCCCGGTCGAGGGCTATGAGGCGGCGCTCGACCTGCGCAACAAGTTGGCCAAATCCCCCGATCTCCGGGGCATTCTGGTCCGCGAGTAAGCGGCGCGCGCTGTGAATACCGCTGATTTTGTCATCCTCGGCCTGATTGGCGGCTCGGCCCTGCTGAGCCTTATTCGGGGACTGGTAAAGGAAATCCTGTCGCTGCTGGCCTGGGTGGTGTCGTTCTGGCTGGCCTTTACCTACTGCAATCCTTTTGGCGCGCTGCTGGTTCGGATCATTCCGCAGGATGCCGCGCGGATTGCCATTGCCTTCATCGCGATTCTGCTCGGTGGCCTGATCGGCTTCGGGGTGCTCAACATGATCATCAACCGCCTGGTGCGGGGCGCCGGTCTCGGCGGTGACGTGCCATGCGGCTTCAGGCCCCCAGAGGCGGGTCACCCGGTCCACGACATGCGCCACCGGTTTCACGTCCGCCATGGCCGGGCCAAAATTCCACGCCTCGGCCACCGCGCCGCCGTCCTCCCA
>JAURHQ010000538.1 GCA_030833185.1 Gammaproteobacteria bacterium | reverse complement strand
CGAACAGAACGGTAATCGCATCGGACCGGTCGACGAGGCCACCATGCGCAGCCTCATCTCCAACCGGACCGTCTCGATCGACACGCTCGTCTGGACCAACGGCATGGCCAACTGGACCCCGCTCCAGCAGACGCAGCTGGCCGCCGGCCTGCCCGTCCCGCCTCCGATGCCAGGCAACCCGCCCGCCGCGCCCTACCAAGCCGCCCCAGCCCATCACCCTGACGCCAAGGATCGCGTGGCCTACGTCCTCCTCGCAGTCTTCCTCGGAGGCATCGGCATCCATAACTTCTTTGCGGGCTACACCTCCCGCGCCGTCGCCCAGTTGCTCATCTGCCTGCTTACCTGCGGCATCGGTGGCATTGCCACGTCCATCTGGGCCATCGTGGAAGCCTGCACGGTGACGCAGGACGCCAACGGCGTCCGCTTCAAGTAAGCCTCAAGGCATCTGCTGACAAAAAAGGCCGCCCATCGGGCGGCCTTTTGCTTGGGCTGGACGGTCGGCTTACTTGCCTTCGACGTAGGCGAGGCCGCCCGCGGTCTTGGCGACCGAGTCAGCGCCTTCGAGCAGGTCGGCGATGGGATCCCACTTGCCGTTGA
>JAURHQ010000537.1 GCA_030833185.1 Gammaproteobacteria bacterium | reverse complement strand
ACTGCTACCGCAACGCGGGCACTCCATAGGTAACCTGAACCTGTACCCCGTCACTATGGCACAATGAACTTCGGGGAGTGGATGTGCGTGCAGCTCACGCCAGAACAGCAATTCGAGATCGAAAAACAAGCCCGCACCCTCATTGCCAGTAAGGATGCAGGCTTCATGGCAGCAGCATTGCTCAAGCAAGCCTGCTATCAGCAGCAGCTACTACAGCAGGCCGTGAACGAGATCGCTCGCCTCGAGTGCGAGCTGATGGGCCGGCCCTAGAACAGATCCGGCTCGATATCAACCACCACGCCATCGGTGGCCGCGGCCAGGCTTTGCGCCGCAGCGGTCACCTGGGCGGCAGGTGGCACCCAATCACGCGGGGGCTGCGCAACAGCGCTCACATAGGCGAGCCCCTTCTGGCTGGTCTTCTTCCATCCGCTGATCGGCACTTGGACGCTGCCGTACTGGTCCGGCGTCTGGCTCATCACAAAGCGGCAGAGCGCATCCAGCTCCTCCACCTTCACGTTCATCATTCCGCTGAAGTCAACCTTGCTCTCGGGCTTGGTGCTCTTGAAGATGCTCAGGTTCAGCTTGAAGCTCATGGTC
>JAURHQ010000536.1 GCA_030833185.1 Gammaproteobacteria bacterium | reverse complement strand
AAGATCTCCAAGAAGGACAACCGCCCGTGGTGCCTGTTCACGGTCGCGTCCCGCAACGTCACCATCCCCGTGAGCATGTTCTCCGAGGCGTTCGAGGCCGCCCTGACCGCCCGCGACGGCGACCAGCCGCTGCTGGCCGACGGCGCGCACGTCATGGTCGACGCCCGGCTGGCCTACCGCGAGGAACGCGGCGAGTGGAACATCAGCGCCCATGGCCTCCAGCCGCTCCGCGGCGCGCCGGCCCTGATCAAGAAGATCCTCTTCGCCCTCAAGCCGGGGCCGGACGCCAACGACTTCCTCGACAAGATCATGGCCCACACCCGCAAGGTGGACGGCCCGACGATGGTCCAGATCGGCATCATCCAGCCGGACGGCCGCGTGCTCGTGGCCGAAGCCGCCCGCGGCATGACGACCCGCTTCGACACCGAGAGCTACGGCGTCTTCGGCCGCCATCCGGCCTGCGCCGGCGTGCAGATCGAGCCCGTGCCGCCGACTCAGCCGCCGCAGCGCAAGTTCGGCCCGCGGGCCTGACCTAGGTCGGCGAGGACTCCTTGGACGATGCTCCTGACGAAGTGCGGCCGGCCGAACCGTTCGGCCT
>JAURHQ010000535.1 GCA_030833185.1 Gammaproteobacteria bacterium | reverse complement strand
GTTGCGCTTCTCGAGCACGATGCGCTCGGGGCCTTCGCTCAGGATCAGCTTCGCCGGCGTCGACGGGAAGAGCTGCGTCTGGCTGACGGCGGCCGGCTGATGGCCCGAGGTGGCCTTCCAGAGAAGCCCGAAGGCGATCAGGTTGGCGACCAGCAGGATGACGGTGGTGCGGGAGATCCGCATGAGCACGTCAACTTCTGCGACGCCACACGGAAACCGCAAGCCCGAGTGCGAGGATGGCGAGCGGAATCGCCGCGAAGCGGAGGGCCAGGGCCCAGAAGTCGGCGGCCGTGGCGTTGAGCTGGTACTCGCCTTCGGCGCGGGCCGGCAAGGAGATCGCCCGGTCGCGGTCCGTGAGCCAGGCGGCGCACTGCGTGACGAAGGCGCGGTTGCCTCCGCGGTTGAGCCGGAGGTTGGCGGCGATCTGCGAGGTGCCGACGACGACGAGGCGTCCGCCGGCGCCGCCGACGCCCTGACGGATGCCGGTGGCGCGTTCCGCGGCGGCGGCCAGGCATACGGGGCCGGGCTGGTCGCGGTCGGCGTCGAAGCGCACGGGCAGGCGGACGAGGTCGGTCTCGCCCCAGGACGCGTCCGAGGA
>JAURHQ010000534.1 GCA_030833185.1 Gammaproteobacteria bacterium | reverse complement strand
GCTCTTCCCGAGAGGGTCACGCTGGCGTCCCGGTGACGGTCAAGGCGAAGACGGTGCTGGTCATCGGCGGAGGTCTCACGATCGAAGACACGCCGGAGCATGGCGCCCCCGGACTCGACCAGATTTTCTTCGGAGCCCCCGGCCCGCGTCTCGACCTTCTGCGCGCGCTCGAGGCGATCGACCTCGCGGCCAAGGACAAGCAGATCGCCGGCATCCTTCTCAGCGGAGAACTCTTCGCCGGGCTGACGCAGAAAGCCGAACTCCGCCGCGCGCTCGTCGCCTTCAAGAAAAGCGGCAAGCCGGTGATCGCCTGGGTTGAGAACGCTTCGCAAGGAGAGTACTACCTGGCGAGCGTCGCGGACAAAGTCTACGCGCACGTGAGCGGCGAGGTCGAATTCAAGGGACTCGCCTCCTACAACATGTACTTCGGGGACACCCTCCGCCTCGCCGGGCTCGGCGTGCAGGTGACCAAGGTCGGGAAATACAAGTCCGCCGTGGAACCTTACCTCGGCAGCACGATGAGCGCCGAGGCCAAGGAGCAGACCGAAGTCCTGATGAACGGCCTCTGGAAGCGCCTGCTCGCCGACGTGGCCCGTTC
>JAURHQ010000533.1 GCA_030833185.1 Gammaproteobacteria bacterium | reverse complement strand
AAAATCAAACGGCATTGATGTGCGGATAATCTTGTCTAGCGCCTTGTCGTCGTCAGTCACGCAGACGCCTCCCAACAAATTGAAGTGTTACAAGGCAAAGAACCACAAATAACAGGAGCGTCCTTTCGCTAGCAGTCCATTCCCAAAAGTAAGAAATATCCCATGTTACAAACCACGTGAGCGAGTGACATAGGCAGGCTGCGCAAAAAGCATCGCGCATAATCCTGAAAGCGTCAGTCACGACCAAACCCCTCTTCCCAAAGTTCGATGGCGCGAACGGAAACGCTTTCAAGGTCAACCAGTCCGGCATGAGTGCGAACAGCCTCCTCCGCACACAACAGCTTCCGATCCACGGGCGGCTGCTCGTAGCGTTCGATCATGTCGCAGAGGGCGCGGCCAATACCTGTAAACAGGATGTCATTTGGCTCCCA
This sequence comes from Gammaproteobacteria bacterium, assembly GCA_030833185.1. Classification (GTDB taxonomy): domain Bacteria; phylum Pseudomonadota; class Gammaproteobacteria. The sequence goes on along the minus strand of JAURHQ010000533.1, from coordinate 168 downwards.
TGCCACATCATCGGGGCAAGCAGCCCTTGCCCGCTTCGCAGCTTCGATCAGCACCCAGTCTTCTGGTGTATCAGTCATTTCCCAAACCCCTCTTCCCAAAGTTCGATGGCGCAGGACACCAGATCAGCATAGGTCCATATCGGATTGCGGCTCGTTTGCTCCCACGCT
>JAURHQ010000532.1 GCA_030833185.1 Gammaproteobacteria bacterium | reverse complement strand
GTCGTACCTGAAACGATTCCTCTTCGCCGATGATCGCATCGTGACGCCGGTGAAGAAATTGAGCGGCGGTGAGCGCAGCCGGTTGCTGCTCGCCAAGATCCTCAAGTGCGGCGGCAACTTCCTCATCCTCGACGAACCGACCATCGGCCTCGACCCGCACCAGATCGTCGGTATCCGCGACCTGATCCGCTCCCTGCGCGGCAAGATGGCGGTCCTGATCTCGAGCCACATCCTCCATGAGGTCGAGCAGGTCTGCGACAAGGTCGTGATCATCAACCGCGGCCGGCTCGTCGCGCAAGGCCGCCCGGCGGACCTCCGGCGCGAGCTCATCCCGACGGCCAACTTCACCGTCGTCACGCGCGCCGACCTCGCCGCCGTGACCCGCGCCGCGCTCGCCGCCGACTGGTTCGCGCGCCTCGGGTACCGGATGCCCTACGGGGTCAACGCCGCGGATTTCTTGCTCGACGTGGCGTCGGGCGACGTCACCGCGAGTGACGAGGACGGCGGCGGCGGCGGGAAGAAAGATGCCGACGAGGCCTCTCCCCCGCTGTCGGGCGAGGCCTCGCGCCTCTACCTCATCGAGGCCTACGAGCGCTTCGCG
>JAURHQ010000531.1 GCA_030833185.1 Gammaproteobacteria bacterium | reverse complement strand
TGCCGGCGGCCCGCTTGGCGCGCCACTCGGCCATGCGCACCTTGGCCCGGGCGATCTCCTCGAGGACACGCTGGGCGGAGACCTGGTAGTCGGTCGTCACCTGCGCCCCCGACGCCTTCACGGCGAGACCTTCCAGCCAGCTGGCGGCGTTGGCGTCGCGGGAAGCGGCCATCGCGGCGAAGCCTTCCACCATCTTGACGACGTTATCGGCCATCGGGGCCTGCACCATCTCGGTGCGCGAACGGAAGACGACCTTGTCGCCGACTTCGCCGGCGGCCATGCCGAACACGCGGAACTGACGGGCCATGGCGGGGAGGCGCGGGTTGGCCTCAGCGCAGGCGACCATGTCGACGGCCGCCAGCACGGAGGGGCTCGCGATGCCTTCCTGCGCGGCCAAGGCCGGCAGCGCGGACTCGGCGCGATCGGACTCCAGCGAGCGCAGGGCGAGGCCGAGGTCGTGGAGGAGGAGGAGAGGCACAGCGTTGCAGAGGCAGAGTCCGAGGGCGAGGCGCGCGGCGTGGCCGAGCGCAGGGCGCTGCGGGAAGCGGAATTAGAGGCGGACAGCGTCCGCCCAGAGGGCGTGCTCCTTGTGGAGGGCGAAG
>JAURHQ010000530.1 GCA_030833185.1 Gammaproteobacteria bacterium | reverse complement strand
GCACCCCATCTCTCTCTCTCTCCCTCCCTCTCTCTCCATCTCTCCCCACGGCGCCGCCGCCTCCGGCAGCAGCTGGGGGCGGTTGACGAATTTCTTGCCGTTGCGGAAGACCAGCCAAACAATGCCCGCCGCGGCGGCTAAAGGCAGGGCCACCGACTGGACGAGGGCGCCAGCCGACAGCGCGGCGGCGGTGCTCGCTGCCGCCGCGACGCCCCGCCCCTGCTTGCCGCCGCCGCCGCCGGCCTTGCCACCAGCAGCCACCGCTGCCGCGGCCGCAGCCTTGGCCGCCGCCGCCGTAGCCTGGAGCGCTGCAGCCGCCTTGGCAGCCGCGGCCTTCATCGCCGCCACAGCCTGCGCCGCCGCCGCTGCCTTGGCTGCCGCGGCCTTGGCGACGGCAGCTCGCGCGGCCGCGATGGCGGCCGCGGCGCAGGCGGCGGCGGACGGGGCGGACGGCGACGACAACGGCGACGACAACGAAGGCAACGACGACGCCGAGGAGCGCCGGCGCCGGCGCGCCGGGCGCGCGGCCGCGGCCGCCGCCGAGCGCGTCCTGCGCGAGGCCGCGTCCGCCGCCGACCCCTACGAGCACGTCGCGGGCGTGCTCG
>JAURHQ010000529.1 GCA_030833185.1 Gammaproteobacteria bacterium | reverse complement strand
GCCAGCGTGAGCGGGGCGCCGGCGATCGTCGCGGCGCAGGAGATGCAGAGCCCCGCGCGGAGGAAGCGCCGCGCCCGCCAGCGCCAGCGCCGCGCGAACCCCACCGCCTCGGGCGGGGTCAGCCGCTGCGCGATCGTCGGCGCGGCGGCCAGCTCCGCCGCGGGCGCGCCCGCCGCGAGGATCGCCAGCACCGCCGCGTAGCTCAGCTGGAAGCCCGCATCACCCACCGCGCCCGGGTCGAGGAGCAAGGTCGCGGCGCAGGCCAGCGCGAGCGATTGGAGGCCGGGGGTGTCGCGCTCGCCGACCCGTCCCGCCCAGACGAACGCGGTCATGATCCAAGCCCGCACGGCGGAAGGCGAGGCGCCGGTGACCTGCACGTAGAGCCAGAGCGCCGCGAGCACGGCGAGGCCCGCCGCGCAGGCCACCGGGTTGCCGCCGAAGGTCGACCCGTGGTCGCCCGCGTGCAGCGCCTCGGCGATTTTTTTGCGGACCAGCACCGCGCCCAGCGGCAGGCCGCCCCCCAAGGGCTTGGCGAAGCTGACGAGGTCGGGCTTCAGGCACAGGGCATCGGCCCCGAGGAAGGTTCCCGTGCGCCACAGGCCGGT
>JAURHQ010000052.1 GCA_030833185.1 Gammaproteobacteria bacterium | reverse complement strand
GGGGTTGGCGGCCTCGGTCGGTTTTTCGTGCCCAGGTTCACGTGTCTCGGCCGCTTTGCGCTTGGCTGGCGCTTCGGCGACCGGCGCCGCAATGGCGGCTACCGGCGCAGCCGTCACCGCAGGCGGTTTGGCTGCCGGCTGCAACTTGTCGAGCAGGCGCTCGAATTCGTCATCGGTAATGATGTCCGGGCTTGTCGTCGCCGCAGTGGCAGGCGCGGCTACTGCCGCGGCCGGCTTACGCGCTTGAAGGTTATCGAGCAAAGACTCGAACTCGTCGTCGGTGATGATCTCTGCAGAAGTCGCCACCGCGGGCGTCGCCGGGGCTTTGGTGGCCTGCAGGTTGTCGAGCAACGATTCGAATTCGTCATCGCTGATGAGATCCGCCGACGCCGCAGCCTGCGCCGGGGGCGCCTCCGCGAGCATGCCCGCCACCACATCGTCAAACTCGCCAAAGGCCGCGTCGTCCTCGACGACGGGCTCCGCGACGGGCACCGCCTCGACCGACGGTGCTATCTCCAGAGATTCGCCGGCGGCAATCCGGCGCAACTCCTCAAGCAACTCAGGTTCCGCCGGGTTCGGCGGGTTGCCGCCCTTGATGGTTTCGAACATCTCGCGCAGCGTGTCGAGCACGCGCAAGAACACATCCATGATCGACGCGGTGATTTTCAGCTTGCCGTTGCGCAACTGGTCGAAAACGTCTTCGGCCTTGTGGGCAACTTCAACCAGCGCATCCAGCGCCAGGAAGCCGGCACCGCCCTTGATGGTATGGAAACTGCGAAAAGCTGCGTTCAGCAGGCCGTGATCATCAGGCGCGCCTTCCAGCGCAATCAGCTGCGAATCAAGGTTGTCGAGGATTTCCTGTGCCTCGATCAGAAAGTCTTGAAGTATTTCATCATCCATCGTGATTCACCCTGCTGGTTTCCCGCTGTTCCTGCCAAACGCACCGTGCGAGAACACGAAATGTGTGGTGGCTTATCGGCATGGTTTTGGCATTGCTGGAGGGTGGATGATAGAAACGATGAAAAATAAGCGAGTAAACGCTATTTATTCGCTTAACTGCGTCCGGCCCTCGCGCTAAACACCGAGTTCCGCCAGCAGCTTGTCAACATCATCCTGATGGTGAACAGCGTTGGGTTCATTGCCGATAGCCGGGCCCTGCACGCCGGTCGGCGCGGGGCGTGCGTGTTCGGAAGCGGGCAGCTCGGCAGTAATGAGGCCCACCAGCTTCTTTTCCACTTCACCCACAATTTCGATCGTCCGACGAATGACCTGGCCGGTCAGATCCTGAAACTCCTGCGCCATCAGCACTTCGGTAAGTCCGCCGCGGATCACTTCACCGGTCGCCATGGCTTCGTCGATATAGGCGCGCATTGCGGCCACGTCACCGTCCAGCGCGCCATCGGCCGCCCCGGAAATCAAACGTTCGGCCAGCGGCATCATGTCTTCTACCGCCGCCAGGGTGCGGTGAGTCGAGTCTTCGGTTTTTGCAATCACGTAGCTGAGACGATTGCGCGCGTCCGGCATTTCGCTCTTGGTCCGTTCAACCAGGTGCGGGTCGGTGCTCAGACCCACCAGCGATTGATGAACATCGCGCGTCAGTTCGGCCAGATGACGGAACAGCGGATTGGCGCGCACATCCTGCAAGGCGCGCAGCAACTGCGAGGCCTCATCTTCTTGACCCTGCTCCAGGGCGGCCACCAGTTCTCGGGCCAGACCAAGACGTTCGACGTTCTCCATACGAGGGTCCTTTCGGGTTGAATTCACAGGAACGAGCGATCAGGCGGTGGTTGCGGCGATGCGTTCGAAGATTTTTTCGATTTTTTCCTTCAGCGTCTGCGCCGTGAAAGGCTTGACGATGTAGCCGTTCACGCCAGCTTCCGCCGCCAGCACAATCTGGTCGCGGCGCGCTTCGGCAGTGACCAGCAGCACCGGCAGTGAACTAAGATTGGGGTCGGCGCGCACCGCGCGGAGCAGGTCGATGCCCTGCATGCCCGGCATGTTCCAGTCGGTGATCAGGAAGTCGAAATTACCGCCCTTCAGCAGTGGCAGCGCGGTGTTGCCGTCGTCGGCTTCAAAGGTATTGTTGAAGCCTAGATCACGCAGCAGGTTCTTGATGATTCGCCGCATCGTTGAGAAGTCGTCGACGATCAGGATTTTCATATTTGGATTCACGGAATGCTCCTCTTCAATTCCTTACGTGATCGGGGTTCAGTTGTTCCAGTCCGCCATGCGGGCCTTCAGTCGAACCAGCGCCTGCGAATGGATCTGGCAGACTCTGGACTCACTCACCCCCATCACTTCACCGGTTTCCCGCAGGTTCAGCTCCTCGCGGTAATAGAGCGACATCACCAGGCGCTCGCGCTCCGGTAGAGACGCTATCGCCTGCGCGAGCGCGTTCTTGAACTTTTCTTTTTCGACGTTTTCCGCCGGTTCGGGGATACGCTCGTAAAGTCCTTCCGAGAGCACGTCGTCCTTGCTGGGCAAATCCTCGAAGCTGAAGACCTTGTGACTGGTGGCGTCTTGCAGGGTCTGGTAGTAGCTGTTGAGGTCCATGTTCATGCGGGCAGCGACTTCGCTATCGCGCGCATCCCGGCCCGTCTCGGCTTCAATGGCAGCCACCACTTTGCTGATTTCCCTGACTTTGCGGTGCAGGGAGCGAGGCGCCCAGTCGCCTTTCCGGATTTCGTCGAGCATGGCGCCCCGAATCCGGATGCCGGCGTAGGTTTCGAAGCTTGCGCCCTGTGAGGCGTCGTAATTCTTGGACGCCTCCAGCAGACCGATCATCCCCGACTGGATGAGATCGTCGATTTGCACCGTCGGCGGCAATCTACTCATCAGGTGGTAGGCAATGCGCTTCACCAGCGGAGCCTGCTTACGCACCAGTTCGTCCTGATTCCGCTCAAGCAGGCCAGCGCCAGCGGCGGCCTTGTATTTGGCTACTTTACTCATGCGAGCGCATGCCTCCCCATCACTTCGGCTTGAATGATCCGTTCCAGAAAAAACTCGAATTGACCGCTGGGCGCCTGTGGCCGTGGCCACGACTGGGCCGTAGCGGCGAGTCTTGCGAAGGCAACGCCTGCGGGGCTTGCCGGATAACTGGTGACGACCGACGCACGACGCCTGACGGCCTGCGTGACGCAACGGTCGAAGGGAATGGCGCCGGCGTAATCCAGCGCGACTTCCAGAAAGCGATCGGTAGCAACCAGCAGACGACGGTAGATTTCCCGTCCCTCGGCTTCCGTCTGAATCATGTTGACCAGCACCCGGAAGCGCGTGCGGCGCGTGCGCTGGTTGAGAATCTTGATGGTGGCGTAGGCATCGGTGATCGAGGCCGGGTTATTGCAAACCACCACCAGCACCTCCTGCGAGGCTTCGCAGAACTGCAGGGTGTTGGCCGCAATCCCGGCGGCGGTATCGACGATCATCACGTCCATATCGCCTTCGAGGTCGCTGAAGGCACGCATCAGGCCGATGCGCTCCGCTTCGCCAAGGTCGGCCATCCGCTGCACGCCCGAAGCGCCGGGCACGATGCGCACGCCGCCAGGCCCCTGCATCAGGATGTCGTTCAGCGAACACTCCCCGCTCAGGACGTCTGCCAGGTTACGGGTGGGCGTCATGCCCAGCAGCACGTCGATATTGGCGAGGCCGAGGTCGGCGTCCAGCAAGGTGACGCGGGAACCCGCCTGAGCCATGGCGATGGCCAGATTGATGGAAACGGTCGACTTGCCCACCCCGCCCTTACCGCTGGTCACGGCGATGACCCGCGTTGGTCGTGGCTGTCGGTGCGGTGTCGGGACGTTCATGCGCGGAGAGCCCTGAATACTCACAGCACGAACGCCTGTTCCAGAACGGTCGATTCAACCGGCAGCGGACTTGCCTTACCCATCTTCAACAGGTCGGCACAGAGGTGCTCCGGGGTGGCCACGCTGATGTCATCCGGCACCTGCTGCCCGGCGGTCACATAGGCAACGGGCAGGCGGGACGCCACCACGGCCGACAGTGCCGGCCCTAGCGTCGCCGCTTCATCCAGCTTGGTCAGACAGCAGCCGGCGAGCGGCAAGCCGTCGACCGCTGCGACCACCCGTTCCATGGCGTGAAAATCAGCACTGGCCGACAGCGTGAGGTAGGTCTGTACGCCCCCCGGCAATCGCGCCAAGGTCGCCAGGGTGCGCCGAAATGCGGGATCGGCAGGCGCAAAGCCCGGCAGATCAAGCAGTATCAGATCACGGTCCTGCAATTCGGCCAGCGTGTCGGGAAGCTCATCGATGCCTTGCACCGACAGCACCGTGATGCCGACCAGTCGTCCGAAAGTTCGCAACTGCTGGTGCGCGCCGAGGCGCTGGTCGTCGGTCGAGACCAGCGCGACGCGGTCGTTGCCGTGCGCCAGCGCGTAACGGCCGGCGAGTTTGCTGACCAGCGTGGTTTTACCCACGCCAGTTGCGCCGCAAAGCGCCACCAGCCCGCCGTGCTTGAGCACCGGGTCATCAAGACACGGCAAGCGGGCCTGCAGCGCGGCAAAAACCTGCCGCCAGGCCGCGGTAAATTCCCGCCGGTCGTCGACCTCCCCTACCAGCGATCGCGCCAACTGCGGCGCAATGCCCAACTGGGTCAGCACGCGCAACAGTCGCGCCTGCAGGGGGCTACGGTGATTGAATTCGTGCCAGGCAAATCCGGAGAGCTGCTGCTCGAGGAGCGACTTGATGGCGCCAATCTCCTGCTGCATCTGCATCACGGTTTCCTGACGGGTCCACAGCGCCTCGGTGGCCGCAGCGGGCGCAACGGACGCGTCGCCGGCGGGAGCCTCGGTCATCTGCAGCGGGGCCGGGGTCGCGGCGCGCTCACGGGCGATGCGTGGCGTGAATTTTTCGAGCAGTTCGGCATCGGGCTCGCCGATGGCGGTGAGGAGTTCGATGCCTCCGTCCACTTTGCGATTCGACAGGATCACCACGTCAGGCCCTTGTTCCTGCCGTACTTGCTCCAATGCGCTGCGCATATTGGCGGCGAAATAGCGTTTCACCTTCATGCGTCCTCACCCCTTATGCCTGTGTTCAGTGTTGCGCCGTCAAGAAGCTGGCGCGCTTAGCGTCGCGTTCCCGAACCGTCGCCTACGGTGGCGACGATTCGCAGTTGTTTGTCGTCGGGCACCTCGTTGAAGCTGATGACGTGCATCCCCTTCACGCTTTGCCGGACAAACCGGGCCAGAAACTCCCGCAGGTTCGCCGGAACCAGCAGCACTGACGGTTGTCCCGTCAGTTCCTGCTTCTCGTGCGCCTCGCGCAGCGACTGCGCGAAGCGGTTAGCGAGGTTGGGTTCGATGGCAATCCCGGCTTCTGCGCCGCCCTCGACCGAACGAAGCAATATCTGTTCCAACGAATAATCCAAAGTAATGACTGGAAGCTCCTCTTCCAACCCATTGATTTGTTGAATGATGACTCGGCCCATTGCTTCGCGGACGGCGGTCGTCAGCACGACGGGGTCTTGACTCTTGCCGCCACGCTCGGCGAGCACCTCGAGAATCGTCCGGATATCGCGGACCGGCACATGCTCGCGCAGCAGGTTCTGCATCACGCGCACCAGCACGCCGAGCGGGACGATCTTGGGCACGGCGTCCTCGACCAGCTTCGGGCTGGTTCTGGCGAGCCCGTCGAGCAGCTTCTGCACTTCGTCGTGGCCCAGCAGTTCATGCGCGTGGTCCTGCACGATCTGGCTGAGATGGGTCGCGACCACCGTGCTGGCGTCCACCACGGTGTAACCCAGCGATGTCGCCTGTTCGCGCTGGTCCTCGCCGATCCACACGGCTTCGAGGTTGAACACCGGGTCCTTGATCACCGTGCCGCGCAGTTGCCCGTAGACCTGCCCCGGATTGATGGCGAGTTCGCGGCCGCTTTGCACGGCCGCGGTGCCCAAGGTGGCGCCATGCACGGTGATGCGGTACTCGGACGGATCGAGTTCGAGGTTGTCGCGGATATGGACGGCCGGCACCAGGAAGCCCAGCTCCTGCGACAGCTTTTTGCGCACCCCGCGCAAACGCCCCAGCAGTTGGCCGTTCTGGGTTCGATCGACCAGCGGGATCAGCCGATAGCCCACCTCAAGCCCGATGGCGTCGATGGGTTGCACGTCATCCCAGGACAGTTCCTTGGTGTCAGCCGGGGGTGGCGGCGGCGGGGCTTCCACCGGCACCAGCGCCCGGGTCTGTCGTTTTTGATGAATCCGCCAGGCGATGTAGGCGGCGCCGCCCGCCATCGTCAGAAAGGCGATGTTCGGCATGCCCGGGATGAGTCCCATCGCGCCCAGAATCCCGGCGGTCACCGCCAACGCGCGGGGGTCTTCAAACAGCTGATTGCCGATCTGCTCGGCGACGTCGGCTTCGGCCGAGACCCGGGTCACAATCACCGCCGAGGCCACCGCCAGCAACAGGCCCGGAATCTGCGCCACCAGCCCGTCACCGATGGTCAGCAGCGTGAACACCCGCACCGCTTCGCCCATCGACATGCTGTGCTGGACCACGCCAATCACGAAGCCGCCGATGATGTTGATGAACACAATCAGGATGCCGGCCATCGCGTCGCCGCGGACGAACTTGGAAGCACCGTCCATGGCGCCGTAGAAATCCGCTTCCTGCGCGACCTCGGCGCGGCGCTTGCGCGCCTCGTCCTGGCTGAGAATGCCGGCGTTGAGGTCAGCATCAATGGCCATCTGCTTGCCAGGCATCGCATCCAGGGTGAAGCGCGCGCTGACTTCAGAGATGCGCCCGGCGCCCTTCGTCACCACCACGAAGTTGATGATGACGAGAATGGTGAACACCACGAAGCCAACGGCGTAGTTACCGCCAATGACAAAGTCACCAAAGGCGTGAATGACTTCGCCGGCCGCGGTCGGGCCGCTGTGCCCGTGCAGTAGCACGACGCGGGTTGAGGCGATGTTCAAAGCCAGGCGCAGCAGCGTGGCGGCCAGCAGGACGGTTGGAAACGCGGCGAAATCCAGCGGCCGCCGGCTGTAGATACTCGCCAGCAAAATGACGATCGAAAGCGAGATATTGAAGGTAAAGAGCACATCGAGCAGCACCGGCGGCAACGGCAGGATCATCATCGCCAGCAGGGCCATCAACAGGCCCGGAATGGCAAGTCCGTTGCGCAGCACCGCCCCGAGCATGGCGCGGCTTTGCAGGTTGGAAATCAGCGTCGCCATGCGGAAGTCCTTGGGCCGGCGTCCACAAGCAGCGACGCGGGCGAGGGTTGAAAGTGAATAAGCGGCATCGGTAATCGCCTCGCCGCTAGAACTGCAGTTCGGGCGGGATCGTCAGATCGCGCGGTGGTGTGGGCGCAGCACCGCCCACGGGACGGCGGCGCAGCTGGAACACGTAAGCCAGCACCTGCGCGACCGCCAGATACAGTCCGGCCGGAATCTCGTGATTGAGCTTGGTGCTGTGATAGACCGCGCGCGCCAGCGGCGGCGCTTCGAGAATCGTGACGCCGGCGTCCCTGGCCACCGCGCGAATTCGGAACGCAATTTCATCCGCGCCCTTGGCCACCAGCCGCGGCGCCGACATGGTTTCCGGGTCAAATCGCAGCGCGACCGCATAGTGCTCCGGGTTGGTAACGACCACGTCGGCCTTGGGCACTTCTTCCATCATCCGGCGGCGGGCTAGCTCCTGCTGCAGGCTGCGGATCCGGCCTTTAACTTCGGGCGAGCCGTCGCTTTCGCGGGCTTCCTCGCGCAACTCCTGGCGCGTCATGCGCAGGTTACGGCCGTAGTCCCACAGCTGAAACGGCACGTCGACTACCGCGATCAGCACCGTGCCGCCGGCCACCACCAGAAACGCCTTGAAGCACAGCGTGGCCGTCATCCCGATGGCGGCGTCCAGCGGCATGGAGGCAAGCTGGTAGAGAACCGGGGCGTCGTGCCACAGCATGGCTGTCGCGATCCCCAGCAAAAGCAGGAACTTGACGGTCGCCTTGACCAGTTCCATCGCGCTTTTGACCGAAAACATGCGGCCAATGCCGGCAATCGGGTCGATCCGGTTCCACTTGAAACCCGCCGCCTCGACCGAGAAATTCCAGCCGCCCAGCGCGATGGAACCGACCACCGAGGCCACCGCCGACACCGCCATGAACGGCGCCAGCGCCAACAGCGTTGCCAACAAGGCCTCGCGTAGCACCAGGGTAAGTTCGACATCGCTCAGGCGCAGCGCGCGGGTCACGTCAAAATCTGCGCGCATCGCGTCGCGGATGGGTCCTAGCAGCGAATCTGCCGAGGCCCACAGCACCCCGGTTGCGGCCATCAACAACAGCATGGTGCCGAGCTCACGCGAACGGGGTACCTCGCCGCGTTCCCGTGCCTCGCTCAAGCGTTTGGCACTGGCCTCTTCTGTGCGTTCTTGTCCGCTTTCCGACTCAGCCACGGCCTATTGCCTCCGCAGACTTTCGTAGCCGGCAGCAAAGCCGTCGCCAAACAGGCGTTCGATCTGCCCGTCCAGCAAGGCGATGGTCAAAAGCATCACCACCACCCCGAACAGAATCATGATGGGAAAGCCAATCGCAAAAATGTTGAACTGCGGCGCAGAGCGCGCGATCACACCGAAGGAAAGATTGACGATAAGCAAGGACGCTACCGCCGGCATCATCATCAGGAGGCCAGTGCCCAGCATTTGCCCGGTCCAGTCAATGATGAACGCCAGCGCGGCGCGTGACGGAAAGCCGGCGCCAGGCGGCATGAGACTGAAGCTGTCGGCGATGAGTTCGATGAGCTTCAGATGCGCGTCGAACGCAAAAAACATGAGCGTCGCGAGGATCACGTAGAGCTGCCCAATGACCGGCACCTGTGCACCCGACACCGGGTCGACCATCGCGGCAAAACCGAGTCCCATCTGCTGGGCGACGATCTGGCCGGCAAACTCCAGCGCCAGAAAGACCATCCGCAACACCAGCCCCAGCATGGCGCCGATCAGCACCTGCTCGAAGGCCAGGCCCAAGCCCGCCGGACTCAAGACATCGACCGCCGGCGTGGGAGCGGCGTGCAGCGGCGCAATCACCACCGTCAGTCCCAGCGCAAACATCAGCCGTACGCGGCGCGGCAGGCTCTGCGTGCCAAAGATCGGCGCCGCCAACACAAAAGTGCTGATTCGCAGCAGCGGCCAGAGCCACATCGCAAGCCAGCTGGTGAGTTCGGCATCGGTCAGTTCGATCACGACCGGCCCTCAGTGCGCCAGACCGGGGATCATGGCGAACAGGGCCACCGTGTAATCGGTAATGACCTGCAGCAGGTAGGGCCCGCCAACAACCAGCACCAGCGCGGTAACCAGCAGCTTCGGGATAAAGCTCAGGGTCATTTCGTTGACCTGCGTCGCTGCCTGCAGCACGCCCACCACCACGCCCACGATCAGCGCCGGCACCAGCAGCACCGCCATCATGATGAGGGTGATTTCCAGTGCGCCCTTGCCGAGGGTAACCACCAGCTCTGGTGTCATGCCTGCTGCCCGCCGCGCTTAGACATAAAAGCTGGAGGCCAGGCTGCCGACGATCAGCGCCCAGCCGTCCACCAGCACGAACAGCATCAGTTTGAACGGCAGGGAGATGATGAGCGGCGAGAGCATCATCATGCCCATCGACATCAGCACGCTCGCCACCACCAGATCGATGATGAGAAACGGCAGGAAAATCAGGAAGCCAATCTGGAACCCGGTTTTCAGTTCGCTGGTAATAAACGCGGGCACCAGCACGGTGAAAGGCGTGGCCGACGGCTCGGTAATTTCACCGCGTGCGGCCATCTCGACGAAGAGCTTCAGGTCGGTCTCGCGGGTCTGCGCCAGCATGAACTCCCGCAGGGGGCCCTGCGCCTTGTCCAGCGCCTCGTTGAAGCCGATCTTCTCTTCCATGTAGGGCGTGATCGCGCCGGCGTAAATCCGGTCGATCACCGGCGCCATGATGAAAGCCGTCATGAACAGCGCGAGCGCGATCAGAATCTGGGTCGAGGGCGTCTGCGCGGTCCCCAGCGCCTGACGCAAAATCGCCAGCACGATGATGATCCGGGTGAACGCGGTCATCGCGAGCAGGATGGAGGGCAGCAGGGTCAATGCCGTCATCAACAGCATGACCTGCAAGGTCAGGGAATAGGTTTGCGACCCGTTCGCATTGGTAGTGACCGAGAGGGCATCCAGCCCCTGCAGGGCATACGCGGGACAGGCCAAGCCCAGCAACGCCATGACCAGCAGCGCGCGTTTCATGGCGCCACGTCCGCCGCCAAGGCCTGCGCCGCGTGGGCTCCAGATGCCGCGGCCAGCGCCTCGTTGAAATCCGCCGCCTTGGGCGCCAGCGCGTGTAAACGCTCGATGCGCCCGCCGGCGATTCCGATCAGCACGCGCTCGCCATCCACCTCGACCAGCATCAGCCGCTCGCGCGTGCCCAGCGGCAGCGCATCGAGAATCCGCAAATGCCGTGCGCCGGTGCCGCGACCTTGACGCATCCGTTGCGCGGCCCAACTGAGGCCCGCGATGAGGGCCAGCACCAGCACCAGGCCGCCCGCGACTTTCGCGAGTTCTCCGGCGCCCACAGCAGGCGCCGAGGACAGCGCCGGATTGGCCCAGACCTCGTTGGCGACCAGCGCGGTGCCGAGCAGCGCAGCGTGTATGGCCTTGCGGGAGCGGTTCACCGGACTACCGCAGCTTCTTCACGCGCTCTTGCGCGCTGACGACGTCGGTCAAGCGAATGCCGAACTTCTCGTTTACCACCACCACTTCGCCGTGGGCCACCAGCGTGCCGTTGATCAGCACATCCAGCGGCTCGCCGGCCAAGCGATCGAGTTCGACCACCGAGCCTTGATTAAGCTGCAGCAGGTTGCGAATGGTCAGCCGCGTCTTGCCAATCTCGACCGACAGCGTGACCGGAATATCCAGAATCGCATCAAGGTCAGCGACTTTTGTCCCGCCTTCGGTGGTCGTTGGCAGGAAAGATTCCACCGGCGCGGCGGTAGCGCCCGGAAACGCACTGGACGCCTTGGCGTTGGCGCCGGCTTCGCTCGCGCGCTGCTCGGCGAGCGCGGCCGCCCAATCGTCTTCATCTGAGGTGTCTGTTCCGCTCATAGCTGGACTCCAAAATCCTTGTGACGCGGCGTGAGATCGGAGTGCCGCAACATTTCAGTGACTTTCAACGCGTAATTGCCCCGCGATACGCCGTAGCGCGCGCGGAACACCGGAATCTCATCCACACAGGCGACCAGCGCCTCATACATCTCGATGCCAAACACATCGCCCGGCTGAAAGGCCAGCACTTCGCGCATGGTCAGTTCGGCGGTCGCCAGCGTTGTCGTGATTTCGACTTCCGCGAGCTTGACTTCCTCTTGCAGCATCAAGCTCCAGCGGGCGTCTTTTTCCGCGACGTCGCTCTGCACGCCGGCATCGAGCAGGTCGCGGATCGGCTCCACCATTGAGTACGGCATGGTGACGTGCAGGTAGCCGGCGCCACCTTCCAAGTCGATGTGGAAGGTCGACACCACCACCACTTCGCTGGGGCTAACGATGTTGGCGAAGTGCGGGTTGATTTCAGCGCCCTGATATTCGAACTGCAGCGGCAGAACCGGCTCCCAGGCTTCGGTCAGAGACAGGAAACACATGTCCACCAGACGCCGCACGATGCGCATCTCGGTGCCGGTGAAATCGCGACCTTCGATCTTGGTGTGAAAGCGCCCGTCGCCGCCGAAAAAACAGTCGACCAGGGAAAACACCAGCTTCGGATTGCAGACCAGCAGCGCCGAGCCCCGGAGCGGCTTGATCTTGATGACGTTGAGGTTGGACGGCATGAGCAGGGAGTGGACGTATTCGCCGAACTTCACCATCTGCACGCCTTCAACCGAGATCACCGGCGAGCGACGCAGCATGTTGAACAGTTGGACCCGAAGGTTGCGCGCGAAGCGTTCGTTGATCATTTCGAGCGTCGGCATGCGACCGCGAACGATGCGGTCCTGCGATGCAAAGTCGTACGAACGGGTGCCGTCTGCCGCCAGCGAATCTTCGCCTTCGGTAACGACATCGCCGCTATCGACGCCCGACAGCAGGGCGTCAATTTCGTCTTGTGAAAGGAGGTCGTTGTTCGCCATGACGGACGGCCAGCGCCTACTGCATTACCAGACTGGAGAAGAAGACATCCTGAATGTGCTTGGCACGCTTGGCGCCCGCCACCTTGGTGATGATGGCTTTCACCTCGACCAGCGCGTCGGCGCGGAGTTTTTCCTTGCCTTCAGGCGTCATCAGCTGGTCGTAGACCTGCCGGCTCAGCAGCATCACGAGACTGTTGCGGACCGCGGGTCGGTTGGACTTCAGCGCTTCTTCGGTGTCGGCATTTTTGACCAGGATGCTGATTTCCGCCTTGAGGAAACGGGCGCGCTTCTTGTCGTCCTGGAAGTTCACGACAAACGCCGGCACCAGTTCAACGTAGGTGGCTGCGCTTTTCGGCTTGCCCTCCTCGTCCGCCTGTTCGGCATCGGCGGCATCGGCGGATTCGCCATCCGCCTCAGCGGGGTCTTCCGCATTGGCCGAATCCTCTTCGCCAGCGGAATCCTTTTTCGCCTTCGCGGAGTCGCTCGCGGCTTCCTTGCCCCCCAGCAACCACATCGTGGTGCCGACTGCGCCGCCAATCAGCACTAACAGGCCAACCACGACCAGGATGATCAGTTTCTT
Organism: Gammaproteobacteria bacterium; assembly: GCA_030833185.1. Lineage (GTDB taxonomy): Bacteria > Pseudomonadota > Gammaproteobacteria. Next base: position 6,842 of record JAURHQ010000052.1, on the reverse strand, counting down.
GCGGGAGCCGCCCGGTGCGGGCGCCGTGTCTGTTGTGGCCATGAGAACCTCCGTTCGTTTGGAGTCCCCGCAGCAAGGCTTGTGCCAATAAAATTAACTGAAGCTATTCATCGGCTTAAGCTTCTTCCGCCCGCTGAAAGCCAGAAATTTGGCGGCAGGGATTCGACGTCTACCGGCGCTGTGCCAGCGATCTGACGTCTCGCCCTGCTCAGGCGTAGGCGTCGATCAGGCCGACGCGCCGCGCCCGCACAGCGGGCTGAGCGAGCTCTACCTCCTCCCGACGCCGCCCGCCCGGCACCTCCATCTGCCAGGTTTGACGCTGCGACTGGGCCGAGGGCTGCTCACGCTGGGGTAACTGCGCAAACACCCCGGCGTCATTCAAGCGCACGCCCGACTGGTCCATCAGTTCCCGCAGCTTGGGCAGGGCGTCCTGGATGACTTCGCGGGCCGCCACGCTGGCCGCCGCGATCTGCACGCTGGCCTGGTCCTGACTGACCGTAATGCGCACATCCACCGGCCCGAGGTCGGGCGGATTCAGCGTCATCTGCGCCTGCTGGATCCCGTGCTGCGTTAACACCACCACCTGCTGGCCGAAGCCTTCGGCAAAGCGCGGGGAGTGCAGCGGCAGACGCGTATCAAGACGCACGATTTCTGCGCGCGCATCGCGCTCGCGGCCGGTGGCCGCTGCAAGCGCCTGCTCGGCACCGGGCGCGGTGCCGGGATTGTCCCCAGCCCCAGATCCCGCCGTGTCGGCCGCATCACGGCCCGGGGCGCTGGCCCCGAGTGGGTCAAGCTTGAACGCGGTGGCTTCCGCGATCGGCTTATCGGTCGCCGCTTTGAACTGGCCGGCCTCGAGGGGGTTGGGCCCGGCCTCGGCGCCTTTAGCGCCCGTCGGCGCGGTGCGCCCGGGCGCGATGGCCGCATCGAGTCCACTGCCCTGAGTGAGCGTCTTGACGTCGGGCCGCAGCGCCGACGTGCCGGCGCCCATGGCCTGCAAGGCGGCGGCCGTCGGGCCGGCCGTCGTGCGAGGCGCTACCGCCGCCGCCAGCGCGCTGGCTGGATCGGTGTCGGTCGGCGCGGGCGCTGCGGGCGCCTGTGTGGGCGGCGGGGTCAGCGGCATCAGCTGTTGGGCCAGCGCCGCAGCATCGGGCGCCATCGGAGCAGCGAGAATGGTGTCCCCGGCCTCGGCAGCCTGCTCGCCCGGGTCGTCGCTGCGACCGGCAGCGTCCCCGGCGCGGATTGCCGCTTCAGGGTCAGCACTTGCCGCTTCAGGGTCAGCACTTGCCGCCTCGGGGTCAGCACTTGCCGCCGACGGCTCTTCCGGCGCGCGCTGGTCTTGATTTTGCTGCCGGACTTTTTCGAAGGTCGCGGCAAAGTCTTTGCCGTCCTTCGCATTCAATTCAGCGTTATCTCGGCGTGTGGCAAGGCTTTTTTCGATTCCCGCGAGGGCTGACGGGGCGCTGGCGCTGAGGGCATCGGTCATGTCTGCGGGTTCCTGCTGAGGGTCATGACTGCTAAATTGCAACGCCTGTGCCACAACCGGAACTCGCCCGCCCATGACTGCTATCCAAGGTGACGTTTCCGTCCTGAAAACCCGTCGACGCGTTCTGGTGACCGGTGGCGCCGGTTTTCTCGGCTCCCATCTCTGCGAGCAGCTACTGGTCGGCGGCCACGATGTGCTGTGCGCCGACAACTTCTATACCGGCTCGAAAGACAATATTTCGCACCTGCTTGAGCACCGGTTTTTCGAACTCATCCGCCACGACGTGACCTTCCCGCTCTACGTGGAAGTCGACGAGGTCTTCAACCTCGCCTGTCCGGCCTCGCCGGTTCACTACCAGCACAACCCGGTACAGACGGTGAAAACCAGCGTGCACGGCGCCATCAACATGCTGGGGCTGGCCAAACGCGTTGGCGCGCGCATCCTGCAAGCCTCCACCAGCGAGGTCTACGGCGACCCGGAAGTCCATCCGCAGCGCGAGGACTACTGGGGCCATACCAACCCGATCGGCCTGCGCGCCTGCTACGACGAAGGCAAACGCTGTGCCGAAACCCTGTTCTTCGATTACCACCGCCAGCATCAGGTGCCGATCAAGGTCGCCCGCATCTTCAACACCTACGGCCCGCGCATGCATCCCAACGACGGACGGGTGGTGTCTAACTTCATCATGCAGGCGCTGCGCAACGAAGACATCACGCTTTACGGCGACGGCAGTCAGACCCGCTCGTTCTGCTTTGTCTCTGACCTCATCCGCGGCCTCATGGCACTGATGGAGTCGCCGCGCGATCTGATCGGCCCGGTCAATCTCGGCAATCCGCACGAGTTCACCATCCGCGAACTGGCTGCGCTGGTCATCGAACTGACCGGCTCGCGCTCCAAGCTGGCCTACCGACCGCTGCCCAGCGACGACCCCCGACAGCGCTGCCCGGACATCTCGCTGGCACGCAGCGCGCTCAACTGGGACCCCTTGATACCGCTGCGCGAAGGACTCACGCAGACCATTGCTTATTTCGACTCGATGCTCGGCAAGGGAGGCTGGGCGCGGATCGGCAACACAGGAGACTAATCATGGGCGCAAAAGGTGATGTCGGCTCGCGGAAGGTGTTTGAAGACGACGATGTGATCGTGTGGGAATTCGAATTGGGCCCGGGCGAAACCACGCCCTGCCACACCCACGAACATGACTACGTGTGGTACGTGCTGGAAGGCACGCTGCTGGAAGTCTTTGACGCCAACGACAAACCGCTCGGCACGATCGACGCCTACACCGGCGCCACGTTTGCCCTGCGGATGGACGGCGATGATTTGGTTTCGGCGGATGACAAAGGACTGCGGGCGCCGGCCACGCACAGCGCCCGCAACGCGGGCACCGGGGTCTACCGCGAGATCCTGGTCGAGAAAAAACGCCCGGCGCGCGCGGCCTAGTTCCGCCGCGGACGGTCGTCGATTTCGCGCTGCAGGGCGCGTTCGGCCAGCACTTCCTCTTCAGCCCGCGCGCGCTCGGCGACCTTGTTGGTCATGAGCGCGCGGCGGCGCTGTTCCAGCCACAGTTGTTGTTCGTGGTCGCGCTGCTTCTCGGCCAGCGCCAGCTTGCGGCGTAAAAGCGCCAGCGCTTCTTCAATTTTGCCCACGAACAGGCGGAGTTTCTGCGCCTGATAGGCGCCGACGCCCCCGGCTTCGCGCAAGGGGCGGAGGTATTCATCCCGGTAGCTTTCAAGGTCGCGGGCCTGGCGTTCGATGCGGCCCACTTCGTCATTGGCGCGGGCCACCGCCTGTGCCGCCAGTTGTTCGGCGGTGGTGGAGAGATCGGCGATCCGCTGCAGACGACCGGATTTTTTCATCCCGGCTTACACCCGCGGCTAGCCGGGGAAAATCTGCCCCAGCATCTCCACTGAGGCCTGGCTGCTGACCGCCTGATTGGGATCCTGCCGCATATAGGCAGTGAGCAGATTGCGCATCGCGACCGCCCGGTCGAGTTCCGGGTTCGTACCCGCCTGATAGGCGCCGACGTTGAACAAGTCCTGATTCTGCTCATACAGCGAATAGTAGTGCCGAAACTGCTTGGCGAGCGCCAGATGTTCGGGCGTAGTCACCATGTGCATCACGCGGCTGATCGAAGCTTCGATGTCGATCGCCGGGTATTGGCCGCGCTCCGCCAGGCGACGCGCCAGCACAATGTGGCCGTCCAGAATAGCGCGCGCGTTGTCGGCCACCGGATCGTTGGTGTCATCTCCTTCGGTCAACACGGTGTAGAACGCGGTGATCGAACCACGCCCGCCAATGCCCATGCCGGCCCGCTCAACCAGCTGCGGCAGGCGGGCAAAGACCGAGGGCGGGTAGCCGCGGGTCGCGGGCGGTTCGCCAATGGTCAGGGCAATTTCGCGCTGGGCCTGCGCGTAGCGGGTCAGGGAGTCCATCAAGAGCAGCACATGCTTGCCCTGATCGCGAAAATACTCCGCGATGGCGGTGGAAATGGTGGCGCCATGCATGCGCATCAGGGGCGGATTGTCGGCCGGGGTTGCCACCACCACGGCGCGGGCGAGGCCCGCCTCACCCAGAATATCGTCGATAAATTCTTTGACTTCGCGGCCTCGTTCGCCGACCAGACCAACCACGATCACGTCGGCGTCGGCGTAGCGCGTCATCATGCCCAGCAGCACGCTTTTACCCACGCCGCTGCCCGCGAAGAGGCCAATGCGCTGCCCACGGCCGACGGTCAGCAGCGCGTTAATCGAGCGCACACCCACATCCAGCGGTTCGCGGATGGTGCCGCGCTGCAAGGGGTTGAGCGGTCGCCCGGCCAGCGGCTGGCGTTCGTTCAGATGCAAGGGGCCTTTGCCGTCAATCGGATTGCCGGCGCCGTCGATCACCCGGCCCAGCAGTTCGGGGCCAACGGCGATTTCGCCGGCGCCGCCGTAGGGAATCACCCGCGCGTTCGGCGCTAGCCCCTGGGTGTTGCCGGTCGGCATCAGGAACAGGCTTTCACCGTCAAAGCCCACGACTTCGGTGTCGACCTGCCCGCCAAGGCGATTCATCACCACACAGCGGTCGCCGATCGCCGCCTCGCAACCGACCGCTTCCAAGGTCAGCCCCACCATGCGGGTCAGCTTGCCTTCCACCTGCAGTCGCGGCGGTTCGGCGAGGCGCTCCGCGCGGCGCTTGAGGCTTTCCTGCCAGCGCAGCGCGGCCTGTTGCTCAGGTTTCATGGTCGCTCTCACGGTCGCCGCCCAGCATGCGCGAGGCAATCGCGGCCAGGCGGGATTCCACCGAGGCGTCGATCCGGGAAACGTCGGTTTCCACAATGCAGCCGCCGCGCGTCATCAAGGGATCGGGCTCCAGCCGCCAGCTGCGCGAATCATCCCCCAGAGCAAAAGCCTGCTGGACCAGTTCCGCGTCTTCCGGATGCAGACGAATGCGCGCCGCACGCGGCGCGACGGGCAGATGGCGCATGGTTTCGCGAACCACACCGACGACTTCTCCGGGATTAAGCCGCAGCTCGCGCCGAACCAGATGCCGCGCAATCAGCACGGCGAGGTCGGAAACCGCATCAACCACGCCCTCGTCCACCTCGGCCAACGGCTGGGCCAGATGCTCCATCACACTCAGCAGTTGCGCGGCGAGCTTCGCCGCTTCCTGCAGGCCGCGCTTCTTGCCTTCGTCAAAGCCCTGCTGAAACGCTTCGGCGTAAGCCTCCTGTCGCAGGTCAGCCAACTGCGCGGCGATTTCCTCGGCAGTGGGTACAGGCGCCGGCTCATGCTCGGGATTTGTTTCGCCAACGATCGGGCCATCTACGGCGGGCGGGGCGAAGCGCACGGCGTTAACGACCTGCTCGGCCACGGTGAGACGATTGAGTGCCATTTAGACCATTGCCTCGCCGGCCGCGCCGCCCAGACTGATTTGCCCTTCGTCCGCCAGCCGGCGCGCGATGGTCACGATTTCTTTCTGCGCCGCTTCGACGTCCGAAAGCTTCACGGGACCGCGCGTTTCCAGATCCTCACGCAGCATGTCGCCAGCGCGTTGCGACATGTTCTTGAAGATTTTCGCCTTGATGGCTTCCTCGGAGCCTTTCAGCGCCAGCACCAGATTGTCCGAGGATACTTCGCGCAGCAGGGTCTGGATCCCGCGGTCGTCCACCTCGGCCAGATTATCGAAGGTGAACATGAGGTCCTGAATCTTGCCCGCGAGCTCCGGATCGTGTTCGGAAATGACTTCCGAAATCTTCGCTTCGGCCGTGCGATCCACAAAGTTCAGGATATTCGCCGCGCACTTCAGACCGCCCATCCCGGAGTTCTGCCCCTGCGCGCCACCGCGCAATTGCACTTCCAGCATGTCGTTCAGCTCTTTCATCGCCGCCGGCTGCACGCCGTCCATGGTGGCAATGCGCATCATGAGGTCGCCGCGGGTGTTTTCCGGCAGCAGCGACAGGACCTGCGCCGACTGGTCGCTGTCGAGATAGGACAGCACGATAGCGATGATTTGTGGGTGTTCGAAGCGAATGAGTTCGGCAACGCCTTTGGCGTCCATCCATTTCAGAGATTCCAGACCCTTGGTCGAACCGCCGATCAGAATGCGGTCGATCATGCTCTTGGCTTTTTCGTCGCCCAGGGCGTCCGTCAGCACTTTGCGGATGTAGTCATCGTTGCCGATGCCGAGCGGCGTCTGGCGCTGCATGCCCACCACAAATTCGGCGACCGAGGTTTTCACCATATCGCGCGAGACGTTCTGCATCGCCGCCATGGCCGTGCCGATTTTCTGCACTTCGCGCGGCCCGAGATGCTTGATGATCTGGGCCGCGTTGGCTTCGCCCAGCGTCATCAGGAAGATGGCCGCCTTTTCAACGCCGCTGAGATTGGGATTCTGCTCCGCCATGGGTTATTCCCCCACCCACTCCTTGATGACCTGCGCGGCGACCCGCGGGTCCTGCGCCACAATCTGCTGCAGCTGTTCGATGTTCTCGTGCAGGGCCGCCGGCATTTCGATTTCTTCGCGCGGCGGACTGGGCAACGCCGGCGTCGCGCCCGGTCCGGCGAGTGCGGGCGTGTCGCTGGCGGCGGCGCTGCTGCCGCCGCCCGCCGCCGCTGCTTCTTCTTCGGCCCCCGCGCTGGCCGCCGGCGGCGGCGCGGCGCACGCGGGCTTCTCCACGCCGCTGCCCGCGCGGGCGGGGCGCGAGAGCCCCGGGGCGCCGCCGGCGAGCCCGTCGCCCTTTGGCCGCAGCGGCAGCGCGGAGGAGGCGGCGTACCTGCGCCACGTGGTGACCAAGTTCGTGGCCACGCGCGACGCCGCCACGCAGGAGCGGCTGCTGCCGGTGCTGGCGGCGCTGCTGCGCTTCACGCCCGCCGAG
>JAURHQ010000528.1 GCA_030833185.1 Gammaproteobacteria bacterium | reverse complement strand
CAAGGCTTGACCGGAAGGTGGTCGACGAAGGCGAAAGCGGCCACGCCGGCGAGGACCTCGGAAGCCCAGCGCACGAGCTCCGAGCGCGTGCGGGTACCGACGAGCAAGGTCGCGGCGGCGGCCAGCGCCCAGATGAGCCAGACGAGATGCGGATCAGCCAGCCAGGCGAGGCCGGCGCCGAGGAAGCCCACGGCGGCCAGCAGCAGGACTTCGCAGACCATGCGATTACGTCCGCGCTCCGCCAACCCGGCGAGCGCGGCGACGGCGGCGATGAGCAAGGAGACGGTGGCGCGGGCCCGGTCGCCGCCGGTCGCCAGAAAGAGGGCCAGCAGGGCCGGCGCGAAGAAAGCGCTGAGCTGGAAAGCCGCGCGCGCGTCGCGTCCCGACAGGACTTCGTCGTCCTTCACCAGACGTTCGCCGAGCCAGAGGACGATGAACGACGCGAAGGCGGCGAGCTGCAACGGAAGGTAATCCGCGTCCTTCGAGGGCATCGCATCGTAAAGCAGCAGGAGGCAGACCTGCGAGCCGACGAGGCCTAGGACGCCGGCAGAGCCCCAAGGGCCACGCACCATCAGGATGACGCCCAGGAGGGCGACCAAGGCCGC
>JAURHQ010000527.1 GCA_030833185.1 Gammaproteobacteria bacterium | reverse complement strand
AATTGTCGACCGCGCCGGTGACGTACTCGCGGCCGGTGGCACGGACGGTTCGATGCTGCTGCTCTCCGTGTCGCACCTGCCCGGATGGTCGGACAAGAACTTCCAGGTGCTGAACAAGCTGTTCGAGGTCGGCACAAAGGCTGCCGAGGTCTCGCGAGACGGAGATTTTGGACGTATGCACGCGTCATGTATCGTGCAGGGCGCTGTGGAAAAGATCCACGAGCTCAAGCACAGGTCGCAGGCGAGCGCCGCGCTCACGGCCGCGCTCGCGCTCTGCGCCGCCTTCTGCGCCTACTACTCGTACGCCTTCGCCGTCACGCGCGGCGCCGCGGCCGTGTCGGGCGCCACGGCGGCGTGGGCGCTGTCGCAGGCGCTGGCGCTGGCGCTGGGCGAGGGCGGCTGCGAAGGCGAGGGCGCGAGCGAGGCGCTGGCGCGCGCGCTGGCAGTCGCCAGCGCGCTACCCGAGGCCGCGCCGCTGGCCGCGCCGCTGGCGCTGCCGCTCCCGCAAGCAGACGCAACCGCACTCGCCGCAGTCGAGGCGCTCGCGCGCGCGCTGGCCGTCGAGTCGCCGCCGGGCGCGGCGGCAGAAGCCGTGGGCGCGGGCGC
>JAURHQ010000526.1 GCA_030833185.1 Gammaproteobacteria bacterium | reverse complement strand
GCCGAGTTATTGCCCGGTGTAGGGTTGGACATCGCCGGGCAATGTGGGATAAATCCCGGGCGAGTCAACAGCCCAGTAAACAAAAAGCGCCGGGAGATCCGGGCGGCCTAGGGAAGGCCGGGCAGGCGCTCGGGATCGGCGGCGGCCGGGAGATCTCGGCCGGGCTGCGCTGCGCGGTGGCCGAGGCCGGGCGATGGCCGGGAGATCCGGGCGGCCGTGGCCGATCCCGGCCGGATCGGCGAGGCCGGAGGCCGGAGGCCGAGGCCGATCTCGGCCTACTGCGGCGGCCGGGCTTGCCCGGCGGCCTACCGGGGCTACCCGGGCGGCCTACCGCGCTGGCCTACCCGGGCTACCTACCGCCTACCTACCCGGCCAACAAAAAGCCCCGGGGGCTACCCGGGGCGTGTACCGCCTACCTACCGCCTACCGCCTACCGCAAACCTTTGCGGAGATCAGAGCGGGCGCTGTGGAAGGCATAGGTGAAGTTGCGCAGGATCACCTTGATGTCTTCCTCGATCTCGCCCGCAGTAACATCCTCAAGATCTTCAGCAAAAACAGCGTGAAGGCGCGCAGCCAAGTCAGCGTGGGCGCTGTCGATGGCCTTCT
>JAURHQ010000525.1 GCA_030833185.1 Gammaproteobacteria bacterium | reverse complement strand
CCCGCTGGAGAGCATTTTCGGGAGCAATCCGTCCACCGCGACTGGGGCGGGCGCGGGGGAGGCCGCGGAGGAGGGCTTGATGGCCCATCTGAATACCGAGGGACACCATCGCGGGGCCGTCGCGGCAGCACGACTGCACGAGCAGCAACAACAACAAGCGCAGGCGGAGGCGGAGGCACAGGCGGAGGCGCAGGCGGAGGCGGCGAAGGCTGCTGCTGCGCGCGAGGCGGCTGAGCGTGAAGCTGCCGAGCGCGAGGCGCAGGCGGCCGCGCAGGCGGCCGCGGCGCGCGAGGCGGCGTCGCCGGGCGCGGCGGCCGCGAATGCAGCCGCTGCGGCGGCCACGGCAGCCACCGTGCCGGCGGGCGGCGCCGCTCCGGCGCCGCCGGCCGCAACGGCTGCCATAAAAGCACCGGCAACAACAGCGGCACGCCCAGCACACGCCAGTGCCAGGGTAAGCGCATCACCAGCAGCAAGCCGCCGGCCACACCGGCCAGCGCGCACCACAGCGGCACCGCCGCCTGGCTGATGGTGGCCATGGGCCAAGCAGCCAACACTTGCAAAAAACTCATCAGCAAGCCCGTCAGCCAGGCCGACACACTCCACAAGG
>JAURHQ010000524.1 GCA_030833185.1 Gammaproteobacteria bacterium | reverse complement strand
CCACGACGGAGCCGGCGCCGATGACGCTGTCCTTGCCGATGGTCACGCCCTTGAGGATGACGACGCGGCTGCCGAGGAAGACGTTGTCCTCGATCACGACCGGGGCCGCGAGGGGCGGGGCCTCATGCCGGCCGGCCGCGCTCAGGTCATGGAAATCGGAATCGACGATCAGGACCGCGTCCCCCACGAGGACCCGGGCGCCGATGGCGACGCCGCGCTCGGCGAGCACCCGCTCCACGATTCCGTCGACGGCGCGTACGCCGCGACGCGCTCTTTCGCCCCATCGATCGCGCGTTCCACCACTCCCTCGCCGTGCGCTCGAGGTTTCCCGTCCGCATTCATCCCACGCCCTAGGGCACTGTCGCCCTCGCCCTCGCCCTCGCGCGCGTCGTCGTCGTCGACATCGGCGATGTTGGCGAAGACGGAAGACCACACGTCGGTGGCGAAGGCGCGAGCGCCGGGGGTGCGAAATCTCGGGTGGGATTCGACGCCGACGAACGCCGGGGCGACGCCGCGGGCGCCGTCGCGGGCGAGGACGAACTCGAGTTCCATGAATACCGGCGCCCCGATCGATGCGTGGGCGTCGTAGCGAACGTCGCGAATGACG
>JAURHQ010000523.1 GCA_030833185.1 Gammaproteobacteria bacterium | reverse complement strand
GGAGGAAGTGCGGGCCACCCTGGATTACGTCAACCTGCAGCTCGCCCCGAAGCCGGGCCTCCCGCCCAAGCGGGTCTTCATCGGCGAGTGCGGCCTGTCGTGGGAAGCCTGCGGCGGCGACGGCGTCCAGCATGAGCGCCGCAACCGCGAGCTGATCACCAAGTTCCTCTCCTGGCGTCCGGCGCTGGTCCTCTACTGGCAGTATTACAACAACGAGGTCGTCGACGGCCGCCAGGTCGGCTTCTGGCTCGTCGACCACCGCAACCAGAAGACGCCCCTCTACGCCACGCTCGCCGCGCTGCTCGCGGCCCAGGAGGAATCGGCCCGGGAGATGCGTTATCGTTACCGCCGCCTGCCCGGCTCCGATGAGATGGCCGTCTTCAGCGAAGGTTGGCTCACCGACCGCGCGCGTCTTCCCGCCCCCAATGCGAAATAAGCTCTTCCTCGAGGCCGTCGGCGCCTTCTTCCTCGGCCTCGCCGCCTTGCTCGGCGCGAACCCGCTGGCGTTCGCGGCCCTGCTCGCCGCCTTGACCTACTTCGCGGCGCCCGTCGGTTTCCCTCACTATAATCCGGCCGTCTCGCTCGCCTTCCGGCTGCGCGGACGTCT
>JAURHQ010000522.1 GCA_030833185.1 Gammaproteobacteria bacterium | reverse complement strand
CCGCCGGTCGACGACCAGCACCGACCATCGCACGCATGCCATCCGATGAATCGCTCAAGGGGCGATCGATTCTCATCGTGGATGAGGTGTGGGAGAGCGGCCGCACGCTCGCACTCGTGGCAGAGCGAGCGCGTGCCGCCGGCGCAGATGTGCGCACCGCAGTTGTTCATCACAAGCCGGGCAAGAGCGAGGTTCCTGGTGCCCCCGATTTCTTTGCCGCGCTCGCCGATGGCTGGATCACCTACCCGTATAAGGGGGGTGAGTGAACTACATCCTGGAGCAGCCGAAGGAGTCTCCTCGCGGGATCGTGCAGATTGCCGCCGCCGTAAGTAACGCGCTGCTCGGAGTCGTGCTGATTGCCGCCGGCCTCGCCGGCCTCGTCGCGGACGAAGTGTCCGCCCGCGCGGTGCGCCAGCCAATCGACGATCCGCGTGTCGCCGGTCACGGCGAGCAGCTGGGCCGTGCGCTCCAGGGGGTTCGGCGAACCGCTGCCGCTCTCGGCGGGCTGCCGCCACTTGTACAGCATCGAGGCGGAGACGCCGAGCTGCTTCGCGATGCGCCCGTGCGCCTCGAGCTGTTCCTCGGGGCCGTCCTTGCGGCCGGCGAGCA
>JAURHQ010000521.1 GCA_030833185.1 Gammaproteobacteria bacterium | reverse complement strand
GGATTCTCCTCTGTTGCTGGCGCTGCGTCCATCTACGCGGCGTGTGACGCACGCGCGCTTGGTGCGAGGGGGAGGGCCTAGCCGCGACGGCGGCGGCGCTCCGCAACGTTCAGGTGCAGGAGGGCGCGTGCCATGGCGGCGCGTGCCGTTGCTACGGCCCCTGGATCGGCGTGGTCAACCTGGGCGAGCGCCTGCTCGGCTTCGGTCTTCGCCTTCTCAATTGCGGTGAGGTCAAGGTCTGCAGCAAGATCGGCCGACTCTGCGAGCACCAGCACGCGGTCCGGTCGAACCTGCACGAAGCCGCCGATGATGGCGAGGAGCTCCACGCCGCCGTCCTTGGTGGTGATGCGACCCTCGCCGAGCCCGAGCACCGTTACGTACGGTTCGTGCTTCGGCAGGATGCCGACCTCGCCATCAATCGTTGGCAAGACCAACGCGGAGGCCTCGCCCTTCCAGGCGAGGCGCTCCGGCGTCACGATCTCCAACGTAAATGGCATGTCGGCGCTTCCCCTGCGCTACTTGTTCAGCGCGACGGCGTTCGCCCGCACGTCATCGAGAGTTCCTGCAAGGAAGAACGCCTGCTCTGGCAGTTCGTCGGCCTTCCCTTCG
>JAURHQ010000520.1 GCA_030833185.1 Gammaproteobacteria bacterium | reverse complement strand
TCGCCACGCACGCCGCGGCGGCGGCGAGAGCAGCCGCCCTGCGTCCCGTCGCGGCGTCCGTAGTCGCCGCCCTGCCCGCCGTCCTGGACCGGGCGGTGGCCCTGCCGCCCGCGGGGTGTGCAGACGTCGCGCGGTGCGCCGCGGCCGCGCTCGCTTATGCGTCTGCAGCGGCGGCCGGCACGGGCGTGGACGACAATGACGACGGCGCGCCGGCCACCACCGCCACCACCACCACCACCGCCACCACCGCCCCAGCCTACCGCGCCTTTTCGCTGCTTGCCCGCCGCGCCCGCTTTTCAGAGGGCCGGCCGCACGACCTGCCGCTCGCCACGCACGCGCTTTACCGAGGGCGATTTGTTCAGGCGAAGAGGCGCGTTGTCGCGTGGAGGCTTCGGTTAGAGAGGGCGAGGCGCGGCGGCGGCGGCAACGGCGGCAATGGCGGCTCCACGTCGATCAGCGGCACCGCCGGCACGCTGACGGCCACCGGCGGCGATGTCACCTTGAACGGCACCGTGGGTGGCACCCTCAGACTCGACAACCTGTTGATCAACGCCAACAACCTGGTGGTGCCCAACGCCAACTTGTCGGTGTCGGTGGCTGAGGACCTGGTGTTGAATG
>JAURHQ010000519.1 GCA_030833185.1 Gammaproteobacteria bacterium | reverse complement strand
AGGCCGAGTTTCCGGTGGCGAAGGGCGGCGGCTCCATGCACGGCCTGGCCATCTCGGCCGACGGCGCCACCGCGGTCGTCTCGGGCGGCCGCACGCACCTCTACGTCGCCCAGGTCGCGGCCGACGGCAAGTTCACCTGGGGCAGTTCGATCGACGTCGCCGGCGGCGCCAAGAACGTCAATCCGCTGGGCATCGCGCTGACCAAGGACGGCCGCTTCGCCTACGTCGCCCTCTCCATGGCGAACACCCTCGCCAAGGTCGACCTGAAGACCGGCAAGGTGGTCGCCTCCGTCGACGTCGGCATCTGCCCTTACGGCGTCGCCTTGTCGCCCGATGAACGCACGGCCTACGTCTCCAACTTCGGCGGCGCCCGCCCCGAGGCGACCGACGTCACCGAATCCTCCGGCGGTTCGCTGGTCGCGGTCGACCCGCGCGCGGTCGCCCTGCGCGGCACCCTCAGCGTCGTCGACGTCTCGGGCGCCCCGAAGGCCGTCGCCCAGCTCGCCGTCGGCCTGCACCCGAGCGAACTCCTGCTGGCCGACGAAGGGCGCACCCTCTACGTGGCCAACGTCGGCGCCGACAGCGTGAGCGTCGTCCACACCGTCGCCCGGAAGGTCG
>JAURHQ010000051.1 GCA_030833185.1 Gammaproteobacteria bacterium | reverse complement strand
GGACTGATGCTGGCCCTGTTGACTCCATTTGTGCATGCCCTCGTAGGCGCCAAGACCAGGGTAGAGGGCCAGATAGATCAGCCCGAAGATCACGGTGATGATGAACAGCCACATCCACCAACGCGGCAGCGGGTTGTTGTATTCGGTGAGGTCTTCGTCCCACACATGCCCCGAGGTGCCCGTGCTTTCGCCCGCCGCGGGGCGGGAGGACAAGCGCCAGGCGAGACAAAACACGCCGATTAGTCCAAGCACGGTAGGAATTGCGATGTACAGGCTCCAAAAGTCCTGGATGAAGTCAGCCATGGGGCATGCCCTCCTCAGTTTGATCTGCGTCGTCTTCCAGCGGTAACCGCGCGGCGGCGTCAAAATCTGCCTTGCGCACGCCGCTGAACGCCCACCACGTAATGCCTGCAAACAGGATGCAGACCACCACCGTCCAAGCCGAAAACACGGTGCCGAGCAACTGCTCGTTCATGGCCGGTTGCTCAGCTCGGTACCCAGACCCTGCAGGTAGGCGACCAGCGCGTCCTGCTCGGTCTTGGCTTTGAGGGCTTCCGGCGCGGCCGCAATTTCGGCATCGGTGTAGGGCACGCCCACCTTGCGCAGCGCGGTCATCTTGGCCGCGATGGTGTCGGCGTCGGCCGCTGTGTTCGCGAGCCAGGGATAGCCCGGCATGATCGATTCCGGCACTACAGCGCGCGGATCTTTCAAATGGGCACGGTGCCATTCATCCGAATAACGGCCGCCTACACGCGCCAGGTCAGGCCCGGTGCGCTTCGACCCCCATTGGAAGGGGTGGTCGTAGACAAACTCACCGGCCACCGAGTAGTGGCCGTAACGCTCGGTCTCGGCGCGGAACGGACGAATCATCTGCGAGTGGCAGGTGTAGCAGCCTTCACGCACGTAGACGTCGCGACCCGTGAGGCGCAGCGCGTCGTAAGGCTTCAGGCCCGCGACGGGTTCGGTGGTGGAGTGCATGAAGAACAGCGGCACGATTTGCACCAGCCCGCCAATGCTCACCGTCAGCACGATCAGCACCATCATCAGCCCGATGTTTTTCTCGATTTTGTCGTGAAAGCTCGCCATGTCCTGCTCCTCAGTGCGCCAGTACGGGCGCCGGGATGGGCGCGGTCACCGGCCGTGCGCCCGCCACGGTCCGATAGAGGTTGAAACACATCACCAGCGTGCCGCCGAGGAATAACAGCCCCCCCAGCAGGCGAATGACGTAGAACGGATGCATGCTCTTCACCGTTTCGATGAAGGCGTAGGTCAGCGTGCCGTCGTCGTTGACCGCTCGCCACATCAGCCCTTGCATGATGCCCGCCACCCACATCGAGGTGATGTACAGCACGATGCCCAGCGTCGAAACCCAGAAGTGCACTTCCACCAGCGGCAGGCTGTAGAGCGCGCGGCCGTAGAGGCGGGGGATGAGGTAATACATGCAGCCCATCGAAACAAACGCCACCCAGCCCAAGGCGCCGGAATGCACGTGCCCGATGGTCCAGTCGGTGTAATGGCTCAGCGCGTTGACGGTCTTGATCGACATCATCGGCCCTTCAAAGGTCGACATGCCGTAGAAGGAAATCGACACGATGAGGAAGCGGAGCACGGGATCGGTGCGCAACTTATGCCAGGCGCCGGAGAGCGTCATGATGCCGTTGATCATGCCGCCCCAGGACGGCGCCAGCAGCACAATAGACATCACCATGCCCAGCGACTGCGCCCAGTTGGGCAGCGCGGTGTAGTGCAGGTGATGCGGACCTGCCCAGATGTAGGTAAACACCAGTGCCCAGAAGTGAACGATCGAAAGACGGTAGGAATAAACCGGACGCCCGGCCTGCTTGGGCACGAAGTAATACATCATGCCGAGGAAGCCGGCGGTCAGGAAAAAGCCCACCGCATTGTGGCCGTACCACCACTGCACCATGGCATCCTGCACGCCGGCATAGACGGAATAGGATTTGAAGAGCGTGACCGGAATCGCCGCGCTATTGACCAGATGCAGCATGGCCACCGTGATGATGAACGCGCCAAAGAACCAGTTAGCGACGTAAATATGGCGAATCTTCCGCCGCATGATGGTGCCAAAGAAGACCACCGCGTAGCTGACCCACACCACCGTGATCAGGATGTCGATGGGCCATTCAAGTTCGGCGTATTCCTTGGAGGTGGTGATGCCCAGCGGCAGTGTGACGGCGGCGGCCAGAATCACCGCCTGCCAACCCCAGAACGTGAACGCCGCCAGCGCATCGCTACACAGGCGAACATGGCAGGTGCGTTGAACGACGTAGTAGCTGCAGGCAAACAGCGCGCTACCGCCGAACGCGAAGATCACCGCGTTGGTGTGCAGCGGACGCAAACGACCATAGCTCAGCCAGGGCAGATCAAAGTTCAGGGCGGGCCAGCACAACTGGGCGGCAATCAGCACCCCCACCGCCATCCCCACCACGCCCCAGACCATTGTCATGACGGCGAACTGTCGCACTACCTTGTCGTTGTAGTTCGCTTGCTCTGCCATTGCCTACTCCTGTTGCGGTCGTGTTATCAAGTGAACCGGTGACGGCAGGGGCTGGGGTCGGGGCCGACCCGCGCAGTGTTCTGGCGTGCACGCCCCTACATCTAAGCAAGTCTTTCGGGCTCTCGTCCAGTAATCTTTGTGGAAATATTGCGCGAAGCTAAATGCCAAGTTTTGAGCTAGGAAAAGGCCATTTTCGGTAATGCGAATTGTTTCGCGATATACGCAGGAAGAGGGTTGGTAAATGCGGTTCATCGAGCACGCGCAGGCCGCGCATCGCAAGCAGCTCGTGCGCGCGTGTTCGCGCGTGACGGTGCGGTGGCTGTGAATCAGCGCCCGCCACTGCGCGCAGACGCGGCAAACGGCACGCTCGCGCGCTGCTATCACTGCGACGACGAGGCCATCGATTCCGCGCTGACGCAGGCCGCGCAAGGCGCGCCGCGTTACTTTTGTTGCCCGGGCTGCCTTGCCGCCACCGAAACGATCGAAGCACTTGGGCTGGCGCCCTACTACCGTCAGCGCGAGGGCACAGCCTCGCGCCCGCTGGGCCTCGCCGAACGCGATGCCGCGCTGGCCTTGTTCAATGATCCGATTCTCACCCGTGACTGCGTGCAGTCCCACGACAACGGCGAGCGCACCGTGCGCCTGTTGCTCGAGGGTTTACGTTGCGCGGCCTGTGCGTGGCTGATTGAACAGCGACTGGGTCGCGTCGAGGGCGTGGTGTCGGTGCGCGTCGATTTTGCGCATGCGCAGGCGTTTGTGCGGTGGGACCCGGCGCGACTCGCCCTGCCGGCGGTGCTGGATGCGGTCTGGGCGCTGGGCTATCGCGCCTGGCCTTTCGATCCCTTGCAGCAGCAGGAACAACTGCGACGCGAACGCGTGGACTGCATGCGACGCTTCGGGATCGCCGCGCTCTGCGCGATGCAGGTGATGATGGTGGCCAGTGCGTTTTATTTCGACGCAGGGCCGCTGGCAGCGGACGAACAACGCCGCTGGCTGGAGGGCCTCAATCTGCTGACCACGCTGCCGGTGGTCCTCTGGTGCGCCGTGCCGTTTTATCGCGGCGCCTGGCGCGCGCTGCGGCATCGCCTGGCCGGGATGGATTTGCCGGTGTCGGTCGGCATTCTGCTCGGTTTTGCCGGCAGCCTCTGGCATTTCCTGAGCGGCGTGGGTCCCACCTATTTCGACTCCGTCACCATGTTTGTCAGCTTGTTGCTGGGCGCACGCTATGTTGACCTGAGGGGGCAGGAACTTAGCGCCGTCCAACTTGGCCGCTTGCATCAGGTGCAGCCGGTGCTGGTGCGGCGATTGGAAGATGACAGCAACGGCACACAGGAACAGCAGGTGCTGATGCAGCGATTACAGCCGGGCGACCGCGTTCGTGTGCTGCCCGGCGAGTGGCTGGCGGTCGATGGGGTCGTGCTGGCGGGATGCTCCAGCGTTGACGAGCACGTGCTCACCGGCGAGAGCCGGCCGGTGTCGAAGACGCCCGGTGCGCGCGTGCTTCAGGGCAGCGTGAACCTGGATTCCCCGTTAATCCTGCAGGTGACGGCGGTGGGCCGAGAGGCGTTTGCCGCGCGCATGGCCGCGGCCGTGGCAGAAGCGGCGCGCCGTCGACCGCCGGTGGCCGCACTCGCCGCGCGGGTTGCCGTGTGGTTCACCGGCGGCGTGCTGTTGCTCGCGCTGGCTACGGCGCTGTTCTATGCCTTCGCGACTCACCTGCCCTGGCTGCCGGCGACGGTGGCGGTGTTGGTGATTTCCTGTCCCTGCGCCTTGTCGTTGGCGACGCCTGCCGCGCTCGCTGCCGCGACCGATGGCCTGTTAGCGCGCGGCGTGGCGCTACTGCGCGGGCCGGCGCTGGAAACCCTGGCCGACGTGACGCACGTGGTCTTCGACAAAACTGGCACGCTCACCCTGGGCCAGCCGGCGCTGGTCCGCACCGTTTGCGCGGCGACTTCGCAGCCGTCGGACGTGTTGACGTTGGCCGCGGCGCTGGCCGCGCATTCTGAGCATCCGCTGGCGCGTGCCCTGATGGCGGCGGCGCCCGAGGGCACCAGGCCTATCGCGGAAGCGCCGCTTGCGACGCCGGGCGCTGGACTGGTCGCAACGGTCGACGGCGCGCGCTGTCTGTTGGGCTCACGGCGCTACGCGCAGACCACCTTTCCCGCGCTACAGCTGCCGTCGGCCGCGCTGCCCCTGCAGGAGGTTTGTCTGATTCGCAACGGTGAATGGCTGGCGTTTTTCTATCTCGCCGATGTCCTGCGGCCGGAGGCCCGGGCCGTGGTAGATACCCTGCGCGCGTCCGGTCTCAGGCTCGCCATTTTCAGCGGCGACCGCGCCCCGGTGGTGGCGGCCTTGGGCGCGGAACTGGGCATTACCGATGCGCGCGCCGGTCTGTTGCCGGCCGAGAAGGCGGCGGCGATCGCGGCGCTGCAGGCCACGGGCGCCAAGGTGGCGGTGGTCGGCGAAGGCGTGAACGATGCGCCCATGCTGGCCGGCGCCGCGGTGTCTTTTGCGCTCGCGAACGCGACCGAGCAGGCGCGCCTCGCCGCGGACTTCAGCTGCATGACGCCGGGCCTGACGCCGATTGCGGCCAGTTTTCAGCTGGCCCGGCGGGCGCGCCGCGTGCTCTGGCAAAACCTGGCTTGGGCACTCGGCTACAACCTGCTCGCCCTGCCGCTGGCCGTGTGTGGCTGGGTCCAGCCCTGGGGGGCCGCCCTGTGCATGTCGCTCAGTTCGCTGGCGGTCACGATCAATGCCCAGCGTCTGCGGCGAACCGACGCCCCCGACCGCCGCTGAGGAACCGTCGTGGAAATCATTTTTTTGCTGATCGTGGTCTCGCTGGTACTCCTCGGACTGATCGCCTGGGGATTCCTGTGGGCGGTGAGTGCCGGGCAGTTTGAAGATCTGGAAGCGCAGGGGCGAGCCATCTTGATGGATGAAGACGAGCCGCCGCCGTAAGTCTCCTTAGGGCCCCGGATGAACGTGCTGGCTGTGCGGGTCAGACGCGGCGTGATGATGGGCGGCGTTCAGTCCCTGCAGCGTCCACCAGACAAGCGCCGTCACGACCAGCGCGGCGCCGGCCGTGCGGCGCACACCGCGCTGACTGAAGGCCGGCGTCAGTCGGCTGGCCAGCAGGCTGGCGCCGAGCATGCCGGGCAGGGTCCCCAGTCCGAAGGCCAACAGGGTGAGGGCGCCGTTGGTCGCGCTGCCGGTGGCGGCGGCCACGGGCAGCATGGCGTAGACCAGCCCGCAGGGTAACAAGCCCCACAGCAGCCCGCTGGCGAGGGCCCGCCAGGGGCGGTCGATTGGCCAGAGCCGGCGGGTGAGCGGCGCGATGTAGCGCCACAGCCGTAATCCCAGCGCTTCCAGCCAACTGCCGCGTCGCCAGCCCGCCAGCCGCAGTCCCGCCAGCACCAGCGCCAGCGCCGCCACGCTTTGCAAGACGCGATAGGCCGTGGCATTCGCGCTGACCGGGAGCGGGAGCACGCTGCCGCCAGCGGCCCCCAGCAGGCTGTAGCAGGCTATTCGACCGCCGTGATAGAGCGCAGTCAGCCTGTGGCGCGCACTCGCCGGCAAACCGGCCGCAGGCGCGCCGCTGTGCAGGGCCGCGATCAGGCTGCCGCACATGCCCCAGCAGTGCAGCGTGCTGAGCAAGCCGCTGCCCAGCGCCAGAAGAAGGGTCGAGATCATGCGGTGCCTGCGGCCTCTGCTGGAGGATGGGCGGATGTCAGGACAATGCGCCAGACGGCGGTGGAGCCGGGCAGGGCGGCCACTTATAGTACTCACCGGCGCGCCCGCTGCGGCACGCGCTGACCCTCAGCGAACAGGACCGGAGACCGTCAACTCATGAGCAGTAGTAAACATCGGGTAGTGGTAGTAGGGGCAGGCGCCGGAGGCGCCGGGGTGGCGGCCCGACTGCAGCAGTCCGGTCAGGCCAAGGTCACGCTGATTGACCCGGCCGAGTCGCATTTCTATCAGCCGCTGTGGACTTTCGTGGGCGGCGGCGTATTTCCGCGCGAGCGGAGCAAGCGCCCGATGCGCGAGATCATCCCGGCCGGCGCGCGCTGGTTGCAGACCGCCGTCACCGAGTTCAAGCCCGAGGCCAATCAAGTGGTCACCCGTGACGGCGCGGTGGTGGACTACGACTTCCTGGTAGTGGCGCCGGGGATCCAGATTAACTGGCAGGCGATTGCCGGGCTGCAGGAGACCCTGGGCCGCAACGGGGTGTGCAGCAACTACAGCTACGACACCGTGCCTTACACCTGGGAAACGCTGCAGCGGCTGGAAGCGGGTCGTGCGGTGTTCAGTTTCCCGACCACGCCCATCAAATGCGCCGGCGCGCCGCTGAAGATTATGTTTCTGGCCGAAGACCACCTGCGCCGAACCGGTCGGCGTGCGGCCTGCGAAGTCGTCTACAACTGCGGCGTGGGGGCTATTTTCCGCGCCCCGAAATACGCCGCCGAACTGGTCAAGATTTGCGCCGCGCGGGATGTGCAGGTCAATTACAAGCAAGATCTGGTGGCGGTGCGCGGCGAGTCGCGCGAAGCGGTATTTCGCGATACGGACAGCGGCAACGAGCGCATCGAGAAATTCGACATGCTGCACGTGGCGCCGCCGATGGGGCCGCCGGAATTTCTGCGCCACAGCCCGCTGGCCGACGCCGCAGGCTGGGTCGAGGTCAACCGCGCCACGCTGCAACACACGCGTTTCGCCAATGTGTTCAGTCTGGGTGATGCCAGCAATTTACCTACATCAAAAACCGCTGCGGCGATTCGCGCGCAGGCGCCGGTGCTGGCCGCCAACCTGTTGGCGGTGGCCGCCGGCCGTGCCCCGGCGGCGACCTACGGCGGCTATACCTCGTGCCCGCTGGTCACCGGTTACGGCCGCCTGATGCTGGCCGAGTTCGACTACGACCTGCAGCCCTGCGAGACCTTCCCCTTCGATCAGGGCAAGGAGCGTCTCAGCATGTACTGGCTGAAAAAGCATTTCATGCCGACGCTGTACTGGCAGGCGCTGGTGCGCGGTCGCAAGTGGCCGTGGCCAGTACCCGAAAGCGCCCCGCCGGGCGCCTGAGCCGGCAACCGCCGGAGGCGGTTCAAGCCTCCTCTGGCTGCCGCATCTGGTCCACCGCCTGTCGGTGGTCGGGGAAGTAGCGCAAGAGCGCCATGCACTGCTTACGCGCGGCCGCCGGATCGACCGCCTGATGCTTGCCGGTAGCGCGTTTGGGTTTGCGCGGAAAGCGCCCCATGCCGCCCAGAATGCAGAACCATGAGGTTGGGCTATAGGCCATCCGGTCGCGCTGCCGGGTGATCTCCGCCAGCAGGTCGCCGCCGTTGTCCCAGGTCTCGAGAATGGCGGCGACCGAATCCGAGACGTTGGGGTTCTCGCGCGCCGCGATCCAGTACGGCGTGTCTTCGCGGGTATTCAGTTTGTAATGCATCTGGATGTAGTCGCGGATGCTGTCGTAGATGCGGTTGATCTTGGCGTTGAAGCCCGCGCGCTGCCGCGCAGCGTCGTGGGCGCCGGCGAAGCTGGCAATGAAGTGTTCGACCGTGTCCTGCACGATCATCAGCGCCGTCGCTTCCAGCGGTTCAATAAAGCCCTGCGCCAATCCCACCGCCAGGCAATTGCGCTCCCAGCTGCGTTCCAGTCGACCCACGCGCATTTTGAGGTGACGGGCTTGAACGGCGTCGTCCCGCAGCTGCAAATGGCCGCGCAGCTCGCGCTCGGCGGCGGCCTCGTCGATGAAGTCCGAGGCATAGACGTAACCGTTGCCGTAGCGATTGGTCAGTGGAATCTTCCACGCCCAGCCGCACTTCATCGCGCTGGAGACGGTTTCGGAGGGCAGCGACTCCGGGGACTCGAGCGGCGTGGGCATGGCCACCGCGCGGTCGTTGAACAGCCAGGGCTTGTAGCTCATGAAGGGCACGTTCAGCGTTTTGCCGGTCAGCAAATTCGCGAAGCCCGTGCAGTCGACGAAGAAGTCGGCGCCGATCGCGCCGTGCGCTTCGGTCTCGACGCCGCCAATCTCGCCATGCTCAAGCTGGGTCACGCGGGTCACGGTATCCACCACGTGGTGCACCCCGCGTGCCGTTGCCCACTGGCGCAGGAAGTCGCCAATCAGGCGCGCATCGAAGTGGTAGGCGTAGTCGGCCTGGTAGTGGCTGCGCGGGTCGGGCAGCGGGGCGCAGCGTTTTTTGGCCACCCAGTTCGATAAAAAGAACCAATCTGGATTGGCCTGCACGTCGACGTTGTGCTGGCGCAGCGTCACGTTGTGATGAAACGCCCGAATCGAGGCGTCGTCGCTCATCGTGAAAAACGGGTGGTAATAGCTCTCGTAGCCGGGGCGCGTGGACCACTGAGGAAACCGGATGCCGCACTTGTAGGTGGCGTTGCAGGCGGGCATCCATTCTGATTCGGCAATGCCGAGTTGCTGGAAAAACCGTCGCATCTTGGGGGTGGCGCCCTCGCCGACCCCAATAATCCCGATGGCGTCCGATTCCAGCAGCGTGACGCGCGTACCGGTCGCGCCCCAGGCGTGAACCAGCAGGGCGGCCGTCATCCAGCCGGCGGTGCCGCCGCCAACGATGAGGATATGTGCGGGGTGCGCGAGATTCTGACTCATGACGGCGCGGGTCTCCTGGCCGCTGCGCTCGCGCAGGGCGGTTAGGGGTGGGCAGGTCTGCGGGTGTTCGTCGACCGGGCCCTGGTTCGACGAAGTCGCCTGCGAATGACCAGATGCTAGCGTGAAAAATCCCGCGCCGGCGACCCGTGTTCGAGATGACCCGACGCATGCGATCACGGGCGACGGACGGGGCCGCGCAGTGGTCCGGACCACTGCCACATGCAGCGTCCCAAGAAGGCTGCTATGGCAGTGACCTGTTGCGTCGCAGCAGAAAAACTTCCCCTAAATCAGAGAATTGACACTCCCCGGAGCCGTCCATATAGTCCGGCGAGGTCGCACTTTTTGCCCGCTTTCCGCGTGGAAGTTGGCAGGACGAGACTGGGCTACGCTCGACGGGGGACGGACGGATTCCACCTGGAATTCGCCGGGCAAGTGGGCGGCGCTCTCAATAACAAAACAGCTTTTCGTTTCACCAAAGGGATCCCCGATTCGTAACGGACAAAGCGTGGCTGCCGGCGCAAGGCCGGTTCTCCGTGACTGTCGTTGTGCGCCTCGGCCCTAATTTCAGGTTGAAGGAACAATGGGACTGAGACATAGATTCGCCGCGTGGGTCATCAATAACCGGCTCCTGTCGGTGGCCATTCTGATGGCCATCACCGCGTTCTTCGCGGTGGGCTTAACCAAGGTTCAGATTAAGACCGTCTTCTCTGACCTCTTTCCCAAAAACCACCCGTTCGTGCAGACCTACAAGGCGCACGGCAACTTCGGTAACCCGCTGACCGTGGTCTTTATGGTCAAACGGAAAGACGGGGACATCTACAACAAGGACACGCTGTCAAAAGTTTGGGATATCACGCGCGAAATCGACCTTGCGCCGTCGGTGGACCACGACCAGATCCTCTCCATTGCCACTGAAAAAGCCCGTTACTCCGAAGCGACCCCCGACGGCGTTGAAGTCAAGGCGCTGATGGACGCCAAGGCCCCGGAAACCGCCGAGGAGCTGGCCGACTTCCGCTCCCGCGTGGACCGCGCCAATAACGTCCGCACCTTCCTTATTTCGGGCGACGAGACCGCCACGCTGGTGTCGGCCACGTTTATCGAACGAACGCTGGACTACGGCGAGACTTTCAAATACGTCCAGAATCTGACGGAAAAAATGCGCGACGAGCACCACGACGTGCACGTCGCCGGCCAGCCCATGCTGACGGGCTGGGTGTATCACTATCAGGTCCAGATGCTCACCATCTTCGCGATCACTGCCAGCGCGCTGGTGCTGTCGCTGGTTTTCTACATGGGCAACATCCCGGGCGTGGTCGCACCGGTCACCGTCAGCATCATCGGCGGTATCTGGGGCTTCGGGCTCACCGGCTGGCTGCAGCAGCCGATCGAACCGCTGATCATGGTGGTGCCCATGCTGCTGGTCGCGCGCGCCTTTTCGCACTGCGTGCAGTACCTCGAGCGTTATTACGAAATCCTCCACGAGGTAAAAGACAAGAAAAAAGCCGCCACGCTGTCGCTGGGCGTGATGATGGCGCCGGGTATCCTCGGCATCATCACCGACTTCGTCTGCCTCTACCTCATCGCTATCGCGCCGATTCCGGTCATGCAGCGCTTCGCGATTTTCACCGGCACCTGGGCGGTGGCGCTGATTCCGACGGACGTATTCATGTCCGCCTTGCTCGCCTCCTACCTGCCCACGCCGAAGAACGTGGACGTGCTTATCGGCAAGTCCGAGAAGGTCACCTGGCATAACGGCCTCATTAACATGCTGGGCAAAGTGGCCAGCCTGTCGCACGGTGCCCGCGCCCCGGCCACGACGGCGGTGGTGGCGGTTATTTCGGTCATCTCCATCTGGCTGGCGCTGCAGTTGCGCATCGGCAACCCGGTGGAGGGCAGCAACCTGCTGTTCGACGACTCCGAGTTCAACACCGCGGTTCGCGCCATTAACTCGCACTTCCCGGGTTTGATGACGCTGGAAATCGTGTTCGAAGCCAAAGGCAAGGACGAAGCGGCCGGCGATTCCTTCCAGGGTGAGAAGGCGCCCCGCATCCTGCGTCAGGCGGAAACGCTGGCGACGATGCTCAAGGTGCAGCGCTTTGTGGAGTCCGAGCCCACGCCGCCAGAAGCAACCTTGTCCTTTGGCGACTATCTGCCGGAAGCCAGCCGCCTCATCAGCGGTGGTAACCCGAAGATGGCGCCGCTCGACAATACCGATGCGGCGGTCGACGGTTCGGTGACAGCGCTTCTGATGGGTTCAAATGCCAAGAACTATGGCCACGTGTCCGACTTCACCATGCAGAACGGCACGCTGTCGCTCTGGTACAAGGACAACAAGCAGGAAACCGTGGACATGGCGCTGGATCAGGCGCGGCGCGCGGTCGAATCGGTGGGGACGGAGTTCCCCAACTTCCGCATTCGGCTTGCCACTGGCGCGATCGCGCTTCAGCAGTCGGTGAACGACGTCGTACACCAGAACAAGTGGCTGATTCTGGGCCTGCTCAACGTCATCATTTTCTTTGTGACCAGCTACGCCTACCGCTCCTTTGTGGCTGGCTTCATCCTGCTGATTCCGGTGAACCTCTCGAACTTCATGCTTGAAGCCGTGATGGTGCTGCTGGGCATTGGTCTGGACGTGAACAGCTTGCCAATCGCGAGTATCGGTATCGGCGTGGGTATCGACTACGGTATTTATCTGGTCAGCCGCATGTGCGAGGAATATCAGGACAGCAAGGACTACGGCGCCGCGATCCAGCACGCCATCCAGACTTCCGGCAAGGCCATTTTCTTCACCGCGACCATCGTGCTGATCAGCATCATGCCCTGGTACTTCTTGTCGAAACTGAAGTTCCTGTCAGACATGGGCCTGCTGCTGGTGATGGTCATGACCATCAACATGGTGATTTCGCTGATTGTGCTGCCGCTGCTGGTGTGGTGGGTCAAGCCCAAGTTCATTGCCGCCGAAGACCAGCTGATTTCGGAGAAGATGGACCTGTCGGCGTACCGGGCCTGAGGTCAGGCCCCCGAAACCCTTATCGATATCTCTGCAAGACTTTTTGGAACGAGGACAACGTGGACAAGAGCAACTTCAAAAAACGCCGGGGCGCAGGCCTGATCTCTGGTTTGACCCTGCTGCTGGCCAGCGCCATGCCGCTGGCCGTCACCGCTGCCGATGAGGCCGCGGCCAAGCAGCTGGAAATCGTGCAAAAGGGCATCCCGCACGACGCCATCTTCGGGATCAATATCGTTGGCAAGAACGGCTATGCCAGTGGCGGTGCCGGTTACATCCTGGAAACGAAAGACGGCGGCAGCACCTGGGCCAAGATGGAATCCGGTACCCAGGTCAGCCTGCTCGGCATCGGCATTGGTGGCGACCACCGCATCGTGGTCGGCCAGCAAGGCACCGTGCTGATCCAGAAAGACGGCAAATGGGTGGCGGGCAAGTCGAACAGCGACAAGCGACTGCTGAACGTCGACGTGAACGCTGCGGGCCTTGCAGTGGCGGTTGGCGAGTTCGGCACCATCCTGCGCTCCAAAGACGGCGGCGCCACCTGGGAGCCGAAGGTGCTGGATTGGGCGTCCTACCGGGATGACGGCTACGAGCCGCATATCTACAGCGTGGACGTGCAGGACAACGGCCGCATCGTGCTGGGTGCCGAGTTTGCTTATGTGCTGGTCTCTGAAGACGGCGGTGAGACCTTCACGCTGGCGAACAAGGGTGAGAAATCCATCTTCGCCATGCACCTGTTGCCGGACGGCAGCGGCTATGCGGCGGGTCAGGAAGGACTGGTCATGAAGACCAGCGACAACGGCTCGACCTGGACGACGCTGAAGAGCGGTTCCAACGCCAACCTGTTCGGCATCTGGGCCTCTGCGCAGGGCGAAATCGTGGCCACCGGCATGCGCGCGCTTCTGCGCAGCAGCGACGGCGGTAGCACCTTCACCTCCTCGACCGACCAGGAAGTGGTGCGTAACTGGTTTGTGCCGGTCGCCATGGGCGAAGTGGAAACCAAGGGCGACGCGGGCGCGCTGGTTCAGCAGGTGGTGTATGTGGGCGGTCACGACGGCGTGATTGCCCGCGTGTTGCGGTAGCACAACGCAGCGCGCCGCTCAGCCCGCCCGAAAAAACTTCGGTTCCTCCACAAAATGGAGGATAAAACCCGTTGATCATCGGGTGGGCATGGGCTAGATTTCGGTGCAAGCTCGAAAAAGTGGCGTTAATGCCGCAGTCGGGCAGCCAAAAAAAGATCGGTTGTTGCATAAGCGCAACCCGGCAAGCCGCCAAAAAAACCGGTAAAACCGGCTAACACGGCAGTTTGCAAACGGGGGACGAGACGTAATCTGACGTTCAACAGAGGAGAGCGGGAGTGGCCAAAAATAAACTTAAACACCTGATGCTCGCCGGTGGCACCGCCGCCAGCGCGCTGACAGGCACTGCGGCATATGCCGTAGACGTGAATATTTCGGGTTTCGTACGGCAGGAAATTGCGGTTTCCGTGTCCGACAGCGGCAACCCGTACAACACGACCACCAATACGTTCATGGGCAAGGTCGTCCCGAACGCGACCAACCCTGGCGTCGGTCTGCGTAACGGCGGCACGCTCAATCAGGCTGGCCCTTTGTCCACCGGCAAGGGTGTCCCGTTCGATAACGGCGGGTACGTGAAGAACATCAAGGCGCTGTCGGCCACTTCCAACGCTGCCGCCGCCGGCGCCTATATTGGCGCTTGGGGTGGTCGTATGGCGGGCGCGGCCAACGGCTGCATCGCGAAAGGCACCTGCGGTGCGACGGCTTCCAGCCTGCGCGACGACAACAGCTTCAACCTGTTCGCCACCCGCGCGGAAATCGACGTGATGGCGCAGTGGACCGACGAAATCAAAACCTTCGTCAAGTTCCGCGCCTTCTCCGACTACTCCGACAAGTTCAACAACCCGATCGGCACCCCCGGCGGCCGCTTCGCGGCGGACTTTGGCTTCTACGGCCAGCAGGCCGGTAGCGTGCTGGAGTGGAACTCGCCGAGCTTCATGCTGGACCTGCCTTCCGCCTATATCGACATCAACAAGGGTCCGCTGTGGGTGCGCTTGGGCCAGCAGCAGATCGCCTGGGGTGAGGCGTACTTCTTCCGCGTCTTCGACGTGCCGAACGGTCTCGACACTCGCCGTCACTTCACGTTGGACGTCGCGGCCGAAGAGTTCTCCGACAAGCGCGTGTCCGCCCCGGCGGCCCGTGTGAGCTACACCTTCAGCAACGGCTTCGAACTGGACTCCTTCGTCCAGATGTCCGCGCCGACCACCATTGTGAACACCAACACCCCTTATAACGTGGTGGCATCGGGCTTCACCTGGCGGGATAACGGTGAGTCCGACATGCTCAACAACGTGAACTACGGCGCGCGGCTCTCCATGCCGCTGACCGAGAAGTTCACCATGGGCGCCATGGCGGTCAACCGCGTGAACCCGGATGGTGTGGTCGAATGGACCGACGCCCCGAAGACGCTGGGTGATGGCTCGCCGAACCCCTTCTGCTACGGCCCGAACAACTATGCCGGTCGCGTGCTGACTGCGCTGGGCATCCCGGGCCTCGGGCTTGACCTGAACCAGGCCGGCGGCGAAGACGTCGCTGAACTGCTCACCCCGATGAAGAACGGCAAGTGCGGCGCTAACGCCTCGCCGGACCCGCTGGGGACCGCCTCCTATCAGGAATGGTTTGCTTACGCCTCGCGTTCGCGCCTGAACCCGATGGAAGGCACGCTGGGCTTCCTGAATGGCGGCGCCGAGAAGAACGGCACCAACGCTTCTACGTTGACCACGGCAGTCTTTGGTCTGGCGGGTGGCGGTTTTGCCGACCCGGCCGGTGCGAAGATGATCCTCAACAACATCGGCGGCAAGAAGAACGTCAAGAGCGCGTACACCTATCAGGCGAACCGCAACATTCTGGACGGCTTCTTCAACGGCTTCGCGTTCCCGCGCGGCTACATCACCCGTCAGTTCTACCGCGAAACCATCACCGGTCTGTCGGCCAACTACATTGTGGAATCCGAACCGGGTTCCTGGCTTGACCAGTTGATCATCCGCGGTGAAGTGAGCGTGGCGCCGAACAAGAAGTTCACCTCGCTTGACCTGCGCGAAGGCACCTACATCGAAGAGACCGACGTCAATTCGGCCTTGGTGCTCGAGAAATACCACAACGTGGTGCCCGGCCTGCCGGCGACCTACCTCGTGGCGCAGTGGATGCACAGAACCCAGAGCGACCTCTTTGGCCGTCACCTGAGCGGTAACGACCACAGCGAGAAGACCGATCTGGCCTGCTTCCCGACCGCGACCGAAGCCACCAACGCCGTCACCGACCGCGATGCCAGCGGTTCACGTGCCCGGGGTTGCGGCCGAGCGAAGGGTCAGGACAGCGCAGACTACGTCGCGTTCGCCTTCCAGCAGCCCTTCCCGAACCTCATCTGGCGCGCGGACTTCGCGATGCTGGTCGATGTCGAGGGTGGCCTCCTGCTGCAGCCTGGTGTGAAGTACAAGCCCAGCACCAAGTGGCAGTTCGACGTCTACGCCAACATCCTCCAGGACTTCACCCCGGGTGAGAACGACGACGTCATCGAAACGCTCGATTTCGCGGACGAAATCTTTGCCCGTGTGACCTACTACTTCTAGACCAACTCCGGTTGTCTGGAATGGAAGGGCCGGCTTTATGCCGGCCCTTTCTTTTCTGCGCTGCGCGTCGGTAGACTCGGGCCGCGGCGCGCCTCCCTGGCGCTGTTGAACTCATCGCCCTGCCTCGCATCCGGAGAAAGCATCAGCGCATGGATCTCATTACCTACACCTGGGAATCAGCCCGGACTCTTGTGGAACTGGGCGGCAGCGTGGTTGCCGTGCAGCTCGTCATCTCGACCATCGGCCTGGCCATGGTCCTCTATAAGTTTCTGCAGTTCATGGGCGTTAGCGACAGCCGCTTTCGCGCCACCGACCGCGCGATAGACCGCTGGTCGGCCGGCGAGCGCGAGCAGGCATTGGCGACGCTTGGCGCATCACGCTTCGCGCTTGCCCGTGAGATCAAGTTTGGTCTGGAACATCTGGAAACATCAGACCGCGAACTGCTGCGCGATGAACTCTCCCGGCGCGGCATGTTTTTTTTACGACCCTACGGGTCGCTGCTCCGCGCGCTGGAAATTGTCTACTACCTCTCGCCGGTGCTGGGCCTGCTGGGCACGGTGTTGGGCATGATCGACGCCTTTCGCCACCTCGCCGCCGTGGCCGGCACCGAGAAAGGCTCGTCCGCGCTGGCCAACGGCATCTGGGAGGCGCTGGTCTGTACGGCGGTGGGTTTGGTCATTGCCATTATCTTCACCGCGCTGCACGCGCTGTTGCAGACCCGGCTGGAACGGGTGTCGGAAGAAACCTCTAACCTGCTGACCAAAGTGCTGACCGCTGGTCTGGGCCGTGGCTGAGCTTCAGCAAATCTCGCTGTCGCTGGGCCGTCGGCGACGCCGCTCGATCCGCATTACCTTCGTGCCGCTGGTCGACTGCTTCATCATCCTGCTGATTTTTTTCATGCTTCAGAGCAGCTTTGTGGTGCCGCACGGCATGGATCTGAAAAGCGAGAAAAAGGAAAAAATGGCGGCCGGCGCGACCAGTAAGGAATCCGCCGTGATTTATATCGAGCTACACAAGGACGGCGGGCTCTGGCTGGACGGCGAGCGGCGCGATTTCTCCGACCTGCCGGGCGCACTGCCAGCCCGTAGCGATAAATCGATCATCGTTGCCAGCGACCCGGGCGTGCCTCTGCAGCGCGCGGTCGATGTGATCGACGTGTTAAACGCGCAGGGGCTGACCAAGGTCTCGCTGCGCGAAGCGCGACAGTTCAAGTAGCAAGCCGATGTCTGACCTAAGCCAACGCTCGACGACTGACTTCGGCCTCAAGCAGAGCGCAGAAGACGCCCGCGACCGACGCTGGGAAAGCACTTTTTTCATGATCAACGTGATCTTTCTGTTGATCCTGTTTTTTATCGTGGCGGCCAATTTCGACGTGCACCTGCAGGTCACGCCGCCAAAATCCGCCGCCAGCAACACCCTGCCGGCGACCGCGCCGCAGCTGGTGGTGAAGCCAGACGGCAGCATGCTGATGAACGGCGAGGAGGTCGTCTCTGCGCAGCTGGCGGCGGCGCTCAAACGCGCCGGTGCCGCGCAGGATTTGAAGATAGCCGCCGATGCGGAGGTGGACGCGGTGCTTATTGCGCGGCTCATCGAACAGCTGGGCGAGTTGGGCATCACCCGCGTGGCGATCGAAACGCTGTCGCGCCCGCCCGACGCTCAAGGCAGCTGATCTCGCCCGCATGCGCCGCCCTTTAATCTGGCTATTGCTGATTGCGATCTCGCTGGCCCTGCACGGGCTGGTGTCCTCTCGCGTGGGCGAAGAAATCAAGCAAACCCAGGCCGCCACGGAAGCGCTGAATGCCATTGCCGAACGCGAGAAGCGGCAAGTGGTGCTGGAAGTTGCGAAGAATCAGATCCCCGAAGTGAAGATGGAGGAGCCGCCGACCGACGAGCCGCTCGACTTCGAGGAAGACTTTCAACTCGATCCGCCGGAAGTGCTGATTGCCCCGCAGGCGGTAACGCCGCCGCCGCCCAATGTGCCGCTGTCGCTGACCGCGCAGGCCGGTGGGGCAGGGGAAGACACCCAGCCGGTAGAAATTGCCATTGCGCAGCAGGACAGCGCGGGCGCCAATCTGGCGCGCCACGCCAGTGTGCCCACCGTGGGGCTGCTGGGCCCGGTGACCAAGGGCGGCAGCGGCGGTGGCAGCGGCGGCGGAACCGCGGGTTTTGGTGTGGGCATCGGCAACGCGCTGGGCGGATCGTCCAACCAGTTCGCCGCCTACGTGCAGGGGATGCGCGAGGGCGGGCTCGACGTGCTGTTTGTGGTGGATGCGACCGGTTCCATGGGCTGGGTGCTGGATGAGGTGAAGACCCGCATTCTCGACATCACCTCTACCGTGCGCTCGCTGGTGCCGATCTCGCGCTTCGGGGTGCTTGCTTATCGCGACCGCGGCGACCCGGAGTTCGTCACCCGCATGCAAAACCTGACCTACAGCACGCTGAAGCTGCAAGGCTTTCTGGGTTCGCTTGAAGCCAAGGGCGGTGGCGATATGTTCGAGGCGGTGCACACCGCGTTGAAGGTCGGCGCCGAAGACGCCGCCTGGCGTACCGGCGGGCGGCGGATCATGATTCTGGTAGGCGACGCGCCGCCGACCGACGCCAACATCGATGACGCCATCAGCGCGGTGTCGCGCTTCAGCAGTCAGGGCGGCGTGGTGTCGACGCTGGATGTGAGCGATCTGTCCAATCCGTCGGTGGTCGAAGCGCGCGTGGGCCGCAAGGTCAATCACGCGCTGTATCGCGCCGACCCGATGTATCAGTTCCGCAATATTGCCGATGCCGGCAACGGCGACGCGGCGACGCTGGAAGGCGAAAGCTCCATCACTCGCCGGCTGGTGACGCTGATCATGGGCGACAAATTCGCGACCGAAATGAAAGCCCTGCTGGACCTGCTGTGATGCGCGCCATCTATAACAGCCTGCTGACCCTGTGCTGCTGCCTGCTGCTCGGGCTGACGCCGCTCAGCATACGCGCCGAGACCGCCGCGACCGGCGACCCGCTGGTCCGTGCGCAGGCGCTGCTTGATGCGCTTACCCCCACCACGGACACCGCCCAGTTCGCGAGCACCGCGCGCAGCTTCGGCGCGCTGGTCGATGAGGTCCGCCAGCAGGGGGCACCGGATGAGGTGCTGATCAAACTGCGCAAGCTGGCCTCCAATATGCGCAAGCAGACCGAGGAGCGCCTGCGTGCCGCCGAGGCCGCGGCGGGTGAGGACGAAGGTGCGCTGGAGCAGGTGTACCGCTCGCAGGTCTGGGAGGACTTGAGCTTCTCGCTGGTCGCTTTTCCGTTCTGGGGTTCGTGGTTGGACCTGACGCTGGCAGACCGTCCGGCGCGCGCTGCCGACCGCGCGCAGCTGATCTGGCGGGCGCGCCGCGGGTTCCGCGCGGCGTCCATGCAGATTTATCAGCCGAGCCTCGTTTACGGCGGCTGGCTGGGCTTGGGCTTCGCGGCGGTAGCGGAGAAAAAACCGGCGCAGGCCAGGGAGATCTTCAACAGCCTCATCAAGAGCCTGTCGTTTGACGCCCAGCATCCTGTGCGCAAGGCGGCCGAAGCGGAACTCGCCGTGTTAGCGAAAGGGCCGCAGGCCGCGCCCGCGCCGGACCAGCAGCCGGTGGAAGGGGCCAGCGTACCTAACCCCGTGCGCGACGAACTCTTTGCGCTGCTCGAACAACATCGCAAAACCAAGGTGGGCGCCCGCGAAGCCGGCGCCCGCATTCGTCAGCTGCTGGCAGACGACCGTGTCAGCATGGCGCTGATTGTGGATCTCATGCAGTACCGCGCCGAGATTGTGGCGGAGGATACCGGCTGGCTGACGCCGCTCTTCGCCGCTGAATTCGCCCTGGGCAACCAGCAGTGGATTACCGCCGCCCAGAAATATCGCGAGTTCTTCGCTAAACGTCGCGACAACCGCCAGCTCAATTTCAACCGCTTCCGCTATCGCTACGCGGTGGCCTGCCTCAAGGCGGACCTCAACGACGAC